>JBIKKO010000291.1:0-3099 GCA_044360315.1 Oligoflexales bacterium
GTGCCCGTTGGCGTGCAAAAGACGAATCTGGTCGATCATAGCGTGGCTCTTTCCTTTCATACCCATACCTCCATAAGTTCGAAGGGGGTTCTATAAGGCCGCGCCACAAAGGATGCAACAGCAGGGGTCAACATTGATACAACCGAGGGGGTCAGTATCATGCAACTGGGGGGGTCAGTTTTGATGCAATTCGGCAGTTGCAGAACTTCAAATACGAAACGACACAGAGTTACCATGTTTAAAATGGCAGACCGTCGCTATCCTGGGCAGTGGAAAAGATCGTTTTTTTAAAGTGAAAGATACGCTCGTACAGCTCAATAAGAGCATGAGAATTAATGGCCATTCACGTGACGAAATACAGTCAAAATAATTGAATCTAACGTCAATCAAAAGCAGTCGAGTAATGTGGGTCATCGAGATGAAAAAACATCCCAAAGGAAGCTTTCTTGATCGCCCTTGCTGACTACGCTTCAAGTCCGGATAACCACATGGCGGCATTCTGAACCGAACCGAATTTATTTGCACTTGGCCTATGTAGCTTGTGCACCAATTGGAGTGCCTCCACGTGAGCGACTCTCTCCGCGAAATAACGAAGATGCGGTGAAAATTGCTCGTCAGAAGTTTTAACCTCAATCATATATTCCGGCTTATTTTCGAGCACAGTCAAAAAATCAACCTCTCGTTGTTCCTTGTCCCGTAAATAGTAAACCTCGGCCTTCTTTCCTTGAGTATCAGTCAAGAAATTCGCGCGTTTCAGTAATGCGCAGGCCACAGCGTTTTCAAGCCTTGCCCCGCCTGAATCGGAGACTCGACCTGTGTCATAAAAATAAATTTTAGGTTCTTTAAGCAAAGCTCTCGCGAGGTTTTTTGAATAAGGTCGAACTATAAAAACTACAAATAGTCTCTCTAACAGAAGTACCCAACGTTGAACGGTTTGGGGTGTCACTTGCAAATCTTGAGCTAAATTCCGAAATGAGATTGGCGCGCCGACTCGATTTGCCAGTAGCTCAATTAGAGTCTCAACGCCGACAATATTTCGGACTTGCTCTAAATCGAGTAGATCCTGTCGAACTATGACATCAAGATGGGTATTGCGCCAACGCCTGGCATCCTGATCCGATCTAGATAAATACGGCTCTGGAAATCCACCGCGTTCCAAAATACCCTGCAGAGCGATCTCGGGGGTATCTGTTGACTTGAGCTCCGCGACGGAAAAAGGATGCATTCGGTAGAGGAAGTGTCTGCCAGCAAGCGAATCACTGCCTTTTCTAAAAATGTCTAAGCGCGCTGAACCAGTAACCAGAATACGTGGGCGAACTCCTTCTGTATCGTAAAGCCCCTTGATCCAGGACTTCCATTTGTTCATCTTGTGGAGCTCATCGAAGACCAATAGATCTGCCTTGCGAGACCAATCTTTCCTTATAATTTTGTTTCTCTGGCCTACTTCGTCAAAATTCAGATACTCAATCGCGTTAAATGGCAGTGATTTTGAGAGCGTTGTTTTTCCAGATTGGCGTGGTCCCGAGAGTAAGGTGATTTTCTTGTCGAGGTCGGATGCGATAAAATCGGTTAAGTATCGGGATGTTATCATATTGAATTGCCTATCATAAAAAAGTCGCGACTTTTTTATGATACTAGAGTCCTACAATGAATTCAAGTGGCGACCTCAATGTAGGCGGGTTGGGTAGCGACAACGCTCGAACCAACTCGCCCTAAGTTAACTCAAGTGTGTCGATGATGACTTCAAGAGTGTCGTCGTCCAACGATGAGATCTCGTATTCTGGACTCACTTCTTTGAACTTTTTGGGAATTTTTCCCACCTCAAGCAGCATCAGAGACACTTTTTTAACAGTCTTATGATCCATTGGACTTGCTAATAAACAAGTGCCACCATACCTTAAAACACTGCTGCGTAGAACAGATCCCCGACGACTCACTTCGTTCATCTGGGGATGACTTTGCCAGGCGTCGTGCTTGCAATGACGAGACTAGGAGCAGCTCCCATACGCTCGTTAAGCTTCGCTTAACTCGTGGGATTGGCCAACAGTGAGTGGAGGTAGACTATCGGAAATATGGATTATTTATAAACCCAATTTAGGGAGATAAAGTCCTTGCTGCCCCGCGAGGATATTAACTCCATCGGTAATCGGGACCCAATAAAAGTTAAAAATCAGATCACGGTCCTCGTCTTCATTATTTCCGGCTACTTTGTGGGTCCATGAATCCGCAGAGTTAGATAGATGAACATGAAAAATGTGTCTTTCCTGAAACTCCCCTTTATCTCGTCTAAACCAGTTGAAGACTCCAGCTAATTTAGGGGAATCGATAGAGACACCAGATTCCTCCTTGGTTTCGCGAATAGCGGCGTCATCTGGTCTTTCATTCACTTTAACAGTACCTCCGGGTACTTGAATCCCTGCCTCAGGGAAGTCTCGATGTTGAAAAACAAGTAATTCAGTCTGATTATTTTTATTTCTGGCTATATAGATTAAGACTTTTTTCTTCATAAATGGCCACCCCAACAAAACAACTTAAGACTCATAGCACGGATTACTTAATATGAATTCTCAAAGCTGAAAATAGCTTGTTCATCTGATTTCTAATTTCAACCAAGCAATCCGAATCCTTGACAAGGTTTTTAAATTTTAAGTCACTCGCGTGATAGGCGTCAGGGATAAGAACTTTTTGCACTAGGAGCAGATCTCTCGCTTTGATGCAAATAGGTTCGCCTTTAAACTCAAGAAGATATCGATCTCTAAAATCAAATATTTCATCATAATCAATGCCCGTTATCGTGCTAAATTCGCGGTCGATTAGTTCTTCTGCATTGAAGAAAATTTCTTGGATAGTATCAAATACATCCCGATCGAGATCCAAAACAAATCGATTCTGGTCTGCATCAAAAAATATGGGTAGGAAGTTTGACATAATTACCTCTTGGTAACAAAATTTAATCTAGATGATTGAACGAACTAAAAAAAGACTCTTTTTGTCCGATTGAAGTGCCAGCATCATCTAAAGCGCTTAAATCTTTTGCCCATATTATCCCAAAAAAATTGCGGTAACCAGAAATATTCCGAGTTGTAATTCTTTCGGACC
>JBIKKO010000292.1:0-3090 GCA_044360315.1 Oligoflexales bacterium
CGAATCAACCACTTTGTTAGATTCCTCCTTGCTTTAGACTTTAGTGACATCACTGGCTCTATGGAGCTTCAACAGGAGCTAAAATTTCGGTTCGAGATTCAAGACCTGCCATCCTATAGCGATAGCTTTCCTCACCTCCTTGTTTCAGTGTATGACGCTGATGACACATCAATTCAAATGGACGGTCTGATTGAAAGATTTCAGACCATTCCCATGGTTGCTTGGGCTGGGTCGTCACGCCGTCTTCATGAATCTCCATTCTTTCACTTTGAAACTGACCTCGGTATTCAGTTTCATACGGCTGCTGGTCTTTTTCAGCAAATTAACATCTCTCACAATCATACCGTCCGGCGTTTAGTCCTTGACACAATAAAACACTATGCGTCCAAACGAGTCCTAGACGTATTTTGCGGATCAGGGAACCTGTCCCTACCACTTGCCCGCGACGTCCAGCATATTGATGGCGTTGAGTTTTCAAAGCGTGCAATCGCTACGGCACAACATAATACAGCCGTAGGAGGCATCAAAAACGCAAACTATTATGCCGGTGATACAGAGAAATTTTTATGGCGCGCAGCAAAGCAAGGTGTTCGATATGACATGATCATCGCTGACCCTCCTCGCGAAGGCATGTACAAATGTCTCATACCGTTAATGAAGCTTAATCCAGAGGTCATCATTTACGTTTCCTGCGATCCCGCTACTCTATCACGCGACTTGAGCTCACTTTGCCGACAGAACTACCGAATCAGGCGCTTTGTCGCCCTAGATTTTTTCCCAAATACGTATCATATCGAAAGTTTCGTGGTTTTAGAAAAAGGCCCTTAGACGTCGCTTGTTTGTGTCACTGCTTGGGCTCATTTCCTCTGTCTCTTCGCTATCGTGGTTGGATATCTCACACATCGGCTTCAGTGCCTGGTATGATGTTGGCTCATATCGAGGTCCATTGCGTCAAACCCCCGGATTTATTCTAGAAATTAGAAAATTATTCTTTTTTACTTGATTACCTTAAAAATCATCCGAATCCTCTTCTGGGCATCAGATCCTACCTGGTCCCGTGATGATGACAGAGGCCCCATCGGGTCATGGTCTAACGGCAAAAGGAGCTTGAAGTTATGTCACAGATCACCATGCTATCGCTCGACGAAAAAACACTGACGAGTGACCTCGACCGAGCCGGCTATCGCAAAATGGGAATCAGCGTGAAGACAGCTAACACTTACGAGGATTTAACTAAGACTCTCGAATCCACGCCAGTTGATATCATCGTCATGAATATGGACCATTCGAAGGTTGATGTCCCCGAGATTGTAAAAAAGATCAAAGCAGCAAACGAGTGGAGCTCCATTCCCGTGGTATTGACAAGTGTTCAGTCTGCTCCAAAAATCAAACAACTTGCCAGGCAGTCTGGGGCTGATTTATTCGTTGAACAGCCATTACCAAGAGACTACTTCATTGAGAAGTTAAAGAATCTTTTATCACACCAAACGCGTGGCCAACAACGTGTTCAAGCGCAAATCAACGTTACGTTCTCTTGGCGCGGCAAATCCTATAATTGCCACGTAGGCGACATGAGTCTGACAGGCCTGCTCCTCAGCACCGACCTTGATATTCCGTCCGGAGATCAGTTAGACTTAGAGATTCAGCTAGGCGCGAGTAGTAAACCTGTTCGCGCTAAAGGTGAAGTTGTCCGTCAAATTCAAATCAAATCTCAAGGCGGGCATATTCAATCGGGAGGAATCGGCGTACGTTTCCAACATTTTTTAAGTGATGGACAACAACGTATTGAGTCTTGGCTTGCACGAACAAGCGATACATCAAACAAAATGGCATATTACTTGTAACGATCAAGGCATAGGCTGCGAGCAGATGGGAAAGCATGAAAAGCGTCGGCTTGACGATCACCTGGTCGCAATCGGGCTTGCTGACTCAACCAACGCAGCGCGCGCCTTGATCATGAGTGGAGACGTCATCGTTGATGATCAAAGAATCGATAAGCCTGGCATTAAAGTGTCTCTGAATTCACAAATTCGGTTACGCGACGAGGGGCGATTTGTAAGCCGTGGCGGTGAGAAGCTATTTTCAGCGATCGAAGATCTGAGTTTAAAAGATGAATTTAAGGGAAAAACTGCACTTGATGTGGGAGCGAGTACGGGGGGATTTACGGATTGCTTGCTGAGTATCGGCGCAGAACATGTCACGGCCTTAGACGTTGGAACCGCTCAACTTGCCTGGAAGCTGCGGCTTGACCCTAGGGTAACCTGTATCGAGAAAACTGACATCAAGCAATTTCAAGCCGAGAGCCTTACTGCATTTGATTGGGTCGTAGCCGACCTCAGTTTTACGTCCCTTGCAAAAATGATTCCCGAGATCCGCCGTGTTGCGCCGCATGCAAAACTGCTGCTACTGATTAAACCCCAGTTTGAGCTACCACGTCATTTGATTCCTGAGGGTGGTGTCATCACAAATCACGAGGATCGCACTCTTGCCATTACAATGGTTGAAGAAGCCTGCCAACGTCATGGCTTAACTGTCTGCAAAACCTTAGATGCTAAAATTACTGGCCGTCAGGGAAACCAAGAAACCTTTATATTTTGTGTCCCAAACGCGACATGATAGAGCAGGTCTAGCGGGCGTAAAGGTGAGCCTCACTACGAATGCAATAATAAAAATGAGCTGCGTCTAAGGCATCCACCCAGATTTTATCTTTACGATAGTCGTAGTGAGCATCAATATGCCGCAACTTAATCGCTTCGAGAATAATATCTTCATCGATCTGATAGACCTCACACATCGCATCAATGCATAGCTTGTTTCCGCGATAGTCATCCGGATTGTGTCCCATCTCGCGAAGAGCAAATTCAAAATCGGATTTCGATACCTGTGGGGGCATTGGAACCTCCTATCTCGGGTGATTACAAGAGCTAGACGCTGCGTCTATACTCAGTATCACCCGCAAACCACGATGGTTCAACGGGCAGAGAATTCCTGGCTCCGCTATGTACATGTGGCTAGCACCTGGAAAAAGCATGAGAAAGGAAAAAAGTGCCTAGTCGATTGGGCTCTAATCTCTCAAAATTTTGAGCTACA
>JBIKKO010000293.1:0-3065 GCA_044360315.1 Oligoflexales bacterium
AGCTGCTCGTTACAAAGGTGGAGACAGGACCCGACTTCGACAAAGACACCTATGAAGAGATTCGCGATCCGGCTGTCGCACCCGGCAGAATGGGAACACTGGACCGAATCTCCCGATTGGGAGGTGGAACACTGGATCGGATTTAAGAGGGTCAGTGGTCCAGACTGAGGAGGGAACGGTGATCCTGGTCTCCTCGCCCTTCGAGAAGCTAGGCACCCAGGCTTTGCTGAACTGGGTGGTGAAAACCCTCGCCCCCAAAAAGATGGCAGCCATCAACCCCCACTTTCACCTCGATGGCACGGGGGTAACGAAGTTTACCACCTCCACGGAGTTGAAACTTGGTCCAGCGAGCTCACCCGCCAGCTTCGCCTGAAGGCCAATCAGCGGGACCGGACGAAAGGCGCCTGCGCCCTAGGTCTTAAAATTAGAGCGCCTGAGCGGGCGTCGGTAATTCAAACTTTTTCAAAAAAACCTCCACTGGATAAACTGTAAACTCATCAAAAGTCAAAATCTCAGATCCGCAGTAGACTCCTAGCATGCGTTTGACGTCAATCTTATCCAGTGACTTCAAGTCACGTAGAGGCTTTTCCCAGGAACGATCCCATTTCTTGGAAAGTTTTACTTCAATTCCAATTATCTCGCCCCGCTCTCGAGGCGTAGATTTTCTTGTTTCAACAATAATGTCGATATCATTATTGGATGGCAGCGCGTAGTAGAAGAATCCGTATCCCAATCGATAATAGTGAGACCATGCACGTAGTTCATGTAAAACCCATGTTTCAAGGCTCCAGCCAAGCCATGTTCTATCCAAGTTCTGGTATAAAAGGCCTGCCGCAGCGCGGGCTACGCCGGGGTCGAACCAGTAACACTTTGGATGAGACGATTCTCTTACCTTAAAGCCTGGTCTCCATCCAGGAAGACGAAGCCCGATTAATGTGTCCTCTAGAATTGACATCCAAGAGTCTAGGGTGACTCTTTTAACACCGGACTCTCGAGAAATATTTTCAACGTTGATGATCTGCCCGTTAAGATTACCCATAATCTCAAGAAATCTAACAAAAGGCTCAACACGTCGTACGAGCCCCTCTTCCTTGATCTCTTCACGAATATAGGTTGCAAAGTAGGCCTCCAAAAAATCAATCGGAGACTGTTCGCGAACCGCACGGGGCAGGCCGCCCCATGCTAATGCATCATCTAGATGAAAATCCTTTAGCCACTCCGAAGACGTCAGAGGAAACATGTGACGCGTGACAGCCCGTCCAGCCAGAAGATTCGTACCTGCTCGCCGAAGTTTTCTAGCCGATGATCCGGTCAATGCAAATCTAAGAGATTTTGATTCAATCAGTCGATGAACCTCGTCTAAAAGCTCAGGGACCTTTTGAATCTCATCTATGATGACCCAACTTTGAGACGGGAGGTGACCTAGCTTTGCGGCCAGCAAGGACGGATCTTTTAGTAGCTCAAGGTAGGTGCGATTTTCCAAAAGATCTACGCGGAAGGCGTCCGAAAAATTATGGTTTAGCCAGGTGGTTTTCCCCACACCCCGCGGACCGAACAGGAAAAACGAGTCCTTTGGAGATTTAAGGGATCTTGTAACATATTGATTTATCATGTTTTAATCCACTTCTACTTATCATTAGAGAATTGCAATGCAATTCTCTATCATATTAACAGAATCGAGCGGCAAATGCTATGGGCAAGAAAATTCCCCGTCGAGAAGCAACCATTACTAAAGTTTGACGATCTTCATCTCAATCTTGGTGCGCGGGGCTTTGTTAGGAAACATCTCTCGATACTCTTCGAGACATTCGAAATTGGCATCAATGTCCAACTGGGCCGTAACACCCTCATTCGAACAGATCTGCTGTATGAGTCTGTGCTGAAACTCATCCGCACAAAACCTTGGCTCATTCTAAAACTTCTAGGATGCTCCCCCGGCAAGAATCATTCCGGGAACAGCTGTTAAGGTAACCTATCTGCTTCGGGATTGCGGTGATACCTTAAACATGACGCACATGAGGCATAATCTAATGCGTAACGGGCTAATTCCGAGCCATACCAGACAATAGTTCCACTAGGTAAGATTCTATGGGTACATGTTCCAGACAAGACCTGCTCTGATACCCTGGCTGCACAAGCCAAAATCTCAGCTAGTTTTCGACTGCATACATCTGAGGCGTTGTAGCGCGGATATCCCCCACAGAAAAAGGGGTGCCGGTCCCTATCGGGATCGCAATTGACAGGGAGAGAACAAATTTTTTGATCTGACGGATCCCGTAGCGCTTTATTTTTTTTATCCTGGAGCTCTTTGGGTAGCTTCCAAGGTTCGGGACTGTCGAGATACTTCTTGATATAAATTTCATGCTGTAATTTTTTTAATTCTTCTATTGCATCCTTTGATGCCCTTGTCCCATATGAATTATCAACACCAGGCTCGCCAGGCGTCTCTACGTAATCTTTTGGTGTTGCATAGGGGTTTACAGTCTCCTTACCCGGAGGTCTGCTTACATCTGGAGTCTTCTTAAACCAGCTACAAACCGCCTTGTAGCAAGCAGTAATTAGACGCGGTAACCCGCCCCCTGCGCCCAACGCAAAACCGCTTTCCACAGGAGTTTCAGGAGTGCTCACTTCCGTTTCCACCGGAGAGTGCACAAAATCATCACATTGATCCAGTCGTGAGTGAAAATCGCCTATTGTTTGTTGGTCTACACCCTGACACTCATCTAACTCAGAGAGCTTGGCCGCAAATACCTCTTTAGACACAGCTTGGCTTGGACGAGGAGCGCCGGTTCGGTTTGCGGTTGATTGGCAGCTTATAAAAAACAACACTGTAAATAACATAGTCATCGTTATGATTCTTTGAACCATTCTCCGCATGATTTGGGCTCCTTAGCCGCAAAAATTTTTTTCAGGTCCTTACCTGACCTGTTCGAATGGTTCGGACAGACGCAACTGAACCTTGAGATCGTAAAACGACTAGGCAAAATTTTCACGAATAAGACGGCTTGGTCTCAAATCAATTAAAGTCGATATTTTATAACTTCCCAATGTACTCTACTGGCTCC
>JBIKKO010000294.1:0-3052 GCA_044360315.1 Oligoflexales bacterium
CCCGCTGCATAGACCGGCAACGCCAGTACACAGATGTTTGGGGCTCTAAAGCACGTCATAAACTCCACATAGAGGCTTGAAAGGCGCGAATAGCGATGGGGCTGAAAGCATACAACCAAGCGGCGTTCAGGGAAGGCCTCCCTCAGTCCCGCGATGCAGCTGGCGATTTTGCCGGGATTGTGTGCGTAGTCGTCAAAGATTAGAGCTCGTTTCGAGGGGTAGCGTTGCAGTCGGCGATGGACCCCTGGAAAGTTGCTTAAGGTTTTAGCGGCCTGCTCAAGAGGGTGATGTAGGGCGTGGGCAACGCCGATGGCTGCGAGAGCATTCAGCACATTATGCCTGCCAGGCATGGGAATTGTGAGATGAGCTTTCTGGCCTTCCTGCTGCAAGCTTGCGGAGCTGGTTAGACCAGAAACACTGTAGTCCCGCGCTTTTAAGGAGTTGTGCTCGGCAAAGCCATATGTAAGCCGCTGTCCAGGGTAGGCATGGCTAACGGCTTGCGCAACCGCATGATCCCCGCAGCAGATCAGGGTTCCTTGGGGGTTAGTCTTACCTGCGAACTCCTGAAAACCGTCTTTTAGCCTATCGAACGTTTGGTAGTGGTCCATGTGGTCAGCGTCCACATTTGTCACAATTGAAATAAAGGGCTGATAACGTAAAAAAGAACCGTCGGATTCGTCTGCTTCGATGACCAACCAAGGGCTATTGCCGCGGTGAAAGGAGTCTGCACCGGATGCAAAAGGTGCCCCTATAATCCAGGAAGGGTCTTCACCCAGTGCGCGCAACACGTGGCTGACCATAGCTGACGTTGTAGACTTGCCGTGAGTTCCGGCGATGGCGATCGTCTTGTAAAACTTCGAAATCAGCGCAAGTAATTCACTGCGGTGGTATAACGTTAGGCCGCGACGCTTTGAGTCGATAAGAGACGGATGTGACGCGCCAATGGCGCTTGAGTAGACTACGGTTTTGGCTAGACTTAAGCGTTCAAAGTCTTCGGTCGTTGCTTCTTCAACTAGTGTAAAGTTAGCTTTGACGTCTGACGTTTTACGGTCACTACCCGAGACGGGCACATCAAATGCTGAGACGAATTCGGCTAGTGGTCTCATTCCGCTGCCTAAGGCTCCGACGAAATGGAGGGGTCCAAGGGCTACAAGTTGGTCTCTAAGTTGGCTGTTGTTTGGGGTCATGGTCACCGGAAGAAAGCCGCCAGAGTAGGGCTGTTGCAACGAGACTTATCAGTAGGCTACTGGCTCCGCTACTGATAAACGGTAGGGGAATCCCTTTTGTCGGAAGCATCCCCATGGCAACACTCATATTAATTGCCCCTTGAAAACCGATCATAGAGGTCAGGCCAAAGGCAAGATACATCTGAAAAGACTTTTTTTGCAAGAATGCGATACGAAAGCCAAGAAAGCAGTAATAAGCAAACGTTAGGCAGATAAACGTCACCCCTAAAAACCCAAGTTCTTCGGCAAGCACAGCAAGAATAAAGTCTGTGTGCGCCTCTGGCAGGAAGAATAATTTTTGGCGACTTTCACCAAGTCCTGAGCCCAAAAGACCACCATTTTGAAAGGCTAGGTATGACTGAATGATCTGAAATCCTCCGCCTTTGATCTGACCCCATGGGTCAAGAAAGCTTGTCAGGCGCGCAAGACGGTAGGGTGCAAGAAATATGGCTATCGTCCCACCAATAATAGCAAAAACACCAGCGCCCAAGATCAAGCGAAAGTCTAAACCTGCCACAAAGAGCATACCGACCATGACAAGCCCAAGAAGGACTGTGGATCCGAAGTCGGGTTGTTTCATCATGAATAAGGCAAACATGGAAAAAATTATAAAATTTGGCAAAACGCCATACTTAAAAGAACGAATATCAAATCCTTTTCGAGAGAGGTTTTTTGCCAGAAAAAACACAAGCGCCAATTTCGCACATTCAGACGTTTGGAATCTAAATCCTCCAAGTGAAATCCAGCGGGCTGCCCCCCCTCCTGTTTTGTAAATACCCGGAATAAAAATCAGAGCCAGTAGTCCTAGTGAGAGGACCAACAACGGGAGGGTTAAGCGTTCGATCAAACGCATTGGAACTTTCGTGATCAAGGCCATAAACGCAAAGCCGCTAACAGCGATCGCTGCTTGTTTACGGATGAAGAAAAATGCGTCATTAAACTGCTGCTCACCCTTAAGGGCGCTTGCTGCATACACCATAATAAGACCAGCCAGTACAAGGAGAAGGGTCGTTGCAACTAATCGCTGGCCAGCTTGCTGTAGTTTCTTTGAGTCGGCCAGCTCTGTGGCGGCTATGGATTCAACACTCATGACTCGTTCCTTATCAAGTAACCGTCTGATGCCTCTAACTTTAAGTGATCTTTCACCATCTGCGTGAAGACAGCTCCACGATGCTCAAAGTTTTTAAACTCATCGAAACTTGCGCAACCCGGACTGAAAATAATATCAAGGCCCTGCTTCTCACTTAAGTCTAACGCGCGAGACACCGCAGCCGCCATCTTTTCGAAATGCTCGGATCTAGTTTCGGGTGGTGCTTGGTTTTTTATATCTTTGCCCGAGGCGCCAAACGTGATCAGGATCTCGATTTGATCTTTCTTAGTGGCAAGATCATGGTAAGCCTCACCCTTGCCTTGTCCTCCCATCAACAAGATGGCAGGCCGTCGTGCAATACTGAGTGCAGCCATTGTGCTTTCAAGATTAGTCGATTTACTGTCGTTGATAATGATGCGCTGCTCGTCTCGGTAGACTTGCTCACAGCGGTAGGGTAGGCCGCTGTAATGGCGCAGTATGGGTGCGATCTGACCAATTGGTAGGTTGGTCACCTGGGCGGTCAAAATGATAGCCACAAAGGCATTTAAATGATTGTGGGCGCCTGTCATTCCTGTTTGACTTAGGTTTAAGGTTAGAGTCCCTAGTTGAGCAGTGCCGTCAACGATCGAGGCCATCTCACAGCATTTAGGTAATAGAGCGGCTAGTCGCTCTGTGGTTTTTAAATCATTACAGATCACAATGGTCCGGCAGGAGGGCCATTTGCTTTTAAAGGTTA
>JBIKKO010000024.1:0-28534 GCA_044360315.1 Oligoflexales bacterium
CCGCATTGTTTGGCCATCAATGGCGATCACTTCGTTTGTAAAAATTCCTGCGAGCTCTTTAGTCCACATGGCAAAGCCCGCACGAAACTCTTTAGGACTGATTCTGGCAGCGACCAAATCACAGATAGCCATGACGATAATATCGATCAGTTTGTGAAGCTTTGTTCTATCAACGCGAGGATCCTCAACGTTTTCAAAGCATTTGATGAGCGAAAGGCCAGTTCCATCCATGGAACACATCCCCCAAATTAATTTTTGGGGACATTTTACCCGAAATAACTATTCGAAATCATTATGTTTTAGATGCGGCGGCCCGGGTTTCATGTTGGTCATTATTTATTAAATTTTGCCAATTCATCCAAATGCCGCTTCGCATAATCTGGCAAACCTGCTCGACTTGTGGCCCCGTAGGAGTTGAGCATACTGCCCTCTAATGCCAAAAGGCACTTGGACTGAAGACTCTTGTCCTTTCCCTTGCGAATACATCCCTCGTAATATGTATCCTGCAGTGTCCACAGATTTAAATCTCGAAGGTACTCGGCACTTTGACCCGCTAACCAAAGTATCTGTTGTTCCTGCTCTCCACCACGGGAGCGTCCCAGTAAATCATGTAATATAGCCGAAGCGCGCATATACTCAATCAAAGCTCCGCCCGCATTGGTTTTGCGAATAGCCTCGCCCTCAGTAACTAGACGCTTAGCGAGCTCAAATCTCTCTTTATCGTTCATACGTGGAGGACGGCGTTCCTCAGTCCAGGCTTTGGCTGATTGACGCCACCGGGCAAGATCGACTCGCATCGAGAGTGGGATACTTTCAGGAGACTCCTGAATCCGGCTTAGCAGTTCGGTGGTTAAACTTGGATTTTTCTCAACACGGACCGAAATCGCGAGCATCTTGCGCAACGCCATATCCCAAGCCTCGGGGTCTGATTTAGCTAGTGGTTTATCCACGAGAACATGTTCGTATTGTTTCAACGCGTCACTGTATTGTCTCGTTGCTGCAAGATACTCAGCCTTTGCTAGAGGCGGCATGGCCTTAAAACGTTGCGATTGGATGACATCAGATAGGTGTAAGCCCTTACTCGTTCGCGTATGACAGCTAATGCAATAATCAGTCACATTGCGCATGAGACGACGGGGTACAATCCGGTCTCCCGCCTTCCACATATCGATCGCCATTTGAATGTCGCGATCAAAACGCTGTGCAATAAATGGAATACTTGGGTCATGGTCGGCAAACTTCTTCGTGCTAGACACCATCTTCCCTGAAAGGTCTTGCATGCGATTCATCAGTGATAAAATTTCCCGCGCATAACGCGGGTCTTCGAAGGCTGCCTTGTTTAAAACCAGTGGTAAAATATCACTGAGAGCCACAAATAAACCACCCATCTCCTCACGAATCGGCGGAGCAGAACTAGTCGATGCTGGGTCGCCTTTAGCCGCAGCCGAAACTTGTTCAGAGATGAGACCCGCCATGGCCGGGATCAATAGAGTCATCACTATAAATGCGGCCTTTGGAGACCTCGCCCATGACCAGCGTTGAAAATTGATTCCAGAGGCATTCGACCTGGTATTTGCGACATACTCCAAGTTATCGCTCTGCTTGTATATAGTCATCATCACTCTCCTTCAAACTTGAGCATCTCTTCGACCAATCCCTGGTTAACATGATGCACCTCGGACCTCAATTTAGCAAAATACTCAACATTCGCGTACGTTCGAACGAGTAGGGACAGGTTTTTTTTGATATCTTCGAAACGAACCAATATTCTTCGGCCTCCCGGGACATGAGTACCTAAAAACTAGTTTCTTCGAAACCACCAAAACTTATCCTGATACGAGGTTTGGCGATGGGGCCTTCATCACTGAGGAGCGCTGCTTTTGAGGGGTCTTTTAAAACGTCTGATGCATGGGCTGGCTTCCCGTCTATCTGCATATATTGGCTGACGAGTCGAATGCCGTGACTATAGTCAGCGTAGCGGTAACCGTGCACAAGACTGAGTGGTTGAATCGGCTTTTTTGGAGCGGTATGCCACCCATAAATGGCAACCCGTGTTGGTTGTGCGAGGAGTTTATTGGTGACAACAACGTCTTTTTTGTGGCCGGCAACGAGCTTGCCCATAGCCCGACCACGAAGCTGATCTTCAATCGTTCGGTTGTGTCTTAAGAAATAGTCGATCGATACCATGGCTGAACCTGGCGTCATGGGACTTGGATTTAGCTTAACCTCGGCCTGCTCATAAATGATGTCGACAAGTTTAGTTGTTGGTAGGATGCAGCCAAATTTATCGGCAATTCTTTGCGCGGTGACTGGATTCATCGGTACACGGACATAGTTGCTGTCGCTACCTATAGCAACGTAGTCGGGGCTCACCCAAATAGTAGCGTGAATGGGCTTTTTGCCCGGCTGCTGCATCATGATTTTCACGGGTTTAAAGCGTCTGAAAAATTGAGGTAGATTTCCCGAGGAGATCTCATTCCAAATAGCCTGTTCCCGTGCTTCGGTTGAGAGGTTTTTAAGACCGTTGAGGAAGTTTGTCCCGGTCAAGGCGGTGGCCTTGCGTTCTGGAATTTGTACAATGGCGCGCGTTGGTGCTGTCTCTGGCTTAATTTCTGGCTGTTGCGGAGTGACGCAGCGGGAGTTGAGAACCATAAAAAGTAGGGTCACTAAAAATGCTCGCACGGCGTTGTCCTTAATATTTTTAAATTCGAGCTGTCAGGTAATAGTCTTACTATATCAAAAATAACATGACGTTTCTTTGAGAATTTTGTTTAGGCATCAATTTCTTGGAGACTTTAGCTAAATCTTGGTTGGTTAAAATTAGAAAAATATCGAAAATCATTTGAATATCAGCTTTATAAAGACAGGTGGGTGATAGCTTCTGGCAATTGACGGAAAATATTTTATCGATTTGTCATCAAAGGGTTTTTGATTTTGCCGATAGCGAAGCTACGGTTTTTGGGCTGATGACGTGGGCATTTTGAGTGAAAACATGAGAGATGCTGCTAACTTGTTCTACAGCAAAGACCTATTGGAGAAGCTCCATGAATGTGCAACGAGAACAGATTTGGTTGACCCTTGGCTTCATTATTTTTGCAGGTACCGCTGATGTGTGTGTCGCTCAGGACGTAAAGAGGGCGATGTCCATCATCGATTTACAAGAATGGAAGGAACAAACAGAGTTAAACCTGCCATCTCAAGAGCAGAAGTCCGTCCGCGTACGGCTCATCAATCTAAATCCGAAAATCAATTCCTCGTTTATTCTTGAGCTAAATTCTGGTCGCACAGTAAAGTCGTTTAACTTAGTCAACGTCAATCCAGCCTCGCAAAAGTTAGTGTTGGATCAAGCCTTTCAGCGGGGTATTTCAATTCAAAGCGAGCATCGTGTGGATCGCTGTGAGCTGTGGGATTACAAGGGTGAATCCAATCTTGTAAACTTGAGTAAATCTGATAAACCATATCAATCCCTATGTAATGGTCAATTGTATCTTCTTGTTCCGGTTTCTGGTCGATCTTCGACCAAGGAGGTTGTAGCGGATTTTCTCCGACGCAATATCTGGGAGGGAGATCAAATTACAACCATTGTTAAAAATACATTCTTTAAAGATGGTTTTCTGCAAGTTCCCGAAGAGTCTCGGCTTGCTGATGCTTCAGTGCCAGCAGTAGGTCCTCCCCGCTCTGGACCAGAGCCGGCTAAGATTAACTCCCAAGATCGTAATATCCTTCTGAAGGCTTCGGCTTTAAATCTACCGTTAAAGGATCGCAGTGAAAGTAGCATGCTGCCGATCGCTGAATGGTTTGAATTACGCTCCTCACCTGGAATCTACGTTAGCTTGATGGAGCCGGGCCGTGTGTCCGATGACATTATGAATAAACATCAACAGATAGCTGGCAAGTTGGATGCGATTGAGCGCAAAGCCCTTGTCATTTCTGTCGCTTATGATTTGAGCCAGTATGATGTGGGTATGCTTTTGGGAACCGAACATCCATCCCTGAATTGGTCGATCAGGGCCAGCCCATCTGTGCGGCCTAAAGGATGGATTGGACCAGATGGATTTGAAAAGCGTGACCCCGTTGTGACACCGGGCATGGTTCCTCCTCATCTAACGACGAAAGTTGTATCTACGTTTACGTCAGGATTCAAACGATATCATTCAGCGTTTCGCTGGGGGAAGCTTGCCCAGGTGAATCGTGGCTCACACTACGGATTTATTGAAAATGGGGTTATGCATAGTCGATTGCATCCTGGTTTAGCAACCCTCACGATAGATGCCAATGGCCTGGTGGATATGAAAACGTGGTCTGATGCTGACCAGTCTTTGGTATCTGAACTACGCCATGCGCGCCAGAATGGTGTTCCCATTGTGGAGTGGGATGAGACCACGCGGTCAGGCGTTCCTGGTGCCCTTGTTGCAAATTGGGGGCAGGGTAATTGGTCGGGTTCTGACAGCAAGACAATGCGCGCTTTGCGCGCCGGTGTCTGTATTCAGGAGTCCAATGGTCGTCGCTATCTCATTTATGGCTACTTTACGAGTGTTACGCCTCCGGCGATGGCCCGGGTCTTTCAATCCTATGGTTGTCGTTACGCGATGCATATGGATATGAACGCTCTTGAGCATACGTATTTAGCTGTCTACGAGCGCGATGGTTCGGGTTCGCAAACTTTTTATTTGGACTCAGGCATGAAAGTTTTAGACGAATCTGGTATAGGTATACATGTACCTCGATTTGTCGGAATGCCCGATAATCGAGACTTTTTTTACATCGTGCCAAAACCAAAAAAATAGTCAGGACTCCCCAAAATGAAGTTTAAAAGCGTTGCGGCCTTGTCAATCCTTTGTCTCATAGGATCTGGCGATTTATTGGCGGAATCAGCCTCGGGTAAGGTTTCTCCGTCGCTAGGCACCGAAAATGAAGCCATGTTTCTTCGCATGAAATCTGAGCTTGGGTACACTGATGAAGACATGTCTAAGGTCAAAGGGATCTTTCAGGCGTCCCCCTACATGGGCCAAGGTAATCCTGAGGTAACCCGGCATCCCGTATCACGTGAGGAATGTCGTGATAAGTTAAAGAGTGCAGCTGTATCTTATGTCAATCAGGATTTTGAGCGTATCTGCGGCGGCAAATATATGGCTCCGTTGTATGATCCAGCAAAAGGAGAAAAAGCTTCTGATGCAAAGTCTTGTATCGATCAATTTGAGTTTCCAAATATTCCTTGTGACTATCCCGTTGTGTGGGTTCGTGCAAAGGAGGCCCAGGAACTTTGCGCAGCCGTTGGTAAACGCCTTTGTGATGCTCATGAATGGGAAGGGGGCTGTCATGGTGCACTGACAGATCCTGATTACGATTTTAAGGCGATTGGAGGGCTTAGTGCCAGTGACGCAGTCAAACGCATGCGTCTTTCACACAACAAAAAGCAGGCAGCTGGTAAGCGGTGGGCTTTTGGTGCGGAAGATAGAAAAGGCGTCTGTGCTATGAATAGTACGAAGGATAAGGCCTGCAATGGTGGTAACTGGAAACACTGCGGCTCAAACACGTATCCTGCCGGCATGTTTCCTGAATGTGTCAGTCCTCTTGGCGTCTATGATCAACATGGTAATGCTGCCGAGCACATGAATCTACCCCTGGCGGAGGATCAAATGACAAGTCGAGGCTCGACGAAGCTTGGGGTGACTGAGATGAAGGGTAGTTGGTTTATTTTCGATAAGTTTAAAGCCCATCCCGACTGGTGTCGTTGGCGCGCGCCCTATTGGCACGGCGATCGTGTGATGAGTCCAGATAGTCATCATAACTACCACCTGGGATTTCGGTGTTGTAAGACCATTTCGTCAAAGTAAGCTTTATGAATCGCTTAGCTGTAATCGTTACAACATTGTTCATGATCGCTTCACGTGAAAAAGTTTTCGCGGCGAGCCCCTTTAAGCTATCGCAAAAATGCCCCAGTACAGGTCTCTATCAAGATGACAATGGGCTATGTCGACCTGTACAGCCTTATACCAAGGACAATGGCCGGTTTCATGGTTTGTGGAAGCTTCACAGCCGTGACATAAAGCTGCGGCCTCAAGTTATTGATCTTGGTCGGATGTTGTTCTTTGATCCTGTTTTGTCTGGCCAACAAAATATTGCTTGCTCATCTTGCCACGAGGTTGAAAAGGCTTTCTCTGGCGAGAAAGACCAACTACGCAATGCCCCTGGGCTCATCAATCTGGCCTATAGTCGCCGGTTTTTTTGGGATGGGAGAGAGACAACGGCTGAGGGGCAGTTACGCGCACCACTGATCTCTCAAGATGAGATGGGGAACTCAAGCATAGATGCGGTATTGGCAAGGATCAATCAGATTGACGAATACCGACGCCTTTTTGCTGAGGTGAGAACGACTGGCAAGGCATCAGATCCTGTCACGTGGGTAGAGCTTGTGGAAGCACTCGACAGTTTTCAGAAGTCCTTGATAACGTTCACGGCACCTTATGATCGGTACGTTCTTGGAGATCAGCAGGCTTTATCTCCTGCGCAGGTGCGAGGACTAATTTTGTTTCGCTCGTTTGCAACACGTTGCGCCGAGTGTCATACGCCGCCTTTATTTACTAATCAAGAGGTGTTGACCATTGGCGCGCCGGGTGAGCATCGTGCATTCCGAGTCCCGACCCTTAGGCAGATTGCGAAAACGGGACCATATATGCACCGTGGTGCCTTTGCCAGCTTAGGGGAAGTGGTTCATTTTTATAATCAAGGTGGAGGACGATCCTCTCAAGGTGTCTCGGGTCGTAGCACTCACTGGCATGTCCGACCGATCGGCATGGGGCCTGATGATGAACGAGATCTTGTGGCGTTTCTTGGTGCTTTAACCGATGATGGATGGATGGTTGATATTCCGCAAAGAGTTCCATCGGGCCTCAAGCCTACGGCTCGCTAGAGAGGGGTAAACAATGCGAAGTTTTTTAGTTGCTGCTTTTTTCATGATCCAAAGTGCGATTGGTGAATCCGGCGAGATTAAAGTTTTACCTGGTGAAAGTATTCAAGATGCCGTCACAAAATCAAGTCCTGGTGATACCATCGTTGTGTTTCCTGGAATTTATCATGAGAGTGTGGTGGTCGACAAACCTAGCATAAAAATAGCGGGTGTGACGGATTCAGGTCGATGGCCGATTTTGGATGGAAAATACAAGTTAAACGACGGAATTATTGCCTCCGGTTCTGGCTTCACTGTTGAGCGATTACATATCAGAAACTATAAGGCAAATGGTGTGACGACTCAGGCTGCAGATAATGTCACGATTCGTCATTTGATTGTTGAGAAAACAGGTATCTACGGTATCTATCCGACGCTTGGCCGGAACGTGGTTGTCGAAGATAACGTAACTTTCGGTATTGCTGATGCTGGTATTTACATTGGCATGTGTGAATACACGGACGTGCGCCGCAATGAAGCATATGACAATGTTGCGGGGATCGAAGCTGAAAACTCCCATCATGTATTGATTGAAAATAACTACGTCTATCGTAACACAAGTGGTGTTTTAGTTTTTACTCTCCCTGAACTACCAAGGAAAAGTAGTAGCCAGATCATCGTTCGCAATAATTTGATTTCTGATAACAACACGGCTAATTTTGGCGCAAAGGGTTCTATCGTGGCCAGCGTTCCTCCCGGCACAGGTGCAATTGTATTGGCAGCCGATGATGTCGTGTTTGAAAATAATATTATAAGAGATAACTCGTTGGCCGGCATTGTGGTGGCTCATCATGGTGCTATTCCAAATATGGCGAAGGATCCTCAGGTCGATCCTGATCCTGATCGGGTGAAGATTTTACAGAATCTTTTCGTCAATAATGGCCAAAAGACTTTTGCTGACATGCTTGTATGGGGTCGGTACTTAGTTAAGCAAGTGATCAGTTCGGGAATACCTGATGGCGCCGATGAGGGGATCATCCCTAAAGGTGGGGATGTGATCGGTACGAAGGTCGGCCGTGATTTGTGTATATTTAATCCAGATGGGATCAAGCTTCGGGACGCTGAACACTTTGCCAAGTGTACAGATCGGGTATTGGTCGATGTTAAAACAACGATGCTTGTCGCTGCTGAGAGTCTTTCGGTGATACAAGCTGGAAACCTTGGTGAGCAAACGTATGCAGCAATATGTGCAGGCTGTCATGCCATGAATTATCAGTTGATTGGCCCACCCCTTCGTGAGATTCAGGCGAAGTATAAAGGTAAGCCAGAAGGTATAGCGAAGTTTGCTCGAGCACCGGTGAAGGTGCGGAACGGATTTCCGCCAATGCCGCCGCAAGCTTATTTAGGTGACGAAAAGCTTCGCGCTGTTGCTGAATATATTCTTTTAATGAAGTGAAGGATACGTGTGCTGTTTTTAAGGATATTTTTTTGTTTAATTCAGGGATTTATGGCGTAAACTCGCGTTGATTTCTTAACATTACGTGATTAGAAAACAAATTCTGTGATTCGCTCAACCTTGAATGGTGTTACATCAGGGTCAATCACTTCGTCAAACTCCTGAGCGGCAAGGTGTCCTGAATATACCGCTTGGGCAATCGTCCCTGGTGCTTCGGCATCACCAATAACGCGAAGTGATTGCAGTCCTCCATCGACTAGGTGTGGCTTTAGTTCATGATAAAGTTTGTCATTCGGGATGCGATCAGTGACTAGAACACAGGCATCTGCTGGAAGTGAATGGATGGTGCCGGTCAAGGAGCACGTGATCGTTACATCATGACGATAGATTGTGGTGAGTGTGTGGCGTGTGTAAATAGACGCATTCATACCCAAGAGCTTTCGTTCAATTTTTTCCTGCTCAAGAGTAAACTGAGTCCAATAGGACAACAGAGGCGCAGC
The DNA here is from genome assembly GCA_044360315.1 of Oligoflexales bacterium. GTDB lineage: Bacteria > Bdellovibrionota_B > Oligoflexia > Oligoflexales > RGVZ01 > CAMDKS01. The sequence goes on from JBIKKO010000024.1 coordinate 8,846, forward strand.
CGTAACGATGGTGACATTGCAGCCTGATTGCAATAATTTTTCAGCTATGACGCCGCCCATGTAGAAGTGATCGTCGTCATAAATCACAACTCGGCCCGCCGGTAGTTTACCGCTCATGATGTCATCGGGTGTGTAGATATGTTGCTGATCGTGACCGGGAATCGGACGGTGTAGGGTTCTTCCGACTCCATCGCGACGGTAGTATGCCCCCGTGGCAATAATGATATCTTTGATGCCTGTCTGCAGAACATCTTCAACCGTCATGGAGCTTGATGGGAAATAAGTAACATTGGGCCGCTGTTGAGGTGCGGCAAGGCGCCACTCGGCTACCCGGCGCCACTCACTAAGTCCCGGCAGCTTAGACTCAAGCTGAACGCGACCACCTAAATCTCGGCGTTCATCGACAACAGTAACCGGATATCCGCGCTGTCCAAGTGCTCTTGCACATTCCAACCCGGCTGGGCCAGCACCAATCACTAGGATTTCTTTGTTAGATGATTTTGGTGCAATGCGCTCAGGGTGCCAGGATCTTCGCCACTCTTCCCCCATGGTCGGATTTTGAGTACAGCGAATCGGCACAATCTTCATGTCGCTAGCCACGCAGATGTTACAGCCGATACATTCGCGAATATCATCCAACCGATTTTCTTTGATTTTGTTTGGTAGAAACGGGTCTGCAATCGATGGGCGCGCTGCGCCGATAAAGTCGAGGACCCCTCGCTTGACGGCAGAAACCATTGAGTCCGGGGACGTATAACGACCAACTCCCACAACTGGCTTTGACGTTAGTTTTTTGACAAACGAGATGAACGGTTCTTGGTAGCCTTCCTTTTCAAACCGTGACGTGGCTGAGTCATTGGTCCAGCCGCTGATATTGACATCCCAAAGATCGGGAAGTTCGGCGAGCCGAGCGACGATATCATAGCCTTCTCCCTGATGGTGAATTCCATCTTCGCCCAGTAACTCATCCACCGCAAAACGGACAGCTACGGCACACTTGTCGCCAACAGCATCCTTGGTATCCTCGATGATTTCGCGAAACAATCGCACACGGTTTTCAAGGGAGCCACCATATTCGTCGCAGCGGTCATTATAGCGCTTCATCATAAAGTGCATCGGTAGAGTTAGGCCGTGCCCAGCGTAACAGTAGATGATATCAAACCCTGACTGTTTGGCTCGTATGGCCGCCTTTCGATGCCATCGCCGGACGTTTCTTATGTCCTCTTTATCCATACGACGTGTTTGGACTGGATCAAAGCCGCAACCGCCCGGTACGCCCATCGATTTTGGACCAAGTGGTGGTAATCGCGAGTAGAGGTTCGTTGAGTTCATTCCGCTATAAACTAACTCGATAGCCGCCAGCGATCCATGCCGTTGGACGGCCTCGGCCATTAAGCGCAGTCCAGCCATGTCGGCGTCATTCCAAAGTCTGCCCTCGTGAAATGGGGCTAGATCACTTGTATGATGAATTTCAACCTCTTCAGTGCAGACCACGCCCCAGCCACCCTCTGCTTTAACTCCGCGCAAGGCTGCCAAGGCCTTCGGGAATCGGTGTCCCAAACCGTTACAGTGAGCCACCTGAAAAAAGCGGTTTGGTGCGGTAACGGGTCCAATGGCGACGGGTTCAAACAATATGCTGTAGCGCTGATTCATGATGGGTTGGATTCTTTGATGGCTTGTTCAACGAGTTGACGTTTGATGGCCCTGAGAGACCAGACGCGAACCATGGCTTCTAAGACAATGTTAAGACTCATTTTTGATTGGCCTGCCCGACGTTCAGAGAAAAGGATTGGGGACTCGACAATCGATTTACCGGCGAGGTGAGCACGATATTTAAGCTCAATTTGAAAGGAATAGCCCTCACTGCGAACCAAGTCAGGGTTGATGGCAATGATGGTGTCCCGTCGCCATGCATTATAGCCACCCGTAAGATCGCGGATCGTCAAGCCTAGAATGGATCGGCTATAAAAGCTTCCAAAAACGCTGATGCATTTACGCAGAAAGCTCCAATTTTCGGTACCACCTCCTTGGCAGTACCGACTACCCACCACAGCATCATAGGTCTCTAGCTTTTTTAAAAACGTGGCCAACTCCTTTGGGTCGTGGGAGTGATCAGCGTCCATCTCAACCAGAGCGTCATACCCCCGACTTAACGCCCACCTAAAACCATCTAAATACGCCGTTCCGAGGCCTAGTTTGCCCGGACGTTCAAGCAGATGAACTTGATCAGGTCGATCTTTTATCAGCAAGCCGATACGCTCGCGGGTCCCGTCTTTGCTATTATCATCGACGAAAAGAAGATGGATGAATGGGACTGCTTCGAAAACACGCTGAGCCAAGGACTCCACGTTTTCCGCTTCGTTGTAGGTTGGAACAATCACCAAGGGCTTGAGAATTGAGGTTTTGTCGGTCGCGGTAGTCAAGATGATCAGCCTTTGCATTACGCTTAAGTTGTGGTGCTCGTGACCATTTATAATTTGTCTTTTGAAGGACTCATTTGGGTCGGCCCAAATCAACCAAAGGCTAAATTGTAGAATGAACTAAGAGATTCGTCATCTAATTCATGTTTTGAATCCCGTGATATTTAAGGTTTGTTGACCGGGACTAGGGGCTAGGTGTGTCTATTTTATAGACCAAACTGCCTGGTTTGGTGTTTACCGACAAAAGTGCCTGATAAGTCCAGCTTTTTGCCAGGATGCAGGGAGGATCTGCTTGTTTGGTGGATGGTCCCAGGGCATTGTACCGCGGGGTCAAGGTCCTTGACTTCAGGTGAACCGGGCCTTGAGCGGCCTACGCATCGCTTTGACGTTCTGATTATGGTAGAATGCAGAAAGGCCTGAGCGAATCATGCTGAAGCAAATCAATGGTAGATAAGGATGTTCACTATGATTTCTATTACGTCATTACAAAGGGCTATGTTAGTTGCTGTTCCAGCAATCGCCGCGTTCAGTAGCGGGTTGTTTGGTTGTAAGTCTCGCGACACATCATCTCATGTTTTGGTGGGCCGTCCTCCGGTCGAGACAAATGGTGAATTTACGAAACGGAATTATCACTCCCGCAAGAGTTCTATGAAGAAAGATGATTCAGGAGCCGAGCGTGTTGTTTATGAGGTTTTGGGCGTTAGAGCCGATAAGTCGTCTTCGAATTCTGATGAGAGTGCGATGTCCCAGATCATTCTGGCTTATAAAAAGAGTGGTGAGCAGCGGGATGAGGCTGTGGTAAGGAAACAGATAACATGGTTTGAACAAAATGGTTACAGGTTTTTAAGTCGCTATAAAGGGTCTGACGATCTCAAATCGACCCCATTAAAGGTTTTTGTGAATAAGGAGGGAAATCTGATGGTTGAAAATTATGGCGCGATCAATGTCAAGTTCACTTCTATCAATGCTGTCGAATCTGCCAATATATTTCTAAAACCCTACAACTATACAGCTAAAAAAATGTTTGATGATACCTTGTTTCGTATAACGCCGATTGAGGGCGACAATCCTCATACGTTGGACTTTATTGACGTCGCTGAGAAACTATATGCAATGGATGACGTCTTTTTCGCTGAACCTGAACTCACAGTGTACGTGGGATCTCCTCGATAAGGAAAGTGCCGTGATGGCTCCAATATGGCTATTGTTCGTTAACACCGGTGGGAATCGTTTTTTACCGGTTTAAAAGAGAGTTGAGATGGACGACTCGCGGAAAATCACTAATATCAATGATGCCCGTGCTCGTGCGGCGTCGGAAAAGAAAAATCTTAAAGCCGGTGCGGTCAAAGGCTACGAAAGGGCTGTCTTGAAGCAGCAAGTGAAAAAGCCGCGCGCGTCCGGTCTTTCAGGTCAGGTCCGTTGGTATCACTATCTTCAGCTACTGTTGATGTTAGCGTTAGTGGCCTGGATGATGAAGTCGTGTGGTGTGTAGTCGCTTCATTTAAAGTCTCGGATAGTCGTCGCGCCCCCCCCCGTTACTTCGTTGATCATTTGTTCAGTTCTTGTTTCAGAGAAAATCCGGTCTGGTCTCTTAAAGTCAATTTAGATTCATCGTCATAGCGGCAATGAGGAGGCCATGGCGTTCTCAGATCTTCTGCTGTAAGTGGCTATTCCACTTATGACAAGTGTCTAATTTTGATAAAGACCCCACGTGTCAAATTCTCCTTTTAGCAAAGATACTGCTAAAATATAGGAGAAGGACATCGGTCCATTGGCTTAACTGTAAAACATAGGAGATCAGTTATGGGTGACAAAAGTCCGAAAGACAAACTAAAGCAACAAAAAGCAAAAGAGCTTGAGAAAGCAAAGCAAGCGCAAGCCATGCAGCGTGCCAAAGAGGAGAAAGCGAACGCAGGGAATCCTAAAAATCTAAAAGCAGGATGACTGAGCAGCGCCTGATCGGCGAGCTAGAAAAAGGTACGGAAGGGGCGGACTAGAGATAGTCCGCCCCTTCGTCGCATTAGTTATTGGAACCTTGAGCACGGGTGAAGGCTTCAGCAAATGCCGTCTTGGAGCCTGAAGCAGCACCGATGTATTGCTTCAATTCCTCGCCATCTAAGCCTTTAATTGCAGCCTTGCGGCTAAGCGAGAATCGACGCTCGTCTGCATCTGTTGCAAGAACGACGAACTCAACATCATCACCTTCTTTGACCGCGTCTTCTGTCTTAGCAATCTGCCCATCAGAAAGTTCGCTGATGTGAATCATGCCTTCGATGCCAGGTGCAATTTCTACAAACGCACCGAAGTCAGCAATCTTGGTGACTTTGCCTTTGCCCTTTGACCCAGCAGGATGAGCTTTCGCTACAGCCAGCCATGGATCATCAGTCAACTGCTTAATACCGAGTGAGAACTTCTCGCCTTCGGTGTCGATAGAGAGAACTTTCGCTTCAACCTCATCACCCTTCTTGAAAAGGTCACTTGGATGCTTGATGCGATCCGTCCAGCTGATGTCAGAGATGTGAATCAAACCATCAATGCCATCTTCGATTCCGACGAACACGCCGAAATCGGTGATGTTGCGAATCTTACCGCGGATGACGTCACCGACCTGGTATTTCTCTTTTACAACTTCCCAGGGGTTTGGCTCCATTTGCTTCATGCCGAGGCTGATGCGGCGATTTTCCACGTCAATCGCAAGGATTACGACTTCCACTTCATCACCGATGTTAACGACTTTACTTGGATGACGAACGCGTTTGCTCCAGCTCATTTCCGAGACGTGGATTAAGCCTTCGATGCCACCTTCTAATTCAACAAAAGCGCCGTAGTCGGTTAAGCTGACAACTTTACCTTTGGTTTTAGCGCCGACAGCGTACTTGCCACCAGCAACAACCCAGGGGTCATTGAGCAATTGTTTGTAGCCAAGGCTGACTCTTTGGCGACCTTCGTCATAACTGAGAACTTTGACTTCAATCTCTTGTCCAACTTCGAACAGTTCGCTTGGGTGGTTGATACGGCCCCAGCTCATGTCGGTAATGTGAAGAAGACCATCGATACCGCCAAGGTCGATGAACGCACCGTAGTCGGTGATGTTCTTCACGATGCCTTTGAGTGATGCTCCTTCTTTGATGTTGCCGAGAGTCGATGCGCGTAGCTTTTCTCGATCTTGTTCAAGCAAGACACGGCGCGACAGCACGATGTTGCCTCGCTTTTTGTTGAACTTAATAATTTTGAACTGAAGCTTCCCGCCGATTAATTTATCGAGGTTGCGTACTGGTCGTAGATCCACTTGAGATCCTGGAAGGAAGGCTTTGACACCGATGTCAACCGAGAGTCCGCCTTTAACACGGCTCATGATCGTACCTTCAACGATTTCGTTACGCTCAAAGGCCTCGGCAATACGATCCCATGCGCGAAGCATCTCTGCACGCTCACGACTAAGAACCATTTCACCAGCGTGATCTTCAAATCGATCTAAATAAACCTCGACGGTTTCTCCTACTTTAGGACACGCGTCGCCAAATTCATGTTTTGGAACCTCGCCCTCAGACTTATGCCCGATGTCGATGACGATGCCATCGTCAGTAAGGCGCACGACAAGTCCCTTGACAATCATACCCTCTTTAACTTCGGATGTTGTGGGGTTGCCGGCTAGCATTTTCGCGAAGTCTGACGTCAGCCGAGGATCTGCCTCAAAGCCTGTGTCTTCATCTTCCCAGCGAATGCTTTTGGATCCTGATTTGGTTGTTTCTTGCAACATAGATAAAACTTCTTTCCTACCAGCTAGGGGTTTTGGCAACAGGACATTCTGTTGGCATCGTCTTTCTGGAGCTGGCTTGATAGCATGTAATATGCTGTAAAGTCAAAATAAATCCAGCCCAGACGAGAGGTCTTTGGCGTTGGCGCGGATGGGTTTTGTGAGACTTGGGCGGCTAATTCTGTGGATTTTTACAACCGCTTAACTTCACTGAGTAATTTTAAGTTTCTAGAACCTTTTTCAGGCGTCGTCGTTGTCTTGGTTTTGCGCTAAGATGGCATCGAGGTCAATCCTCTGGCATAATTGGGTCAAAGGTCTTGCTCTAAATTATGTTTAAGTCGGAGATTTTGCTGCGTGGAACGCGTCTTTTTTGTGAGAGTGTTATTTTTTTGCATGGTGCCTGTGGTTTGTCGGTCTGGGTTGGCTAGCACGCCTGACATCAAAGTGGTTTGCCCAGATCCGTTGCCACCCACACCGACCCTATCGCGAGCAGATACTTACAAAGATACGCCATTTAAGGCAGGTGAAGTCAGTGAGTATGCTGTGTCGTGGATGGGAATGCTTGCCGGTTACGGATCTATCGAAATCCAGTCACCGCAAAAAGTTGATGGTGTTTGGCATCGAGCGTTTCATGTTGAGGGCCGGACCGGAGATTGGTTTAAGGGAATCTACGTCGCAAATGATCGCGCATCAGCTCTGACCAGGCCCTGGGACTGGGGTGTTACGAAGTTTTATATTGAGCAGCAGGAAGGAAAGTTCCTGGGAAAAAGTATCTCGCTAAAGAAGTGGCTCGATTTTTCCCATGATCGTTGCAAAGTGACTGAGAAAGAAGAAGAGGCAGGAAAATCTCCGAAAATTGTTGAGCGTGATCTGCAGCACGGTGCTATTGATGTGATCGGTGCAGCGTTAAAGCTGAGGACGTTTAATTATGTACCAGGGGTTGCCGAACGTTTTCTGGTTTACACATCCGAAAAAAATTGGTTTCTCGAAGCAACGCCTATTGGTATGGAGTCAGTCACTGTACCTGCAGGTACTTTTAACGCTATGAAAGTAAAGCTACAGACCTTCATCGGTAAGGAACTTCAGCAGAAGGGTGACGTCTATGTATGGATTGCTAATGATACCCAACGGACTCTAGCCCAGATCCAAGGAGATATTAAGATTGGGTCCGTTTATATGAGACTATCAAAATATACCGTTGGGAGATAATGACATCATGATGTGCCGAATACTTTGTAGCTTATGTTTAGTTGCATCTGTGCCTGCAATGAGTCGTGAGACGGCGTCAACCAGAAAACATCTTTCTCCACGTGAGATCTTTCGGAAAACGGCGAGTCAGTGGAGTGGTCAGATTTTTCTTTTACCTAAGCGAGGTAATTACACGCTCGAGTCAGCTGATTTTGATCAAAAGCGTTGGTATCCAAGTTCGTTTAAAGGGCATGTTATTCCGGCTCATCCCATGACCATGCACGGCGTGGCTTGGGACTACGATCTTAGGATTCCCATTGTCTTTTTTGACCCCTCAACTCAATGGATTAGACCTGGTCAGTATTCTGAAGTTGCGGTTCAGCAGGATATAGCCCCAACGCTTGCGAAAATTTTAGATATCCCGCCGCCTGCACGCAATGGAGGAAAGGTGCTCGGTACGGCCTTGGCGCAACGCCATGCTAGGGGAGCTCAAATTAAGAAGCCAAAAGCTATGGTTATTTTTGTTCAAGATCAGATGGGTCGTCAGTACTTGCAGGCTCATCCAGGACGAGCCAAATTTTATGAGCGTATGGTCACAACTGGTGCCAATTTTGTCAATGGTAGTGTGGCACATGTCGATGTCGAGACTAGTGTCGGTCATGCAGCCGTCGGTACAGGGGCTTGGCCCAGTGAGCATGGCGTTGCAGGTAACAATTTTTTTCATGGTGGTATTTGGCGTCAACTCGCGGCACTTGGCGTTCAACTTGGTCCTGAGACTTCCACGAAGTTTGCCAACCCGTCATTCTTCTTTTCTCCTGCTTTATCTGACGTCTGGTCAGTGTCAAGGAAAAGTAAGCCGATCATTTTATCGGTGGCGCCGGCCCCGAGAGCTGCGATCGCAATGGGTGGACATGGTGCTTTGTTTAATGGAGGGGTGAAAACTTATGTCACCTGGACCGATGAGGCCAAGGGTGACGGGGCCTGGACAACCGAAGAACAGAACTATCAGATGCCGCGCGCTTTCGAAGGCCAAGGACTGATGCCCTCTGTGAAGGAACTTGTCGGTCATGATGGTAAATGGCGGGGTCATCAAATTATCAAGCAGACCGATCGCGGTGAGCCGTATTTAGATCGGGCTGCCATCGCGACACCGGCTGCTGTCAAACATCAGGCATCCATGACTTTGAAAGCGATTGAGGATTTAAAGATAGGTGTTGATGAAGAAACGGATTTAGTTTGGGTCAACACCAAAGCGACCGATTATTGTGGTCATTTTTTTGGGTACGAGTCTGATGAGTGTGGTGATGTCTTGCAGGCTGCAGATGAAGAGGCCAAAAAAATTGTTGAGTTGGTGGAAAAACAAACTGGCGGTGATCTGATTGTCGTCTTAACTGCAGATCACGGGGCTGCGCCGCTTCCTGAGCTAAGTGGGGCTTACCGTTTAGATCGCGTCAAACTCAGGCAGGACATGAATGCTCGATTTGATAAACGGGACAACAACATCGATCTGGTCCAGCTGATCACTTCAAGTCAGGTTTACGTCAACGAAGGGGAGCTAGCAGCCAACGGTCTTAAGATGTCAGATCTTGTAGGGTATCTTCGTTCTGTCAAGGCATCCATGTCGTCTGCCTTTAACTCCAAAGCTGCGGATTGGCTCAAAAAAGGTAAGCCTAGGGAGGCCATCTTTTTTGAGGACGTGGTGGCGAAAGCTGATCTAAAATAACCTAAAACTCTTAAGTCACAAAGTTAAATGGTGGGAGATCTCGGTCACAACGGTAGTCTGTTTCAAAGTAAGCTCCCGTTAACCCAGGTTCCCCTTTGATCATAACCCTGCTTCGGCCAGAGATCGCACGATGTCCAGTTGCTTGGCACTGAGACGCTCTGGTACGTCGTAGTCCACAACGGCAAAGAAATCTCCGCGGGTCGGTCTACCAGGTTGAGGAAAACCTAAGCCTTTGAGACGAATCTTCGTGCCAGGTTTGACGCCAGCAGGCACTTTTACTTTTTTAATCCCGTCCATGGTATCCACGTCCCGCGAACATCCAAGGAGTGCATCGGAAAGCTTGAGCGCAATTTTGTGTTCAATATCATCTCCCACGCGCTGATAGTTTGGATGAGGAGCAACTGAAATAGCGACATATAGATCACCCGGAGGACCGCCAAAGGGACTATTCATGCCTTTACCAGCCACGCGCAGTCGTCCGCCGTCGCGCACGCCCGCTGGAACTTTAATGGTCAGGTCGCGCGTGCTGCCATCATTTGTTCTGAACGTTATGTGCCGCTCCGCCCCGTGGAACGCATCATTGAACGAGATCGTCACAGCATATTCGATATCTTGTCCCTTCGCTGTGCCTCCGCCAAACCCACCGCCGAAAATTCGGCCAAATATATCGCTCGCATCAAATCCAGCGTCCGTAAATATATTACGGAAGTCAGCTCCGCGGAAAATATCTTCTTGGCTAAAGTTCTGATGGAACTTTTGATCACCAAACGTGTCATATTGCCGGCGTTTTTCGGGGTCAGTTAACACGGCATAGGCTTCGCTGATTTGCTTAAACTTGTCCTCAGCCTGCTTATTTCCCGGGTTGCGGTCGGGGTGAAATTTAAGCGCAAGCTTACGATATGATTTTTTAATTTCGTCATCGGTGGCTGTTTTTTTAACGCCAAGTAACTCGTAGTAGTCTGCCATAGTATGTATATCCTGAAGATGAAACAACAACGCCGCGGCGTCGATACGCCCCCTCTAACCTAATGCGGCCTGGCTGTCTGTCAAGGGAAGTCTCTAATTATACTGGGTAGCATAACTACAGACTTCCCTTACACAGGTAGGTGTCGACCCAAGACCGTTTGAATCAGTTAATTAATTCGTAATGACTGTCTAATGTGTTCTAACTTATCAAATTGACGATGCATGCTGACTTCAGAGGTTATCGTCCGTGCCTCTTCAAGTGAAAACCAGCGCACATCCAGTGATTCATCGGAGATCGCTGGCGGCGTTTCATCGTTAGCCAGGATGATAAAACGAACATCATAGTGTAAATGCTCTGGATCCTTGGAGTTTGCTGGAATCACATGACAGTCAAGATCAAACGGTAATGGGGTTGCCGTGTGAACTTGAAACAGTTCAGTTTCGTATTTCAGAAAAGATAAATGATTTAGACCAGACTCCTCAAGTGCCTCATTGAGTGCCACCTCATGAATGATCGGATGGCCGTCCGCATGACCACCTAGTTGTAGCCACATTTCCAGTTTACGATGGTGGGTGAGCATCACTTTCGACAACGTCGGGTTGACGAGTAATGCCGAGCCTGTCAAGTGGCCCGGTAGATTGGATCTATGAAAGCAAAGAGGATTCTTTGCAATAAAACCTAAAAACTGGTCGACAGTCTGAAGGTCACCGGATTCTTTGGCCGCTTTAGCCCAAGTGTTGCGGTAAATTTCCAAGGTCGTCCGAAGATTCTCGGTCGTCATCTCAGATCCTCCAAGATCGAACATGTTTCAAGGCCCTCGAGGTTTACTACGAGTTTGCCATACTTATTAAACTTGGACGAGTAATTTTCAGCGGAATTGCTCTGTCTAACTTGGTTTGCAACCCGGGTTATACGCAGATTGCGGGCAAAAAAACCTCCGTGGTTTTAGATTCCACGGAGGTCATGTCTGCTTTATGTGTGAGAGGGCCTCACTGCACGCGAAACACATCGGCAAGAACTGATAAGGGGCGCTGGCGGATGATATAAGTGGGGGCTGTCACGCAGCTTTCCTGGCTCTGAACCGCAGTTGCTAGAGTGGCTGCGGCCGGCTGGTATGCAAAGGAAAGATCCATATCATAGGTTAAAACAATTGTGGGTGCTGTGCGGTCAGCTCTTAGGGGACTTGATAAAAGCTTGGTGGATCGAGGGGCCAGCGCAAACTGAGTGGGAAAGTTATCTGTTAGAGTTTGTATGTTTAGTGGGATAGCGAGTTCGTTGATGATGCAAACAACGGATTTGGCTTCGTCGGCTGGCGGTAGATCTGGCCGCGCGGGCTGATTTGCGTCCGATCGTGCAAAAACAAGGATGTGGCAGGCTGCTTGGTCGGGGCCATTGATCGATGCAAAGATTGAACGCACACGCATCCCTCGACCTTGAGCGACAGCATAGATCCCTGGGGTGCCTGTGGGTGTGGCTAAATCTGGTATGCCTTCGGTTACAGTTCCAGCCTCGAAAACTTCAGCTTGGCAAAAACTTGGAACCTCCAAGCGGATAAACCGCGCGTCAACCGGTGATCCCAACGTTAGCGTCCCTCGTTCCAGAAGACCGCCGTCGTAACGGATCGATCCCAGGTAAAGTTCGCTAAGGCTCGTTGGAGCTAATGAAGGTAGCGATGATGAAGGATTTGGCGTTGTATCGGCGAGGGAGAGCGACGAAACTCCTGCAAACAATGTGAACGCCGTTTTGAACAATCTGAACTTCATGGAGGATACCTCTTTGATGAATTGATAACCATAACAAGCCGGGACTTTCTATGATTGACGTTAAAATGTCTAGTTAAAATGACACGTGCGGCAACGAGAAGATGATGTTTTGTTTTTTAGGCGTCGAGGCTATTTCTAAAGAGAGGGGGAGTTGCATACCAAGTGCGTTCGGAGTGCTTCTGTGGGGGCCATCTTGTGCCTAAGTTCCAGCCTAAGGGGGTTGGTTATCAATTTATAATATTTTAACATACTGTTTTGATTGATTTAAAATTATTTAAGAATTAAAAATAAAATTTTATTTAATAAAGATTGAATAAAATGGATTATTTTGTTACACAGCGGCCGGATTGTTTAGCTTTTTAAACCCATTATTAGATCGGAGTCAAAATGAAAGCTTTAGTTATTATGTCGTTACTGGTTAGTTCAGGTTTAGCTCACGCTGCAGAAATCAAGGGCGGTCGCTACAACCCCTCCACCAAATCCATCGAGCTTGACGTTGGTTATGGCGGTGGATGTGGTGAGCATAACTTTAGCCTTGAGGTTGGTGGCTGTTTAGAATCGTTTCCTGTTAGTTGTACGGTAGAATTGGTCCACAGTTCAGACGATCCATGTGAAGCCTACTTAATGGAAACTGTGTCGATCAGTCTTGCTTCAGCTGGACTAGATGACAGCTATTATTCCGGAGCTAGTCTTGAAATCAAGGGCGGCAACGATTCAAAGGTTGATATCACATTGCCAAGGTTCAGATAATAGCAAACTTGGTCCAATACCTGGTTAAAATGGACCGCGGCGCTCTTCGGGGCGTCGCGTTTCTTCATTTCAGTATGTTATCTTATGGACTGCGGCAATGATCGATGTCGGTGGGTCCACCTCCAGTGGGAATAGATTCTTTTTTGAGGACATGTTAAGAAACGCGCGGAGCTTGTTGGCCGATGGTATGAGTTGGTAGGGTCGATGAGGCTGATGTGAGGTCAAGTTTAACCAATCTTGTTTTGCGCTTGGTTCTGTACCAAGGTGTTGAAAATCCCTGGCGCTCGAGAACCTCTGTAAATCCTGCTTCTGCTAGCGCCGATCGCGATTTTTCTCCAACAGCCCACCCGTATATGACGGATGCGTCGAGCTCCTTGGCCAACTGAATCCTGGTGTTGATCAAAAGTCGTCCAACTCCTTGGCCCCTCTGGTTTGGATCTACCACCAAGCGGCTCGCATAGGCTGCGGTATGGGTCATAGGTGATGTTTCGAGAAATGACGGAAGCTTGACTTCGTCGAACTCATTTGTGATGAGAAAAGGGTTGACAAGTGACAAACGGGCATAACCGACAAGGGTATCATTATCCTTCCATGCGGTAACATGCCAAGCGGATCGATCTAAAGGATCATAGACTGTTTGATCTTTGCCAACGATGACCTGAACATCGTGATGCTCCTCAGCTTCTCTGACCCAAGATCTATAGATTAAACACCCAATTTGATTTTGCTGATCCGGCGTCAACTCCCGGTAGATGTCGATGCGGTACATGATGATCTCCTTCGTGCGGGGTCACATAGTTCCAATGGAAGACACTGCAATTTTAATGCCGCGATCTCAGTCGGCCAAACTGACGGGCTTAGCCCGCGAAATGGGTGTTTGCATCCTTGGCATGAGGTAAGAATGCATCGGATCAGACGGTCATTATGAGAGCAACATGGGTGATGGGCTGTAAAAGGATTTAGCTGGATTTAGAAGCCCGTTGTGTGGCCGGTGTTGAGCACAAGGTCAGAGTGTGTCGCAGGAGTCAAACGATCTAACACCCCGACATCAAATAGGTTTGCAAAGATGACGATAAGGTCTGGGTTGTGCCTACCTAAGGCTCTGATTGCCTTGCTCCCGTGTGGGTCCAGGTCCAAATCGTACCTCGCCAGAATTCTGCCGAGGTTCAATTTGGGATAGCGAGTGCTACATCTAGCCGCGGGTGATCCTTTGACTGGATTTCATTACAGGAGCGAGAGGTTTGGTAAAAGTTTGTGACCAGAGACCGTCAGGTGGTGGTTACAAAACTAAACCTTGCGGTGCTTCCTTGTTGGCAGAGCATCACCGCAATCTTTCAAGTGACGGAAGATCAAGAACACAACAATGTCCCCTTACTCAGTGGGTTCCGCAATTTTCAAGGAGAAACCTTGCGGTAGCTTTTGTATGTCAACAAGTCCCTTTCCTGCTGCAGTGTTTAGATACCGATTCAAGGCAATCAAACAGAAGTCCACGCTCGCTGGTGGTGAGTAAGTGTTTGACGTCTGAGCGGTGATCTGAATGACTAGTCCCTGTGGGGCGCCTGGCTCGCCGCTTACCGAAGCGACGTTTATACGAATGTCGGCAGACTGATGGACTAACGCACATAAGATGGAAGTGTTGACAATCAAGTTTGTTACAAAACCTTGATCAATAGTGAACCTGAAGAACCAGATATCGCCAGTTTCTTCATCGTCAAATGCTGGCGAAACGCTGATTGAAATCCCCGTGCGTTGAAAAAATCCCGTCTCAAACTCAAGAAATCGCCCCATAAAATCCCGGATTGAGACCTCGTTTGTCAGAGGAGCGTTTGCCGTAAGAGAACTTGCGTTCAAAACACTCTGCGTGATGAGTCTTACGTACTCGAGCTTTCTTGAAGCTTGGGTGAGGGAATCATTACCCTCCGTTAATGGGCCAAGGATATCGATGAGGCCCCTGAGTTGAGCAATGGGCGTGTTGAGATTGTGGCTGATTAGGTGAATGAAGTTCTCTTTGATATTCGCAGTGTCTATGGCGACATCTTCTTCAGCCACAAAGCGCAACTTTCGGTAGCTGCTTAATGCTATCGAAATGAAGGTTGCCCCAGTAAAAGTCACAACGCCAGCAATGATCATATCCATGACAGGAATGTAAATTCCAAAATACCGAACGCCAAGCATGTTAAATGCTGGCATGAGAAGCGCAATGATTAAAAACGGGGCCAGCGCCAATCCACCAAGCATGATGATCGCAACAAGAATGGCCAACGTCAGTATAGTTAACATCGCGGTTTTTACCCACACCGGGGCAACTGCAACCGTCCGCTCTTCAATAAACATGGCCGCCATGGAAGACCAAAATGTGTGCCAGGGGATGCCATCTTTAACAAGGCTTCTCCGTTTTTCAGAGGCAGCCACATAGGTCTTCTGTAATGCGTCCTTGTTGTTGCGGAAACTTAGATGCTGCGATGAATTATTACCGATAAAAATGATTGCACCTGGTTTAAGGTTAATGTTTGACGGCGCTTTCAAATCTAAAAATGAATGGTTTCTTAAAGTTGATGGGGCTGGGACATTGAGCAAAACATTGGGGTATATGTGCGGCAGAGTCGTTGACACAACCCAACGTGGTCGGTTTTTGAAGAAGCGATTCATGACTTGCTGAGGCATCCAAGTCCACTCTGTTGACACGGTACAAAACGAGTTGATGTCATAATAGCAATCTCGAGCTTCAACGATATTATAGCGCGTCATAAATTCAGGAGAAATCGTACCAGACGCATAAAGATTGATGGCTATCGTTACCTTGTTATGGATGTTAAGGCGATCGATTGTCTCAGTGAGTGGACGCAAATACTCAGGCGTCATGGGGTGGGCGTATGTTAACCAGCTGATCACGATCCAGTCGGGGTTACTCGGGGCAACCTGTTCTAGAATTGTCGCATACTCGGAGATATGCGCATCAGTGAGTCGCTCGTCTGGAGATCTTTTGACCAGATCTAAATCGTCATCAGACACCGAGATGTTGATGACTTTATCGGGATCAGTGACGGGCTTTGTAGCATACGCAAGAGCCCAACGAATCATCGCTGATTCTGCTTGGGCGGCAAGACTCTCACGACGGCCGCCATAGTACATGGTTTTCACAATGATCATGATAATGGTCGTACCAAGTATAATCGGAAACGCCATCTGCAGCCAAGATGGAATCCAGCGCGAGACGTTTCTCCTTGCCGTTGTGAATCGGGTTCTCATGGGGGTAATACCAACCTAAACTCGGAGCCAGCACCCACTTCGGTCTCGAGCTCTACGTGTCCCCCAAGCCCCTCTGCGAAATACTTGCATAAAAATAATCCAAGTCCAGTGCCCTTGACCTGGTGCTGCCTGGCATCTCCAATACGATAAAAGCGATCAAAGATCCGCTCTCTTTGTTCTTCTGCAATTCCTGGGCCCTGGTCAAGGACAGAAATCGTGGTGTTCCCAGCTCTACTCCGAACAGCGCGAATGGTAATCTCGCCGGCATCTGGTCCATACTTGATCGCGTTTGAAATAAAGTTAAAAACGATCGCATCTAACAAATGAGGACTTGATTTGACAACTTCAGCGCTGGCGTCGATATCCACTATGATCTTCAGATTGCGAGATTCAATTTTCACCAAGAATCGTCGTAAGATCATGTTTACTAAGTCATGAATCACAATAGGCTCGCGGATCAAAGCTTGTTGCTGCAAGGAATCTAGCTCTGGGATTTGATGGATCGCCTCGAGGTATTCATTGAAGTCTTCTGCGGCGGCAAAGGCGCGCCTGTACAAGTCCTCACTTTGAATACCGGCAACCGGTTGTCGACTGGGATGAGTTTTTATGTGCTCGGCACTTTCTCTCATGAAAGTCATGATGTCAGCTGTCGTTGTCTTTAGCCAGGCAGCAAACCCCGTTAGAAAGTGTCCCTGTACGCTTGCGATTTCCGATTTGGCTTTAGTGGAGGCCTGCTGTTCAGCCATGTCCATAAGCTCTATTTTTAGTCGCCTAATCGCGGCGATGACTGTGACTAGAACAGCCACCAGGAAAGTATCCGCTAACGGGATGGACACACTAAGCCAGCTGTAGGACGTTGCGTGAATGGTTAAAAGTGTAAGGCCACATACTACGGTCGCTAGTGATGCAATGAGACTTCCCCAGTTCCAGAAGAAGAAACAGAGTAATCCAACAAGTGTTGTTTGAATTAGGTTGACCGCGGCTGGCGCAGGTCGCAGTGTGTCGCCTTGTAGTAGGTTATCCACGGCATTAGCCACAATCCAGGTGGTGCTGATTCCATTGTCCAGCGTCGGAAAGAACCCGGTCAAAGGTGTGTGTGCCATCATTGGTTCAGTTGTTTGGAAGCCGACGTCACGATTGACCGTGTATCCGACGATCACGACCATGTTTGTTAGCTTGCTCATCCAAGCGGTAGGTTGCTCTAAGAAATCCGCTAGGGAGATTGATGGAAAGTGATCGATTGGCTTTGGTTTCATAATGAATGACTCGTCGGCGGTGGCAAACGCGTGATCAGCGACGGTGGCTATTTTAGCTGGCAAATTTTCCACCTCGGAAAGTCCTCGAAAACTCAAAAATGGCAGCGAGCGGACGATGGCATTACTTCGGGATCGAAATGTTTCGTAGCCAGCAACTTTATCTTCAATATGTTCAAAGGCTGGCGGAAGTTTCGCAAGATTGGGTGCGAGCTGATTATAACCAAGGGTGCCAATCAGCATGCGCTGATCGTATTTGGCAATCAGTGTGAGTTCGTGCAGGTCGATATCTGTCGCCGGGAACGCATGCTCGGGCATCAGCAAAGCAATCGCTTTGGCTTCGGAATTTGCGAGGATACTCGCTGCTTTTGTCAGTTTGGCTGTGCTGAGGTATGGACGTTTTTTTCCATCAACGCGCAGGCGTACGGGATCAGGCTCGAGTTTTTGGATACTTTCATCATCAATACGGATGACAAAAACCTGGGAGGGAGACTGATCTATGGGCATCCACTTAATTCTAATATCGAAAAAATAATTTTCGAGGGTGGTTCGGAATGCCGTCCCATAGAAGAGCTGAATGATGATCGCAAACGCTGCTGTTATGAATAACCACGTCAGCCTCTTAGAGGGGTTGCGTCCTCGAACGGGGTTAAGCGTTCCGTCGATGACGCCTTGAGGTTCATCAGAAATAGGGTGATTGGAGCGGGTTTGATCCAGCATAGCTTATCCGACGGTGGCCCAGTCATGACCCATGATCGATAAGTCGGTGACACCTCGGAATGTATTACGCGCAAAACTGACGAGGAATGAATGTTCTTGTCCAGGGACGATATCTTTGAAAACTTCATTGAAAAACAAGATCTTCTGTTCGCGACCCTGTGCATTAACAATTACACACGTATGTTTTGGTTCGCCTGATATTTTATCAAAAAAATATGAGACGCGCTTGACTGGTAGTTTGAGCTTAAACTTCGGCTCCTCAAATGCGTGTCCAAATGGTTTTAGATTGTCTAAGACTTCAGTTATGCCAAGGCAAACGAGACTGGCCGGAAGCTCGCAATCAAACTCAATTTTACTGTCCCAGATTTCGGGCTGAATCGACCGACGTTCATTGGCGAAGTCACATAGACGTTTAAAGATTTCGGGTTCATGTTTTTCATCGAACGTGAAACCCCCGGCTGCCGCATGTCCTCCAAATTTTATGAAAAGCTCCTTACAGGAGCTCATGGCCTCGGTGACATCGAAGCCTTTGATGCTACGAGCTGAGCCTTTGCATATGCCGTCTTTCCTCTGAAAAAGCCATGATGGTTTCCAGTTTTCTTCGGTGATTTTACTGGCTGCAATGCCAACAACCCCTGGGTGCCAGCTTCCGCCCAAAAATAAAATAGGCGCATCACGCTGTGTGTTGGCTGTAGCTCTGGCTTCTGCAACAATTGAGCTCTGGATCTGACGGCGGCGCTCGTTTGCTGTACCCATAAAGCTTATCAGTGGCGATGGGTCATCGTCGATGAAGGCTTTAATCACAAGATCAGCATGTTCAAGGCGACCCACAGCATTAATGCGTGGGCCTAGTTTAAAGCCAATGTCCTTTTCATCCGCGGTATCGACACTCGCAGCGGCACGCAGCCGGGTCAGCACCGGGCGGCGGCTGCGCATCAACGCGTCGACGCCGTATTTTGCTAGACGATGATTGACCCCGTTTAGCGGGACGACGTCGCAAATGGTGGCCATCCCCGTTAGGGCTAAAATGTCTGTCCATACCGGGTTGTTGTTTGCGAGCTGAGGAAAGTGCTGCCCTAGCTTACGAAGCAACACGAACGTGATGCCGCATCCGCACAGCTCTTGATACAGCGAGTTCGGATGTGTCTTCGGATTCAGTATTAGACAGTCGGGCATTTTTTCAGGTTGAATCTTGTGATGGTCGGTGCAGATAAACGTGACGCCTCGCTCCTTGCACCATTGAGCTTCCTCATTAGCGGTGATGCCCGTATCCATGGTGATGATCACATCAGCCTTTTCACCCTCTACCAGGTGTTTTATGGCGTTGAGGTTGACACCGTAACCTTCTTTAAATCGACACGGTATATAATGAACAAAATTTTTGTAGCCGATCGCTTCGAAGAACCAAATCCAAGAGACGCATGACATGGTGCCATCGACGTCGTAGTCAGCGTAAAGAGCGATTCTCTTATCTGTTTCGATGGCCTGACTGATGGCATCAAGCACGGCATGAAGGCCATGATCGCCATAGTCGAGCTTTTCAACTGTCTGAAACCCTCGGCTCTGGTAAATAATCTCCGCCACGTCTGATAAAGACGATGGAAGGACTGACGACTGGGACATCCAGTGTTTGTAGCGGCGGCCGATGATCATTCCAAAGTTATAGGATGAATAGAATGGAAATGTAAACGCGGAACTGACGTGTGATGATCAAGAAGACTCGTGGTGGCCACTCGGGGTGGGTCATCAAGTGTTCAAGAGATTCGTTGCGTTTAAGGGGCATATGTAAATGCTTTACTATCGCTTTGGTTAACTTTATATTTTGGTTCGGGTTTTGAAGATTTTTTGCACAGATGCTGTCGCTTAATTACCGGCGATCATGCTGTTTTTATTGGTAAT
>JBIKKO010000295.1:0-3042 GCA_044360315.1 Oligoflexales bacterium
CTGTGGCGTGGACGGTGGCTCTCGTATGAATTTAGGCGGTAATGTGCTGAATAGGTGATTAGTTCTCGAAATCAAGAAGATCCTAAGGGGGTATTCTTAAGTTTGGGAATTTTGCAGGGGCCTTCACTTTAAAACAATAATAAATTCAATATATTAAGGCGCTCTCAGGTTGGCTTCTTTCCTGCATGGATGACGCTGCGTACATTGGGTGCGCACATTTTTAAGTAGATATGGAGTTTATTATGAAACTAGTTCGCGCAATCGTTGCTGTCTCTGCTCTTGCTTCCTCAGTTGCTTTCGCTAGCGAAAAGAAAGGTCATGGCACGACCCCTAACTGCGAAGTAAAAGGCAAAAAAGTTCATGTTAAGGATGAAGCTGCTTGCCAAAAGAAAAAAGGCACATGGCTTGAAGCTGCTGCTCCAGCTGGCGACGCCGCTGCTCCAGTTGCTGCTCCTACTGAAACAGCTCCTGCTGCTCCAGCTAAATAATTTGAAAGCTTCTCTTGGAAGCGTTCAATGCTTTGGTTGCAAAGCAAAAGCCCCATCTTGATGGGGCTTTTTTAATTCACTCTGTTAGGAAGCGCTTGCCGAGCCAAGTTCTCGCTGCCACCCTGAAACGATCAATGTAGGCAAATGCTGCAGGGACAACCACAAGGCTTAGTAGAGTGGAAGAAATCACCCCGCCAATAACAGCAATACCCATCGTTGTTCTTTGTTTCGAGGCTTCATTTAGCCCATAGGCCACTGGTAACATGCCAGCAATCAAGGCCACAGAGGTCATCAGAATTGGCCGTAGTCTTGCTTTCCCAGCCTCGATCATGGCCTGATTGCGGTCCATACCTTCATGGACTTTTTGCATGGCGTAATCGACAAGAAGGATCGAGTTTTTAGTGGCAATACCCAGCAAGAGAATACAACCTATCATCGCGTTTAAGTCAAGGGACGACCGCATCGCAAGTAGTCCAAACAAGGCCCCACTGATTGCTAGGGGTAAAACGAGCATGATTGTTAGTGGTGTTACGAAGGATTCATATAAGGACGCCAAAACAAAATAGATAAAGATAACCGACAAAATAACGGCAATCGTCATGTTTTGAATCAGCTCCACGAAACTCTCAGCTTGCCCCACGAACTGGTAACGCATGCCTTGTCCGAGTTTAATCTCACCACGGTCAAAGATTTCTTTGACGTCACTCATGGCTTTACTTAGGCCTGGCCCATTGGGCGCGACGTCGGCCGATATCTGTACGTAACGACCACGATCTTGGCGGTTGATGCTTGCTGGTCCTGTGGTTTCGACGGCACTTGCGACACTTGATAATTTCACGGTCCTAAAGTTTATGTTGGGCACGTAGGTGTCCTTGAAGGCTGACTTGATATCCCGTTGTTCCTGCTTAAGGCGCACGCGGATATCGTACTCTCGACCGGCCTCGCGAAATACAGCTGGCGTAGACCCTTCAACCAGCGTGCGCAACTCAAATCCCGCAATATTCGGCGCAACACCAAAACGCTCTGCAGCACCTCGATTAATGACAAACTGCACCTCAGGCTTACCCGGTCTATGACTGATATCTACGTCCTTCAAGGCGGCGTGAGTTCTGAGTTTTTCAAGGAGCTTTTGTGCAACATCTGCTACTTCGTCGAGATTTCCACCCACGATATTCACATTAAAAGGGCGAAACCCACCACCCACGGCGTCGATATCTTTGACGACAGGGTTTGCAAAGGCAAAGGCTTTAAGGTCTGATCTGATTAAATCTTTCACCTCGGAAGTGTTTAGTTTCCGTTGACGCGACGCGACGAGATGAACGTAGAATTCAGCCACATTTGCCGACCCTTCTCGATTACCCACGGTGAGTAAAGAGATATCAACCTCGGCCCGTTTTCTGATGACCTCGTCAACTTTCCGAGCGACCTCGTCCATTTTTGCGAGGCTGGTTCCAGGTGGTAAGTCTAAAGCGACGGCGAACTCTCCATTGTCCTGAGGTGGTAGGAACGTTTTAGGAATCCATTTTGCTGAATATAGACTTGCTAGAAAGATCAATAATGCAGCGACCAGTATGGAAACGGGAGCACGCATGGTGAACTTAAGAGTCTTTTCGTAAGCTCTCTCAAGACCCTGTTGAAACAGCTCAAAACCATTTAACATACGTCCGATCGTGGCTTGGTAGAACCGGGAGCCACCTTCGGTGCCGTGACTTCCCCCAAAATAAGCAGACATCATTGGTGCAATCGTCAAGGCATCAAAAAGTGATATGGCCATCGCAAAGCAAATTGTTAAACCAAACTGTTTGAAAAACTGTCCAACAATACCCTGCAGAAAGCCGATCGGACCGAATACGGCAATCACGGTGAGGGTCGTTGCTACGACTGCTAACGTCACCTCTTTTGTTCCATCTAAGGCAGCATCTATAGCAGATTTCCCCATGGCTCGGTGGCGGTATATGTTCTCACGAACCACTATGGCATCATCCACGAGAAGTCCGACTGCAAGACTCAGAGCTAGAAGGGACATGACGTTGATGGAAAACCCTGCCCATGCCATAAGAATAAAGGCACCCATTAACGAGTTAGGTAAAGCTAAGCCTGTGATGATCGTGGACCTGGCGCTACCCAAGAAGAAAAAAACAACAATGACAGTTAAGATAATCCCGATGATGATAGATTCTTGAACGTCCAAGATATTGTTATTGATCTGGACGGCCGTTTGACGAACCAATTTCAGCTCGGGACGTCCTTCCTCTTTCGCGAGTAACTCTTGAATCTTTATGAGTTGTTTCTCAATGCCTTTCGTGACGGCGATTGTGTTAGAATCCGACTGTTTGAAGATCATTAACATCAGCGTTTGTTGACCATTTAAATAGGTCCGACTTGTTTCATCCTGAAGTGCATCCTCAACCTTTGCTATTTTATCTAAGCCGATGGGAACATCGTTTCCAATAAAATTAATGACGACATTTTTTAAATCCGCCAAGGATTTGAACTCAGCGATTGTTCTTAACGAAATCTCTTGCTCGCCTTGTTCGTTTTTGCCGATAGGTAT
>JBIKKO010000133.1:0-9666 GCA_044360315.1 Oligoflexales bacterium
AAAACTTTGCAATGCGCTACACGCTCATTGATGGACAAGGCAACTTTGGATCTATTGATGGCGACTCAGCTGCGGCCATGCGTTATACCGAATGTCGCCTTGAGGAGGTCGCAGAGCTTCTTCTGAGTGACATCGAAAAGGAAACCGTCGATTTTGGTCCGAACTACGATAATAAAGAGGAAGAACCCCTCGTACTTCCAACCCGTTTACCCCAGCTTTTGGTAAACGGAGCATCTGGTATCGCAGTTGGTATGGCGACAAACATTCCTCCTCACAACCTCGGAGAGGTTTTGGACGCTCTCTTAGCATTGATAGAAAATCCATCGTTGCGCATTGAAGAACTGATGGCCTTTGTGAAGGGCCCAGATTTTCCGACAAGGGCCCAGATTGTTGGAGTTGCGGGAATCCGTGAAGCGTTTATGACGGGACGTGGCTCGGTCATTATGCGAGCCAGATCTTTCGTTGAGCCAGTGCCAAAGTCTCAAGGAAAAGAACAAATTATCGTAACTGAGATTCCCTACCAAGTTAATAAAGCGAGGCTTATTGAGAGAATTGCGGATTTGGTTCGTGAAAAGAAGATTGAAGGAATCACTGATCTTCGTGATGAATCAGCTGAAGATGATATTCGTATCGTGATTGAGCTGAAAAAGGGCGAAATACCAGACATTATATTAAATAATCTTTACAAGTTAACACCAATGCAGACAAGTTTTGGTGTGAATGCTGTCGCTTTAGTTAACGGTTCGCCGAAGGTTTTAAATCTAAAACAAATGCTCGAGCAGTTTTATCTGCATCGACGAGAAGTGATTGTTCGCAAGACCGCCTTCGAGTTACGTCAGGCGGAAGCTCGTGGCCACATTTTACTTGGCTTAAAAATCGCGGTCGAAAACATCGATGAAGTGGTGCGAACGATTCGTGGCGCTACTGACACGGACGCCGCACATAATGATTTAGTTGCAAGATTTAAGCTTTCGGACACCCAAGCCAAGGCGATCTTGGAAATGCGACTTGCAAAATTAACTGGTCTAGAGCGCGACAAGATTATAGCTGAGTACAATGAAACGATGGCATTAATTGCCGATTTGCAAGATATACTTGCAACTCCAGGCCGCATTACAAAAATTATAAAAGATGATTTCGAGGATCTTCGGACTCGTTTTGCTGACGAGCGAAAAACCGAAATTATTGCTGATGCAGCCGATGAGCTAACAATGGAAAGTTTAGTAGCAGATGAGGAGGTGGCAGTCACCATTTCTCAGGCCGGCTATATTAAGCGGACGCCAATTGTGGAAATAAGAGCGCAAAAGCGTGGCGGCAAAGGTAAAAGCGGGATGCTCACCAAAGAAGAGGATATGGTGAAAAGTCTGTTTATGACTTCAAACCATCAGTCACTTCTTTGCTTTACCAATAATGGCCGAGTCTATGACATCAAGGTTTATCAGGTTCCAGAGTTGCCGCTACGAAGCAAGGGCAAGCATTTTGCAAACCTCATAAAGTTAGAAGAAGGCGAAAAAGTCGTAAGCGTGCTGCCGGTGAAGGAGTTTTCGGACGGAAAATTCATCATCAGCGCGACAGCTCAAGGATATGTAAAAAAGACCGAGCTAATGGCCTACGACAATATCCGAACCTCTGGCATTATCGGCTTAAAGCTAGAAGACAAAGACCAGTTGATTGGTTGCGCGATCTCAAATGGTAAAAATGACGTTGTCATGGCGACCAAGCAGGGAAAAGCGATCAGGTTTAACGAAGACGAGATTAGGCCTATGGGCCGGAGTGCGCGTGGTGTTACCGGAATTCGATTTGGTGAAGAAGATGATCATGTGATCGGACTTGAGGTTATCGACGCTGAGTCGACAATTCTTACGGTGTGTGAGAATGGCTACGGCAAAAGAAGTCCGCTTGATGAATATCGACAACAAACTCGTGGCGGCAAGGGAATCTATACGATCAAACTTAGCGAAAGAAACGGTTTTGTCGTAAGCATCCTCCAGGTGGCGGATAGCGATGATGTTATGGTTATGACCACAGGTGGTAAGATCGTTAGGTTTAACGTTCAAGAACTCGGTGTCATTAGTCGACACACCCAAGGCGTTCGTTTGATCAACGTCGATGAAGGTGAAAAAGTTATTGGAGTCTGTAAAGTTGTAAAGTTTGAAGGCGAGGAAGTTGGATAATCTCGAAGCGGTTTGTCAGGAGTATCGATCCACAGGACTGTATACACATGTGTATACTTCCTGTGGTTTTTTACGAGACGATCAGCCAACCCGAGTTTATTCGATTTTGCCAGATGGTTCAGATGTATTTGATTTATCGAGTCTAACTAAGGCACTTGTAACGACACCGCTCGTTGTTACGCATGGAATCAATAAACAACATCCGCTTGATGCGGCGACTTTGGAGGATGTGTTTGGTGCCGAGCACGTTCTAAAACTTAGTCCACGTCTTTTGAAAATACCGTTGGCTGCGTTGTTAAGGCATGAGGCGGGTCTTCCAGCGTGGCGAAATTTTTATGTTGAATGCGAGGGGAGACGCCAGTCCCTCGAAGAAGCTCTTAAGCGGAGCGAGGCTGCGATTCGGTATGATCACACGTCTAAAGATGTCTACAGTGATATTGGGTTCTTAGTTTTGGGGCGCCTCTTAGAGGGCAAGCTTCATCGGTCCTTGGCGGATATATGGCGAGACTTTCGCCAAGACATGGACCTGGAATTGGAGCATGAGCTTGGTCCCAGTCAGTGGTTTTTGCCAGAGAACGTGGTACCTACGGCTTATTGTCCCGTGCGGCAGCGTATGCTAAAGGGCGAGGTTCATGATGAAAACTGTTGGGCTTTGGGCGGCTTTACGGGTCACTCAGGCTTATTTGGGACAGGAGACGGTATTCAGAAGTTTATACGGGCTATGTGGCAGCATCCGCTTGGCCGGATGGTTTTTGAGGCCAATTTTTCAAAGGCAACATCACCAGGAGATTCATTACTGGGCTGGCGAAAAGGACAAGACCCTTCGTCACAAACCTTTGCCGAAGGCAGAGGCTGTGGTCATCTTGGGTTTACCGGCACGGCCTTATGGATGGATCCTGTTACGGAGAGCTACGCTTTGGTTTTGACAAATCGTGTGATCTCCGGACGCATAAACCCAGAGATTAAAGAGTTTCGACGCAAAGCTTTCGGTTTGTTGTGGAAAGAGATAAGCAGATGATCAGTTCATCGTTGGATCATCTAGACTGCATGGTTATCGGTGCTGGTTTGGCTGGATTAACTTCAGCTATTGAACTTTCACGTAAAGGTTACAAGGTTGCGCTTGTCTATGATGGACGTGACAAGAGCTACGCAACCCGAGCAACCCATGGGATATCGACAATTAAGGGAATTTTAGAAAGTGATACAGATCTTTTTGCATTAAAGCTAAAAGGTCACCGCGGATTTCCTGAGTGGCTATTAGAATTAGAGCGAGAAATTGGACAACAGCGACCAGCGCAAGTATTTTTACGCGGCGTTGATGAATCGTTCAACTCGCAGGAACAATTTAAGAAGGAATTTGGCCGGATTTATCGCAGGGACTTTATTGGTGCAAAACAAGTACAATGGAAAAAGCCTAACGACGAGAGTTTTGCGATGGTTCATTACCCTGGTGACTGGTGGATAAATCCGCGCTATTTGTTGGATATATATTGGCGTGTGATTCGGCAGCAAAACGTTGTAAGCGTAAACACGCCTGTTGAACAAGTCTTAATTAAGGACGATTTGATTCACGTAAAAACGGCTGATCATCGATGGTTTGGCGCAAAGAAAATTATAATTTGTAGCGGAGCTAGGACACCAGGGCTTCTTTCTTTGTCAAACATAGACCTGCCAGAGCGACTATTTGCAGTCGCTGGTTATACGTTTACAGGTCGAACTTCAATGTCCAAGACAGGGTGTTTGGTGAAGGGGACATCAGGCTTAGCTCACGTTGATTGTGAGCTGTTTTGGGGCTCGACAAGTGAGCCAGCCCGTGAGCTAATTGATACGAACCAGCAACCTTTGTCATCTGCTAACGAGGATCAAGTCAAAGAATTGGGCTTAAAGCTCCTCCAATCCCTGGCGCCATCGTTTTCAAAACAAGCCATCACGGATCTCAACAGCTTATGGGGTGTGAGGGTTCGAACGAGGACAAGAGCCCCCTTAGTGAAGTGTGTTTACCGTAACAGATCTAACTCGGTTTGGGTAAATACTGGATACTATAAAAGCGGAATCATATTAAGTTGGCTCAAGGCTAAGGATTTGGCCGACTCTATCGGCGCTGAACTCCGGTGCTCCGCCAGTCACTAACCCGTACAAGCCAGCGCTCTTTTTCGATATGTTGCCATGAGTCGAGTCGCAGGGTTGCCCAGATTCGAGACGTTGTCGGAACTCCAGCTAGTAGATTGCCGGGAACCGTAATTTTCTGTGAGGACGCTGGTGCCCTGCAGATAATTCCTGGAAAAGAGCCAAAAGGAGCGATGGTGAGAGTGGCCACGGCATTTGCTTCAGTTCCACTTAGGGTCCAAGAGGCAACCATTGTTGAGCCCGTGTTTAGAAACACGACAGGCGGATCAGTGTCCTCGAGGTTGTCTTCGTTGCCCTGTAGTTGACTTTGTCCCGAAAAAATCACTGATGACAGGAGCGTCGGTTTAGCAAGACGAAGTTGGCCAAAGCCTTTACTCGACCGCGCTGTAACGTTCCACTCAGTACTGTCGCGCTGAATAGCGCTAAAATTAGCACCCATCACCGACGGCGACACTCTTGTGGTAGAGCTATTGATAAAGCCGCGGCTAGTGGCTCCTTTGATTAATATTGTGGACCGGCTTAAAGCCGAAGCTTGAGGACTTTGATCAAGTGGAGAACATTTTTGATCTCCAACGGCGGTTCTTTGGGCCATGAGTTCAGACGGATTTGCACCAGATGCTGTAGAGGTGATGTCAAGACGACCGGCCCCGAGGTCTACCAGCAGAAGCGAGATGCTTTGGTCTCCAAGATTAGGAGACGCCTCGGGAATAATTATCACCCGTGCTGAACCCTCGGTTTCTTTACTTGGCCAAACTTTGATAACCACCGTAATCATTTGATCCTTTGGAATAGGACTTATGGTTTCGCTAAATTTTTTTGCGGAGCTAGTGACGCAGTCTCTGGGAGTGTCCTTGGTTGCCGGACCGTTTACCGGGTAGAAGCCAAGTTTACACTGGGCAGCCTCTTTGGTTTCAAAGGCAATGGTCATGGACGTTCCGTCACTACTGCGTTCTAGGGATATGGACTCTTGGTTTATAAAGTCATCTGATGATTTGCCGCTAAGTCGTGGTGGTGCTTTGAGAGGTGGGCCAGGAATAAACTTGCAGCCAGCGACCATGAAGATGGTCCAGATCATCAATCCGATGCTGGTGGTTTTTTTTGGCATGAATTCTCACTATTAATGGTCTTTATGAGTTCCATTTTATCAAATCTTGCCCGTGACATATAACTTTCGGGCTAAATATGTTTTTGGGTGTCAAACAGCATGCCCATGCTAAACGTGACCAAGGGACTAACCTACTCTATAGCCAGGCTATTTCTCTTCATGTTTCATGAGAAAGCAAAACTAGTCAAAATCCAACCCAGCGACAAAAGACTGACGCCCATCTGCCGCGAATCCCTAGCAAAACGAAGGTCTTCAAGATCCAACGATTTGGAAGCAAGCGAATAAGCAGAGTCAGCTAAATGACGAATGGGGTTTGTCCCCATATGCGTGTTCAAAAGTAATAGAAGATGATGAATTAGTTGCAGGGCAATCTGTTAGAACTAAGGCACTACTGCAAAGTAAATGGTCGCCGAAAAAACTAAAGGCGCTTTCCACTGAAGACATAATAAAGCGCCTGCACGCCAACGGCATAGCAATATCAGAGGAAGAGTATCGGCGTCAGTCCGTCGGTTTCCTTTCCGCTTGGGACATTGGTGAGCAATGGCTTGCCAAAAGCAAAAGAAGACGCTCCTCCGACGATACAGACTTCATAAATCTTGCGGCATGTGAACTTTGGCGACGCTTTTGCCCTGAAAAAGTGTCTCTGGAGATGGTGGATGATTGGATGCAGGAAGGCTACAGCTTGCAGAGAGATTCTGAACGAGCCTGTGAGATCTGGGATAACGTCTGGCAATACTTCAAAACCAGATTTACGCCTAAAATGCGCCGCACGGATGATGTGGACCAAATCTTTGGTGGGCTGCAGTGTTTCTCCAATTGGGTTCAGGATTTTGAAACAGAATTGTTGAATGCTGCAAGGCGCAACAAGTTTTATGTGACCAAAGTACTGTTATTGTTACCTTTCAATCCAATTGGCAAATTTCTTTTTAGTTCGTTTCACCTAAAATGGCATAAATTACTGCCCCCGAGATTAAATCAGGTCAAAGTTTAAGCTTTGCGTTCTAGTTCCGAACCTTGATTTATGGGTCTAACTCGAAGGCCAGTCGTTGGAAGCCGACCGTTTATTGTTCTGCCATATTACGCCAGCGAGGATGGGCAACCGAAGCCGGATAAACCAAGATTTTGTCCCTAAGGCGGTGATTATGAGTGTTCGATTGTCTGTTCGACAAGCTTGACTTCGTGGGGTGAAGCTCTTCCTGTGACAACGGGCATAGGAATACCATTGCGGTCTGCAATTGCCATGATCTTGTACCCTTTGCCGCGCTTTGTTTTACCAGCTCCAAGAAATCATGTGTCCTTTGGTTAACTCTCGATCCAAAAAACCCTGGACCGCCTTCGGGCGAACTTATACACCACAGACCGCCAGTTGCAAAAAGACCGAATGCTTTATGTTTTTGAATTTATCCGTGAATGTACTTATCTAGTTTGTTTAGGATATCGATGTTAACGGCAAAATGAGCACCATATTTCTCATTAGGCGACTTTTGACGCTTTGTTCTCCATAAATTTTTGATCCAGGAAGGCACTGTGTTCTTCATTTTCTGATCTCTGATTCGTGTGATAGAGGGTGGCTATCTGTCTTGTCGGAGGCCTAATAAGCAACACTTATTTACAGCACCAAACCGGGGCCATTACACTCATGGCGGCTCCGATAACACGGATCTCCCAATGAGTCACCTAGTCGAACTTAACCGGCCGCGCGTGATTTTAGGAAACTGAAGCACATGTCTCAACTCACCGTTCATCAAAGGCTGGGCACGTTCGTTTCTTCGTAGGATCTAACACCACAAAATCTCGTCAGGAAAAAAGGTTTGACTAATTCCTTTTTTGATGAAAAAATGGAATTATGTTTACCAGATCAATAAAAGTAAATAAAAACAAAAGCTTCCTTCTTCTTGGACCTCGTGGGACAGGCAAGTCCACCTGGATTCGTCAGGAGTTTTCGGGAGCGATATTCGTCGATCTCCTGGATCCAGAATCCTACACAAGTCTTTTGGCATCGCCGGGAGCACTGAATCATATTATTCCCAAACGTCATAAGGATTGGGTCGTCATCGATGAGATCCAGCGTGTACCCGAGTTACTGAATGTTGTGCATCAATTGATCGAGTCGCGAAAATTGCGATTTGCCTTAACTGGATCCAGCGCTCGGAAGCTGCGGCGCAGTGGCACGAATTTGTTAGCTGGACGGGCGCTTACTTACAAGATGTTTCCGATGACAGCCGCAGAGCTCGGCGATGCGTTTGACTTAAAGACCTCTTTAAGGAGCGGGCACTTACCCAGCGTGTTCTCTGAAACAGATCCTGGAAAATACCTGGCGAGTTATGTCCAGACATATCTGCGGGAAGAAGTGTTTCAAGAAGGACTCACCCGAAACATTGCAGGTTTTTCGCGTTTTTTGCAGGCAGCAAGTTACTCGCAGGCGGCGACATTGAATATCACGGACGTGGCACGTGACTGCGAAGTTGATCGCAAGGTCGTTGAAGGATATTTTTCAATTTTGGAAGACCTACAGATTGCCTCGAGGCTGCCTGTTTTTACAAAGCGAGCAAAACGCAAGACGGTGGCGCACCCCAAATTTTATTTTTTTGATACGGGCGTTTATCAGGCAATTCGTCCGAAAGGCCCCCTTGATCATAGGGACGTCATTCCGGGAGCTGCTCTTGAGACGTTGGTATTTCAAGAATTGAGCGCTGTCATGTCCTACCTCGATAACGGGGACGAACTTTATTACTGGAGAACCACCGCCAAACAGGAAGTCGATTTTATCGTTTACGGACCGAGTGGCCTTGTCGCCATAGAAGTCAAATCGAACCGTAAATTGGACCGCGCAGACCTGCGTTCCCTTCGGGAGTTTCGCGCAGATTATCCCATCGCCAGATGTTTTGCTTTTTATGGCGGCGAAAAAAACATGGAGATGGATGGAATTCAGATTCTTCCGGTTGAGCAGGCTCTTCGCGCGCTCGCTAGTATTATCTCTAATAGTCATTCTCACGGGCGCGATTCATAAATTAGGGTCTTCGACAACATCATATTCGCTTTGATTCGCCTGTTAGGCGGCCGCGAGTACCTGTGAGGAATACGCAAATTTCGAGAAAAATCTAAATAATCGCGTCATTCCAAAGTTCCTTCAAAAAGTCGGGGACGCTAAGTATTTCAATACCGTCCGTGGTACGGCGAGACAAATGTTCGCGACTCACAATGATTCGTCGCGACACGTCAGGGTAGTCTTCCTTAAGCTCCCTTAAGCCTTTCATGTGGTCACTGGTGATGCGTTCAGTTGATTTTGCCTCAATTGCGCATTTCATATGACCCAAAATGAAGTCTACTTCAACGCCCGTTGTAAGCTGCCAGTAGGAGAGTTGCTCTTGGCGCTGATGGTATTCAATCCATGCGCGAATCTCATGATGAACAAAATTTTCAAAAGCGAGACCAAAGTCGGCCGAGCCGGCTCTCAGTGGTCCTCGTTGCGCAAGATAATTCACGACTCCAACATCAGCAAAGTAGAACTTCGGACTAAGTGTCTGTCGTCTTTTGGGGCGGATCGCATAAGCAGGCAAGAAATGCCCCAGTAGGGTATCGGATAAAATTTCAAAATAGGACTTAACCGTCGGAGCAGAAACGCCGCAATCACGGGCCATGGTCTCATAGGATACGATTTGCGTGTCCGCCAATGCAGCAATTTCAAGGAATCGACTAAATGGCGCCAATTTTCGAACTAATCCTTCAGCAAAGACCTCTTCTTTTAGATAGTCAGCGCAATATGATTTCAAAAGTAGCGCAGGGTTGTCTGAATCATAAATACTTGGAGTGTAGCCATGATTAAGAATCCGTTGCAGATCAAACCTGTCGCCTAGCTCCTGAGAAACAATGCCAAACATCTCATAACGAATCGCCCGACCGCCCAGGAGATTTGCGTGATTTGCTCTAAGCTTTCTGGCACTTGACCCGCACATGACAAAAATCATTTTATGCTCTTCGATAAGATACTGAATCTCATCTAAAAGTTGAGGCACTTTCTGAATTTCGTCGATGACAACGCATTTCCACTTATTTTGCAGCGCTCTCTCACGCAGCAACTCTGGGCGAGCCAGGTATGCAGCAAACTCTTCACTCATTAACAGGTTAATTTGCGGCAATGCCCCATACATTTTACGAAGGATCGAAGTTTTCCCTACTTGACGAGGACCCCACAGGAAAAACGTCTTTTGGGGAGATATTGGTAGCTTAATAGCCCGATTATACAACCGAAAACACTCT
>JBIKKO010000296.1:0-3038 GCA_044360315.1 Oligoflexales bacterium
TTAGTAAAATCAATGTTTCGGAAACCTTGAAGAGCGTTGAGACTCTATTGAAGTCTGACAAGTCGTCTTCGCCACAGATGAAGGCGATGATGCAGCTCCTCGTTGTCATCATAAATTTACTGCTTGGGAAACTCGGGTTAAACAGTGAGAACAGTAGCATCCCTCCCTCAAAAGACCCTAATCGAAGCAGAGGGTCAAAACGTAAGACAAAAGGAGAGAAGAAGAAGCCTGGGGGTCAAAATGGTCATGAGGGATCGTATGTGTACCAACTTCCGCGCGGTCAGCACCACCGAACTTAACGTGTCTACATGCCCGATATGGGCATAAAAATCGTCAACCAACTTTTTTTGCCAAAGGTGAAAAATGTCTATTGCTACTACACTGGGACCAAGGAATAGTCCCCCACAGGTTTGAATAACTACATGATTAGGGCAAGTGCGATTTGAGTAAAGCGCATCATTCAAACAGGAGCAAGTGTGGCGCCCCATTGATGAGATTAGTAAATCTTGCCTTGATACAATTCAGTGAGGAAAAGCTCTACCGGAAGAATGTCAATGCCGTGGCGTGTCTCGGAAGTAGTGCCGTTATAAACGATAATCTTGCGCTGGGCGGTTGTATTTTTTTGATCGGAGTCAAATCTAATTAAAAAATCTAGCCACTCGCTTCGAATTTTTTTTCCAAGCTTTATTTCAATAGCGATGACTCGGTCACTTCTCGTCTGATTTCGTTTTTGGAGCTGGATAATAAGGTCGATATCCCCACCACTACGCAGAGCGTAGTAGAATAGGTCGCGTTTTTTGCCTAGGTATTCATTATAGCAGCTGACTTCATTTAATATGAATGTCTCAAACAGAAATCCTCGATAAGCATCATCAATTTCATCTCGCGTAAGCCCTGCGGCTGCACGAGCAACACCGCTATCAAAAAAATAAAATTTTGGATGGGTTACTTCGTTAACTCTGAGGCCAGGCTGGTATGCGCGGAGTCGAAATCCCAAAAGCGTATCCGCTAAAACCTCGAAGTAGTTATCCACGCTGGGCCGCTTAACTTTCGCTTCCCTGGCGATACTCTCGACATTTAATATTTGCCCGTTCATTTGTCCGGCAACATAGAGAAATCTTGAGAATGGGTCCATTTTGCGAACGATACCCTCTTCAATAAGCTCCTGGCGTAGGTAGTTGTCAATGTAAGCCTCAAGTGTTTCCGCTCGATGATCGGGGGCGCTCAAAATGAGTGGTAATGTCCCCCAATCTATGAGGTCTTGAAATTTGAAGTCAGCTTTAATAAGACCAGATTCATACTCTGGGAAAACGAGCGGGAACATGCGGTAGTTTAGTGCCCGGCCTGCAAGTAAGTTTGCTCCGGACCGTTTTAATTTTCGCGCACTCGATCCACTGAGAGCGAAGTTTATTTTTTTGTCTTCGTAGATACTATGAACCTCATCGAGTAGCGCGGGAATCTTTTGAACCTCATCGATCAGCACCCAATCTCCACGCTTCAGTTTCGCCACTCTTTCGTGAAGTATGGAGGGATCTCGTTCATATTCAAGTCTTTCGCGAGATCTTAGTAAGTCAATTTTTAACGCAAAATCATGCTGCTTAAGCCAAGTGGATTTACCGGTTCCTCGTGGTCCGAGTAGAAAAAAGCTTTTTTGGGGGAATTGGAGAAGCCGTTTAAACATGAATGGTGATCTCGTTATGACATTGGCACGATTCTTTATTTACATAATACAATATGTAATATAGAATTGTCAATTAAAAATATATTACGTATGAGAAATTGAAACTTCTATTTCACGGTCTAAAATCACCAAAATGGCCACTGCCGCCAGGGTTTAATTGCACTGAGTACAGCAGCGATTTGACTCCCATGATTATTCCTCCTCGAGGTTTAACAGTCTATCTCTCTGGCGTCCATGATGAGCCGCCCTCGAAGGTTGCGGTATCCAAAGGGAGCGTTCCCGGAGTGAAGCTTCGGTGGCGCTGAAGATTCGGACAGATGGCTTTCTACCGATTGTCTTAAGCACACGCCGGCTTCTAAAAGTGTCTTTCTGATGAAGCTTTTTGACTTGTTTAGCTGCTTTGAAATTTGGCGTAAAGAGAGTCCAGAAACGTAGAATTCGGCTGCTCTTGAAGAAATCCCCTCTTTTGAGAGTGATGGAAAATCATTATAATCATGGTGTTGCAGTGGTTTCCAGTTTGTCTGCCCACCCCGTCCATTTTTTTGAGACTTAGTATCAAGCAGTTTTTCAGGCAGGGCGCATCTATGCGCACGACTATCAATCGAATCAATCATTTCTAACCAACTAAAATAACTTGGAGCGACTTCGAGTCCGAAATCGAAACCTTTGCAACCATTTCGCGAAATTTCTGAGCGATGCTGCCAATTGCTACCAGTCGGTGCTACCAGCAAGATGATAGCGCACATGCCTAAATTAAATTGAGGTTGGTTGATGCCGATAAAAAAATCCCGCCGTTAAGGGGCGGGCTGCGTAGGATGTCTGAACTACTGGCTTTAATAAGCAGGATCCAGTGTCGTCATGTTTTCTACAGTGAAATTTAGAGCGCTAATTGTCTCGTCAAATTTCCAATCGCTTGATGCTGATTTGGCCAGTATTTTATCTTTGATCATTGTGAGGGACGAGTTTAGCTCCGTGGCTGTCAAATTAAATCCACTGCAAGCTCCACCAGAAACGAAGGAACCTGTATCCATCGCAATACACCCCACAAATGGGTGCCCCGTTCTGAGAGATCCGTTTTGAGCCCCCGAATCTAACTCAGCGAATCCGATAGAGGCGTTCGTTTGGTCCTTGTTACCGCGACCTGCGAACAATGTTCCGTGCTTTAAAGTCAGTACACCACTCACATATTGGCTTGCGCCGTAGAATCCCCATACGCCAACATTTTTTGTGCTTTCATCAGCGGTAAGCCTGTAGTAGGTGAACGTTCCCTGCTCGGTAGAGCTTGAATTAATAAATCCCCGTTCAAATCCCTCGAGTTTACTGATTTTTGCTGCGCTACTGTATTCTAAGTACCAGC
>JBIKKO010000134.1:0-9637 GCA_044360315.1 Oligoflexales bacterium
CACACGATGACAATAACCAACCAAACACCATAGGAGAATTTATGAAAATGCGATTTCTAATCGGAATAGGGGCGGCATGCTTCATAGGCTTGTCGATGGAGGAAAACGCCCATGCATTTGTGGCGGACCAAACGACGCTAGACGATAGCGCAAAAAACCTCAGCATCGGCAATCAAGAGAAAATTATTCGTCCAGTAACGGTAATGACATCAGTCAAAAATTTTTCTCATCGCTTTGATCCAAGCACTGAGATAGAGACCGATGCTGTATCGGGAGCCGTTCGGTTAGTCACCGGAAGTCTAGCGATGCCTTCAGAGCAAAAAACCAAGCGAAGTCTCGTAGAGGTCGCAATGAACTGGGCCAACACCCATAGAGACATTCTTCTTACAGACCCAAAAAATCTTGAGCTTGTCGAAGATGCCGTACTTATACAAGATGATATTCAGTTTTTG
Organism: Oligoflexales bacterium; assembly: GCA_044360315.1. GTDB lineage: Bacteria > Bdellovibrionota_B > Oligoflexia > Oligoflexales > RGVZ01 > CAMDKS01. Next base: position 453 of record JBIKKO010000134.1, read on the forward strand.
AGATTTAATGTAAAACACAACGGGATATTGATTGCAGACGCTGTTGTTAACTTCCGCTTCAAGCAAGGTGCCTTAGTCCAGGTTCAATCGAGATCATTTGGTGAAGCTCTTACGGATCTTCGTTCAAATCGCGTTACAAGTCGTGATGCCATCAAGAAACTCGAGCCATCTGCCGTCGTTCAGGAGTTGGGAGAGGCATTCCGCGTAAGCCAAATTGGCGGACTCTATCGACTCGTGAAAGTCAATCGTGCCCTGGTTAATTTGAATGAACGGACACTCATTGTTGAGACTGATGCTCACTCAGGATCTGTGTTTGACAGTCGGGACACTCGATTTTTTGCTGAAGGCCGTGCCCGCGGTAGGGTGTACCAAAGGAGTTACTTCAAGAGCCAACCCATTGACGCTAATTTGTTTAAGCTAACAATTGCGGCAGGGTCTTCGACTTTTTCAACTGGAATGGATGGGGGCTTCGTGTATCAAGGTACCACCACACCACGAATCACGTCAGTTAGAGGACCTCATGCTAGAGTTCGTCCAATCACCGGGTCATTTGTGACGCGCATAGCATCAAGAATAGATAATCTTTGGGATCTTAATCTAAATGTCACCACACCACGAGATATCGCTCAAATTAATACGTTCTATCATTTGAATTTGATGATTCAAAAGGCCAAACAGTACATATCGGCGTCATGGATGGATCGTCCCCTGAGTGTCAACGTGAATCTTAATGATGTATGCAACGCCTTTTGGGATGGATCTTCTGTTAACTTTTTCAATGCCGGTCAAGGGTGTGGGAATACCGCACTCATCGCAGATGTCATATATCATGAATGGGGGCATGGCTTAGACGCCAACACCGGTGGAATTTCCGACGGAGCGTATTCTGAAGGTTTTGGAGATATCATGTCACTCATCATGACCAACGATCCTCGTCTCGGAATCGGATTTACGACCACGGGCGGGATTGTTCGTAACCTTGAGCCAAATCGCATCTATCCCAAAGATCGCGGCAGCAGGCATGACGAGGGGCTAATCATTGGGGGAACATTTTTTGACCTTTTGAAATACCTAACTGTCAAATATGATGCCGTTCGCGCAAACGATATCGTATCTTCAATTGCGCTCAAAACGGTTTTCACAGCTGTTAACTATACAGACGTCTATAATGCCGCACTCATCGTCAATGACGACGATAGCAATCCGGCGACACAGTCTCCGGATTTTTGTGAAATCAACGCTGCCTTCTCCGAACACGGTTTGGCAGTCAAGTCATCAGAGTGTCCCTAGAGATCTGGCCAATCGATGCTCGACTTAAGATCTTTAGCGGACCCCGCTTTATACTCACGTTAAAGACCTCGGAGTTACTGATGAACTGATCTTCAGTGACTCCGCAGCGTCAAACCTTTGTATCGTCTCAGTAATCGAAAACTCTATCATTTAGCGCCAAAGTTGCGCAAATTTGCTGCATGGGTTTCATTCATCCAGATTGAGGCGAATAGATCATCAGCCCATGAATGATCAGCAGATGGATGATCAGTGGACATACGTAGCATTTTTTTCTGGGCACTCATTGCGACAGGCTCGATCTTTAAAATCGGCAAAATCATTGCTCCAATAGTCTTCGGATCTGACGTTTGTACAAGTCGGTGGACCAGACCTTGTCGCAGGGACTCTTCCGCCGTAATGCTCTCTCCAAAATAAAGAAGAGACTGAGCCCGAGACTTACCAATAAGATTCACAAGCCTAGATGCGCCACCATAGCCAGTCGTTAAACCCATTTTGAGTTGTTTGAATTCAAAAGAACTACGAATCGTCGCAAAACGAATATCTGCGGCTAGGGCAAGTTCCGCGCCACCACCGATAGCAGCCCCATCCACAACTGATATAACCGGAATGGGCAGAAACTCCAGACTCTCGCAAAATAGCCGCATTAATTGCGCGTATCTTAGGGCATCTGCCCGCGACGTGAGTTGACTTAACTCCTTTAAATCACCACCTGCAATCCAAAAACAGCGATCTCCCCGGATCACTGGCTCAGCTGTAATAACAATGGCGCGAATCCCGTCCGGTCGGTTACTACGCACAAGCTCCAAAGCATCACTGAGGACGGCAGCCATAGTTGTTCCCAAGGCATTGATCCGATCAGGACAGCTGATATGCCATTGCTGCCAGCCATAAGATTCGACTGCGTGATTGCGTATGGTAAGAGTCATGAGGGAAGTGTCTCATAGGCAAACGGAAATGAAAACTATTTTGCGTCTAATGATTCATGGCGCAAGCTTTGCTTGCATGGGTGTTCTTTCGGATATGCCTCGCCTTGAACGTATCTTCAGTGTCATCAATCATCATTTGCTCGATCGTGGCAAGTAATCCCTCGGTTCGCCATTACTTTTTTCTTCAACGAATCTTGTTTGGCAAAATCTTTGACCACTTTAGCAAAATAGCCACACCGGAGATCTTGCTTAATCTAAGTGTCATAACTGAAAAGGTTACATGGCTCGGCCTGTTATTTCTTCCATTTCTTGTTTCGAGTTCATCGTATTCATAGGCTTTGGTGGGCAAAACAAGGAAATCCAAAGTTTACAGCAATCGTTACCCGCCCCAAAGTAACCACTAAGATTTCTGATCATCGACGGCACGGCACCAATGTTTGCCTTAGCTCCGAAAGCTGGATCATACTCTGCCAAAAACGACAGGATTAGAGGTTTAACTCTGATTTGACCCCGTCTAATCACCCTCTATAAAAAAGGAAAAACCCCAGATAATAGCTGGGGAGTGAAACGGATCCTAACCAATCAAAACTGTGAGACTACCGGAAGACCGGTCCCATCGATGATTGCTTTGACCTTCACGTATCCAACGCCTGTAGCTTCGACGTTACCCAACTCAGCAGCCGTAAGATTCATGGCCGCCGAAAAACTGTCAAGATCAGCTCCGGTGCAATCACTGGCGTTAGTGTTTGTTAGATCAGATGCCTTGGCACATACGGTTGATGTCGTTGCCGAGCCGCAGTTTTCTGAGGTAAACTTCCCTACACCATAGACAAAATTAGCATTGGCTTTCAAACGCACTCCACATCCGACCCCCGTATAGTTTGCTCCACTGCCCGTTCCATTGGAACTTGTGCGATTCGAGGCATTCGCCATCTCGAAAACCTTGGTGGAGTCATTAGCATATACGTGGAAAACGCTCGTTGTGAAGTTTGTCTCAATGCTGAGCTGAACAACCGTCGTTTCGGTACCAGCTTCATTAACTTTGGCCAGAACGCCGATGGTTGGGGGCTCGTTTCCAAACTCGTTTTTTGACAGCTCCGCCACGTACCAGTATCCATCTTTTTTCCCAAAGTAAACAGAAAGCGAGGTACCTTGAGACTGGGACGGCCGGTCATAACATGAAAAATACATCGGGAATGATCCAACGCCAGGAATGTCCTTGAGATCCCAGAGCTGAGGCTCTTCAGTAACGCATTTGCCGACATCTTCACCACTCGCCCGACTCTCAAATTCAGCAATCCGACTATCGACCTTCGTTAGACGATCAACAAAGTCTGTTGGACCGTCGCCATAAAATCTTGACTTAATTTCTGCGAGTCCTGCATCGGCACTTAGTGAGATCGCCGCGGCCTTAAATCCAGTTGGTGACTGATTTTCTACTGGTGGTTTCATCGCAGGAGCATCGAACGGATTGCTTTTACCATCATCTTTTTTACCGCATGCTAAGCCAATTGCCACGACTGCACCGGCAGCAAGATATACAGATAGCGTACTCTTTTTCATAGTTATCTCCAAAAATAAGTGAAGCGTTTGTCACAATTTTAGAGGCAATGGCAAACAATTGCAACCGACACGAGTCTAAACTGACTTTTGTGACTAGGGGCTTTAGTCTCCCTCTCTAAAAAATCTGGTTCAACAATCGTGAATTCGAACACAAATCTTAACGTCACCACCTACCTTGGGCCTATCGCCCCATATCTTCTTAAAGTCGACCCCAAAGTGCCAATGTTAGGCCTCAGCCGAAGTCGAGACGACCATGACACAGCTCCTAGGAACCAGAGCCGGGAGGGCAGATATCGATTGAAAGCCAATTCGTCACCTTTTCGACTGTTTTCCGACCAAAGCCAGGGGAGAAACTCTATTGCAATCTGGAAATAATCACAGTAAAACATGAGCGTTAGATATTGAGTTATTTTGTCAAGTAAAGGATCAGAGGAACGATTTATGACAAAGCCAGATGTAATGAGTAAAATTAAGGCCGACATTGAATCAACACCCGTTCTTCTCTATATGAAGGGAACGAAAGAACAGCCGATGTGTGGTTTTTCGGCCCAGGTTTGTCACGTGCTTAATAGTTACGGCATCGACTACAAGACCGTGGACGTTCTAGGCGATTACGACGTGCGAGAAGGCGTCAAAGCCGTAAATAATTGGCCTACAATTCCCCAACTTTTCATCAAGGGAAAATTTATTGGAGGCTGTGACATCACGCTCGAACTTCACCGCAACGGAGAGCTGAAAACACTGCTCTCATCGGTAAAATAACGCCCCGTGGCTTGAACTAGCTCTTGAATCATCGGACTAACCCGATACACTAACCCTCATCCACTAGTTGATGAGGGTAAATTTTATGCAAACTGATCCTAGGACAAAAACGATTGCTGTTCATGCAGGCACGGAGCCAGAGCCCACCACCGGCGCAATCATGACACCCATCTTTATGACGTCAACATTTGTGCAAGAGGCACCCGGAGTTCATAAAGGATACGATTATTCGCGCGCTGACAACCCAACACGTGAGGCCCATGAAAAAGCTTTAGCACAGATTGAGCGCGGCGCTACGGCTGCCCTTGCCTTTTCAAGCGGATTAGCCGCCGAGCAAGCCATCATTCAGCTGCTGAGTCCAGGTGACCGTATCCTTGTTTGTGATGATGTTTATGGCGGGACCGGTCGTCTTTTTCGCCGACTATTTGCAAAATATAATTTGGATTTCCAATTTATCGACATGGCAAACCTCGACGAAGTAAGACGATCGGCCACTGCGAATACAAAGTTAATTTGGGTCGAGTCTCCGACAAACCCAACGATGAAAGTCATAGATATTGAAGCGATGAGCCAAATCGCTCGAAGCGTGGGTGCAAAACTTGTCGTCGACAATACATTCTCATCCCCCATATTCCAATCTCCATTGCGATTTGGCGCTGATATTGTAATTCACAGTTCAACAAAGTACATCGGTGGACACTCCGACATGATCGGTGGCGCTTTGATGTTGGCCGATAAAAATTTACACGAACAGCTCAAGTTCGTGCAGTTTGCCGCAGGGGCAGTGCCTTCTCCGTTTGAAAGCTTTTTATTCCTACGTAGCATAAAAACGCTAGCTATTCGCATGGAACAACATGCTAAAAATGCGCAAGTGGTGTCGGAATTTTTAGAGGGTCATCCCAGGGTAAAGCGAGTTTATTATCCTGGACTTAAGTCACACCCGCAGTATGACTTAGCCAAGCGACAGATGACCGGGTTTTCTGGAATGGTCAGTTTCGATCTTCAAGGCACCTACGAGGACGTCGTCAAGTTTATCAAGAGGCTAAAGGTGTTCGCACTCGCGGAAAGCTTAGGAGGAGTAGAGTCTTTGATTAACCATCCAGAGAGGATGACCCATGCCAGCGTTCCCGAGGAACTAAGAAAGAAACTAGGGATCGGACCTAATTTATTGCGATTATCCGTCGGAATTGAAGACGCCCAGGATTTAATTGAAGACCTTAGCCAAGCGCTTTTATAATCTTAGTTTTGGCAGGAGACATGTTATGGCTATGCAACGTGACGCAAAAAGTTGGCTTTATCCACCCGTCCAACCGTTTGACGCAGGTCATCTTGATGTTGGAGAGGGACACCAGGTCTACTACGAACAATCAGGCAACCCTGCAGGCAAGCCGGTTATTTTTATCCATGGTGGACCAGGCGGCGGGACGAACCCCAATCACCGCCGCTTTTTTAACCCAGATGCCTATCGGATCATCCTCTTCGATCAGAGAGGCTGCGGCAAAAGCAAGCCCCACGCATCTCTCGAACACAACACAACATGGCACCTTGTCTCTGACATGGAGCGAATCCGCGAAAAACTTCGAATTGAGCGCTGGCAGGTATTTGGAGGAAGTTGGGGTAGCACCCTAGCTCTTGCTTACGCCATCACTCATCCCAAAAGAGTTACTGAGATGGTTTTGCGTGGTATTTTTCTTGTGAGCCAGCGCGAGCTTGAGTGGTTTTATCAAGAGGGTACAAGTGAACTGTTTCCAGATGCCTGGGAAGAGTATCTTAAACCCATCCCCCTGGAGGATCGAGGGGATATGATCCAAGCTTACTATAAACGTCTGACGTCCCAGGACCGCTCAACGCGCCTTGCTGCATGCCGCGCCTGGAGTATCTGGGAAGGATTTACGAGTAGTCTTTACACTAAAATTGATGACGTGAAAGCAAGTTTTGGCGAGGAGACCTTTGCCGAAGCGTTTGCTAGAATAGAATGTCATTATTTTGTGAATAAGGCTTTCTTCAAATCTGACAGTTGGATTCTCGACAACTGCTCAAGCATAGCCCATATCCCAGCCGTCATAGTACACGGACGCTATGATGTAATCTGTCCACTGAGTACCGCCTGGCAATTACACAAAGCCCTACCTGGCAGTGAGTTGTTTATCACCCCAGATGCGGGGCATTCGGCATTTGAAGATGGCAATGCGCGGGCACTTGTTGCCGCCACAGACCGATTTTCTGGCAATGCTTAGTGGCTCAAGCCGCAAGGATCGACAGATGATCGTTCATGTAAGCTAGTCATCTAAACCGACCTTCGACACTGAGTATCACTATGACTGCAAACATCGACGCCAAATCTCTTGTAAACGAATTCTACGATGCATTCTCACGGCGCCAAGGCCCACAAATGGCGACATTTTATGCCGATGATGCTGAATTCTCTGATGAAGTCTTTACTGACTTAAAGGGAAAGGAAATCGGAGCCATGTGGACCATGCTATGCTCCCGTGCAAATGACTTAGCCATCAGTTATCAAATCACCTCAGCCACAGACGATACCGTTTGTGTGGACTGGTCTGCGCGGTATACGTTTACAAAAACAAAGCGTAGCATACTTAACAACATCAAAGCGACCATCCGGGTTCGCGATGGCAAGATCATCTTTCATAAGGATCAGTTTGATGCCTGGAGATGGAGTCGCCAAGCGTTTGGGTTACCCGGCCTGATGTTTGGCTGGTCACCATTTTTGATAAATCGCGTTCGCAAACAGGCTAGACAATCTCTTGATCACTTTATGGCAACGTCCCAAAAGTCAAGCCCACAATCAACGCAAGGCTGAGCAAAAAATCCTGTCTCTAATCAGCCAAAAACAAGCGATTTACAAAGAATCGACAGCAAATTTAACTTGTTTTGGTCCCCCATCATTTTTCAAAGACACGCCGAACGAATTGGGCGCCCCCCTGCACGGTAGCCGGTATTTAAAAGATAGTCGATCTCTTCAAACGTCAAAGCCATTGGACTAAATTCACAATCAATCTTTGTCCGCGAACGAATAGCTGCATCCACTCCGGATATAAAAGGGTTATATTGATCTCGCCCTTGTCCAAAAATCTGCTGATAATTACTCTCAAACGCATGAATCACACTTGAAAACGAGTCACCAAAAAGCTCGATCACGTTTTCAATGTGGTTATATTCAGCCGAAACACTCCAGTTGAATGACCCCGTTAGCAGACGCTTACTGTCAACCACCAAGTATTTCGAATGCATCTGTTTGGCTAAGGTCATCTTAGTGTTCAAACTAAAAAACTTAATAAAAATCTTTAAGTTTTCTTTGCCCGGATAGTTTTGCGAATGCAAAAACCAAGGAAAATCAACATTAAGAGAACACTCTCTATCATACTCATCCAAACAATCTGCAAGCTGGAGCTGGCGACGGTCTTTGGGGCTTAGATACTGATCCTGATTCACCAAGATATCAACCTTAACACCACGAGCAGCTGCTCTCAAAAGGGCATTATAAACAGGTCGCAGCACAATACGAGTCGTCGCAATCTTGATCGATGTCTGGGCGTCATCGATAGCAGCTACAATAGATCTTGTTAGTGTCCAAACCTCCGGATTCTTCGTAGACATACCTCCATTGGAAAACTCAAAATTGGATGAATTAAAGAATGGTTTAATCCCATCCTCCAAGACAACATCGGCCGTCGGGTGAGCCTCAGGAAAACGGTCTTCACCAAAATTCTCACTTAAACCCCAGAGTAAATTAAACTCTTTTTGAAATGCCATGACCAATCCGGGATACTTATCTAAAATGAGAATCGCCTCATCATAGTTTTTCATGGATCCAAGGGACCAATTTGCTGAGCCGGTGATCACAACAGGATCGTTTCGTCCAGCATCGATGACCGCAAATTTGTGGTGGACCTTTCTCGAATTTGCAAACCAGCGTACATCAACCCCTAGAGCCTCGATTTTAGAACTGACCAAACGGTTATCCTCGGGGGATCCATAACCTTCAAAAATCATCCTGATCTTCAGCTCTCCACTCCGAATTCTCTGCTGCATCGCATTTCCGGATATAGTTTGAATCACGGGGTTATCTTGGGTGGCGTCCATAGAATACATCGCAATATCGATATTCGACTCAGCCTTCTCCAGCTCTCGACCGATAACCTCCAAACTTGGATCTGTCGGATGAAACAACACCGCAGCACGCCCCACCACAGGATCATCTGCGGCATCAGGAGTCGTCGGCTCGTCTCGTCCGGTCGGAATATCCGGCGAGTTCGGCTTTTTAGGAGGAGCACAACTCACAAACATAAATAGCAAAATTAGGCTGATACTTCCTGCCATGCACGCACCCCATTTTCGTCCGTTAGCGACAAATCAAGATTGGACTAATTCACTGCTGACAAAGCCCACGAAATCCAACATAAGGTCGTACAACGAACGGCGCAAAACATCAAGCCCGGGAGGTCCAATGTTCTACAGATTTCTACCCAGCCAAGTCATGACCGCACTGCACTCCCTCTTCTGGGGATTGCTTGCCGCTCCCAGTCTGGTCCTCGGAAATTCGGACGACCCCCTTGGCGATGAGCGTTACGCCGCACTTGAGTGCCAACACAAGGGGGTCTTTGCCGTAGTAAACTTCTA
>JBIKKO010000025.1:0-28346 GCA_044360315.1 Oligoflexales bacterium
AAGCGCTCATAAGCGTCAGTCACCCCATAACGTCGCATCACCGTTTGCACGGGTTCGGCAAGAACTTCCCAAGCCTTGCCCAAATCATCCATCATTTTGTCAGGGTCAGCAGCAACGCGGTTCAACCCCTTCAGCAAACTCTTCCACCCTAACACTGCGTGCCCCAAAGCGGTCCCCGTCACGCGCAGCACGGTGGAATCTGACAAATCCCTCTGCCAACGACTTATCGGTAGCTTGTCAGCAAAATGACTGATCAAGCTTGACGCGACACCAAGATTTCCTTCGGCATTTTCGAAATATATAGGGTTCACTTTGTGTGGCATCGTCGAGGAACCCACCTCGCCCGCAACGGCACGCTGGGCAAAATAACCAAGAGAAATATAGCCCCACATGTCCCGGGAAAAATCGATCAAAATTGTATTACAATGTCTAATGCTCGACATAAACTCGACAAATGCATCATGACTTTCAATCTGGGTTGTCCAAGGGTTCCATGACAAACCAAGCCGTTTTTCAATGAACGCGGCGCTTATCTTTAGCCAATCCATCTCTGGATACGCGGCAACATGAGCATTGTAATTACCTACGGCACCATTAAACTTAGCCAAGATGACCTGATTTGAAAGGGCCGCAATCTGCCGACTGATCCGCCAATGGGTGACTTTCAACTCTTTGCCCATTGTGGTTGGCGACGCTGCCTGACCATGGGTTCGCGACAACATAGGTGTGGCCCGTAACTCGTAACTCATCTTTTGTAGCGTTTGTTCAATCTGAGTCAGAAGCGGCAACACAACGGTTTTGCGAAGATCCACCAACATCAAGGCATAAGCGACGTTATTGATATCCTCACTTGTACAAGCAAAATGGACATGGGATAGAACGCCTTGATTTGCTCCACGTAAGGTTAGCTGCTCTCTCAGCCAATACTCGACCGCCTTGACGTCATGATTAGTTTTTGCCTCCAGTTGCTTTACGGCCGCCACCGCACCTTCTGGAATCTGTCCTGCAGCGAGGGCCTCAACGAACTCGCGACATGGCGGATCCATCACAATGAACTTCGAGGGAAGACTCGCCAAATGAAGCAACCAGGCGCTTTCGGTCATAATTCGGTATCGAATCAAACCACCCTCACCCACAATTTTTCCAAGCCCTTCCAGCTGATCCGCGTATCGACCATCAAGAGCAGAAATAGCATAGGTAGCATCGATTGTAGGCAAGTGCATCATTCCTTGTTTCAAGTCAGAACAACTCCAGAGACGACCAATGCGCAAAGTGGGCCACTCGTTCTGATGTTTAGAACCGGAGAATAGTAAAATTACTTCTGGATCTCGAGCAAAATTTTCAGAGTTCCCGCCATGAGTTTGACGCGCACGGCCAGTGACACTAAAACCCCTTTATGAGTGGCACAACACCCGCCACAATGCCGGGAGGTTGTCATACGTTGTTCTCGGGCAAACAAGCGTTATAATTAGCTGTTATCAAGATTTTCGACGCTAACATAGACCGTCGATCTGAAACGACTACATCGGACCCGCCAACGGCATCTGTTGTGTGAACCAATTCCTGCGGAAAGCTATTGGCTAAAAATTAAACAAGTCATCCATGGAACCCTAAGCGTCAAGTCCACCTTAGGATCGGTTTGGTCTTAGCGAACACCATCCGCGCCCACTTGTTGGACATCGCTCCACAACAAGTCACCGCCACCATCTCTCACAACCAGCCGGAGGAAAGGAGTCTCTCACGAAAGAGCTCCTTTTAACATCGGCTCAGCTATGTTCGTAACTTGATCTCAAAAATGAATTGATTCAATCAACGCGCAGTCTTCGGCAGATAGATCTATGGCCTCACACTGCAAATCAGACGTCAGATGAGCTAGGTCAGTTGTGCCCGTTAGCGGCAACATACCGACCAGCTGAGCGAAGCGAAAGACGAGCTGAGCAATTGTGCAGTCTTTACGCTTGGCCAGGTCTCGCATCTTTTGTTTCGAGAGATCTTGGATATTGGCGGTCAGCAATGAAAACCCCTGATAAATTAATGAATTTTCTACACAAAAATCCCTTACCCCTTTATCCCAGCGTGTTGACGAGTAGCAGCGATTTTGCACGAACGTCGGTTTTACAACAGCAAACTCGTTCAACTGCTTTAACTGCGACAAACTAACATTACTAACACCAAGGTAACGCACTTTATGGTCGTTGTGCAGCGACTCCATGGCCCGCCAAACGTCATGATCAGCCTCTGTAAGGCCATAGCTGCTGCACGGCCCATGTAATATATAGGAATCGATGACGTCGGTGCCTAAATGTTCTTGTGACGTTGCAAAGGACTGAAGAACCTGGACCCAAAAGGGTTGGGACGGATCATAGGGGAGCCGATGGTCTTGACCTTGCACAAAGGTGAACTTTGTTTGTAAGAACAAATCCGCTCTGCGCAGCAGCCCCGTCGACACGGCCTCAGCTACAGCTTCACCAACCGCAGCCTCCACGTAATGCTTCCTTTGATTGGCCGTGTCAATCGCCCGGCAACCGGCTCTAAGCGCCATGAGCGTGAGCTCCTTGGTTCGTTCCTCTTTCCAGGCGGTGCCGTACAAGAAATTTGGCTTTGGCATAATGAAAGCAGGACTGGCCATGAGTGGATGTCTCCTCGTTTGATGTGATGCTCTCTGACAAAAAACCTAAATTTGTTTGTTATTTAGGCACGCTTTTGCCTACTCTTTGCAAACTTACCATACTTGAAATCTTTGCCTTGAATATAAGCAAATTGATGTTCTGTAAATTTCTCCAGCAAATCTTTACGAATGAATTTATGCTCCTCCGCATCCAGAAAGCCAATCGTATCAAGATAGACTTTTTCATCTGTAAAGTGCTTCACTGTACCGCTAGCCAACTCACCCATCAATATGCGAACCTCTATCAAAGGTCCATTTTGTTGCTGACGATCATAAAGCTTGCTTATGATCGTTAGAAGTTGCTTGTGCTCTAGGTTGATACTGTGAACGCCGACATCAAGACGGTCGTTCCACTCCATCGGACTCACTGGCAGCCTCCACGCTTGTGTTCCATAGTCTAACACGTCAAGGGCCTGGCCAGGAATCTTTGGAGAATCACCAACAAAAGGCATCCGCTACAGATGGAGTTTAAAATTCGCAAAATACCTGCCCTCAACCAAAGAGATCAGAGGCCTTCACAGAAAACCTTGAAATCTATAACTAGCGGAATTACAACCTTTCAGGCCGTATCTCCTTCGTAACTACAAGAGAGGACAAAAGCGCTATGAGCCAGGTGACCATCGTTGTCGGAGCACAGTGGGGTGATGAGGGTAAGGGTAAATGGGTTGATGTCCTCGCCGAGAAGGCAGATATCGTGGCCCGCTACCAGGGAGGCAACAATGCCGGTCACACGATTTGGATCAATGGAACAAAACACGTTCTTCATCAGATACCAAGTGGCGTCTTCCAAAAAGGTCTTATCTCTGCCATGGCAGCAGGAGTCGTAATTCACCCGGTTGGTCTCGTCGGCGAGATCGCTAAGATGCGGGGTAACATCGACATCACGCCGGAGAATCTTTGGATCTCAGCTCGTGCGCACGTTATCACACCGTGGCACATTCATCTTGATGGCATGCGCGAGTCAAAAACCAGTACCCCAATCGGCACCACCAAACGAGGCATCGGTCCGACTTATTCCGAAAAGGCAAGTCGCACGGGCCTGCGTATGGGGCACTATGTGCAAAACAAAGCTCGTGAAGCATGGATTCGCGACATGGTCGAAAACGACCGCGATTTTAAAACACACTACGAGGCAAACCCTGAGGCCTGGGATCAATTCCATGCTTCTGCTGCAACCATTGGGCCTTTTGTTTGTGACGTTGAAACACGACTGCGCAAGGCTATCACGGGCGGTAAAAGGCTATTACTAGAGGGTGCTCAAGGAACCCTCCTTGATCTTGATCATGGCACTTACCCGTTTGTCACCTCAAGCAGTACTGCAGCCGCCGGAGCCTGCAGCAGTATCGGTCTTTCGCCAAAAACCATCACAAAAGTTTATGGGATCGCTAAAGCTTATGTGACAAGGGTTGGAAGCGGACCATTCCCGACAGAGCTACAAGACAAAGTCGGTGCTGAGATTGCAAGGAAAGGTCAGGAGTTTGGTGCAACCACTGGACGTCCGCGCCGTTGTGGTTGGTTTGACGCCGTCGCCTTCCGGTATAGCGCCGCTGTCAATGGTTTTGACGGAGTGATTATCAACAAAATGGATATTCTTTCAGGATTTCCTGAGCTCAAGATCTGCGTTCGCTATAAACACCCTGAACTCGGTGAGATCGAAGACTTCCCTTGGGACGCAGAAATCCTGGCCGCCTGCGAGCCCATCTACGTCACTCTACCAGGCTGGAGTGGGGATATCCCTAAATCGGGCCGCATTGCTGACTTGCCCGATCATGCTCGTCAGTATATAGCCGCCATTGAACGTTATACGGGCACGCAAGTGCTCTGGGTTGGAACCGGCCCAGGCCGCGACGAGATGCTGCACTGAGCCGGAGACAAAAATGTTTTCATGACAACAAACCCATTAGTCACAGCTTACGCCTGGAATTAGTTAGCTCCATCAAAGCGCAAATTGCGTTGGCTTGAGTTCAACTTCGGTGACTTTGATAAACGTGGCAAAAAAATTTAATTTCGTAGCGCAAGCTAATGGCCAAAATAACTAATTTTTTAATTCTCTTTGATTTATCTTTAAACTCGTGCGAGTTTGCGTAGGATGGATGCCAATTGCTCGGAATGATGTAACTGATCGTTTACCTTGGAATATCCTACAGTTTAACATACTCCAACCAGTACCGCTGCAAGTACCAAAGCAAGACTCGTCCACTCCCCGTTAGATGTTTTTCGTTGGAATATGAATGTCCCAAGGAAAGCTGCTAACGGGTACGCCGAATTACGAAACAGTCCGACTACGGCAGCGGTCCCAACTTCAAGAGCCGAATTGTACGCATAGACCGAGAGCGTAAACAACAAAGCAATTGCAAAAGCCGACTTCCAATTACGTTTGAACGCCTCCCAAGATTCAGCATGCCGAGTTTTTCCTTCAGGGTCTCTTCGACTTAAGAGCAACATAACAATCAAGAGTGCCGGCACCAACATCAAACGATCCAATATGAAAAATTCCTTGGGCGAGATTTTCCCCTTTAAGAAGAAACGATCCCAAATGATCGCAAGCGTCGATGCCAAAGTCGGCATCAAATAGTATTTTCCAAATAAGGTCAGCGTGACTGATCCATCCGACGTCTTCTGCTTCTGATTTGCCAGTGCCAGCAATGCCAGTGCTACCAATACAACGCTCACAATTTGGTATGGCGAAATGGTCTCCCCCAAGACCAACCACCCAAGAAGGAATATTAAAATCGGCTGAGTGCCCAGCATGAGAGATCCGATGAAAGGGCCAAATTTGCGAAGCGACTCGTAGCGATAATGGAAGGATAGACAGTAAAGAACATTCTTGATCACAAGCGATACCAATGTGTCGCGACTGAAATGAAGTGGCAGCATGGCTGATGCCGCTATCCCATATATAATTCCTGGTGCGAAGGAAATTAAAAACATGGTTTCAGTGGTTAGAGCACGTTCCCTTCTGTAAAGCCAACTTGAAACCACGGAGATAATGCTTATAGAAAACGTACAGATAAGGCTGAAAACAAGTGCCGAGGTAGTCATTGCGAAATCCTCGCAATGTGCCGTTTCAGTGACTGAAACGCCCGGGTTCGATGAGAGTCTTGCTGCTTTTCCTCGTAAGAAAGCTCACCATAACTGAGACATGTGTCTGGGTCCAAAAACACTGAATCGTAGGCATATCCATTCGACCCCATCGGGGCCATCGCGATAAGACCTCTTCTCTGCCCCTGCTCCGCAATTTCCTTAATTATAACTCCGTTAGCGACAGAAATCAGATAGAGGGAACAATGATAATAACCTGTTCGTTTACCCAGATCTGTGGAGACACCTGCTAACTCTCTAAGAACTTTTTCAAGATTACCTCTTGAGTTTGATCCATGCCCTGAGTATCGACCGGAAAAGACACCTGGGCGTCCCTCCAACAGGTCTACACAGAGACCAGAGTCATCAGCAATAACCGAGAAATTTTCATAGCCTTCGCCGAGTAACTCCGCCACCAGCGCCTGCGCCTTTAATCGTGCATTACCTTCAAAGGTTGGCTCGCTTTCCACCACCGATATTGGCTCTCGCGCCCTGACTGTATTGAAATCCGGCAGAAATCTTTGAGTTAAATCATTCAATTCTCTTGCTTTATCCTTGTTACCGGAAGCAATCCATAGAATTGGGGATTCGCCGTTCATGGTGATTACTCCCTTACTTTGCTTCTGCCAATTTTACGTGACGGTCCCACTCGACTTTTTCGCGAGTGAACCGATCTTTATAAAACCATTCGCCTCGCCTAGGACCACGAATGAAAAGAGTCCAGCAATCTTTCTCAAGGAGATCAACGCGATGATATTCATTGGGGCGAATGAAATTGATCGAAAAGGGTTTGATAGTTCTACGACTAACCATGTTTCCGATGAGCTTTTCTTCCGTATAGCCCCCAGCCAATACAAAGGACAACCCCCATGTCCACCCATGGTTATGTAATTTGTCTGTTGAGTCACTTTTGTGAAATTTATGAAGTACGACGCTCCAACCTTCAGAGCGGACGATATTACCTTTGGGGCGACCAAACTGGTCAAAGGGATGAGAGCCGTCTTTGGATTTGGGTCCGCGAAAAAGGTAGTAGCGGGAGAGGTACGCTTCATTGCCTTCGTGATCAAAGATGACGTTAGGGGGCTTTATGCTGGCCGATAATCTGACTAATATTTTACGGGCTAGGTTTGATAATTGTGTTCTTAACATAAGAACCTCGCTTTCTTGCGGTCGGACTTTACTGGGGGTTCTCAAATAATGGAAATTATTGATAATGCTTATTATCATTACAATTAGTGATTGATCGTCCACCTGTCCTCGTGTACAAGTAAGACCATGGTTGAGGTTCCGTGGCAATTTCGTGAGATCGACAGCTCCCTTTTCAAGGCCTTCTGGCTTGCGGCTAAGGAGCTTAATTTTACTCGCGCGGCCGAGAAGGCTGCCATGACTCAGTCTGGCATAAGCCAACAGATCGCAAAATTGGAGGTCCAAGTTGGCCAGCCGCTTTTTGTAAGGGTCAACAAGGCAGTTTCACTGACCGACAGCGGGCAACTACTCCTGGATTATATCGAGCGTCAGCAAGATGAACTTGAAAAGCTCTTTGAGGAAATGGGGCATGGAACTCGTTCACTCAGCGGACTTGTTCGTTATGGAATGCCGCACAGTTGTATATTCACTCCGCATTTTCCACTTCTGTTGGAAGCGCGGGAAAAATTCCCGAATGTCCATTTAAAGGTAGATTTATGTCCCAATGAAGACGTCATTGATAAAATCATTCGCCGAGAGCTTGATTTTGGATTCCTTACCAGAAAAAGCGAAAATCCGGCACTTGACCACGATCTATTTGCCTACGAGGAGTACGCTCTAATCGGAAAAAAAGGTGCGCTTGAATTAAAGACATCAGTGGATGTCATCCGCAGGCTGCCGTTTGTGAACTACCCAGGCATGAGAAATTTATTCGAAATTTGGAGAGCCGACCACTTTCCTATGCGTCGCTCTTTAAACTTTGAGTCGCTGACGATAGCTGGAGAAATCAATAGTCTTCATGGTGCCGTAACCATGATTTCTCAGGGTGTTGGTTGGTCCGTTGTGCCGACTCATGTGGTTGGAAACGAGCTGAAGCGGAACGAGGTACACTTCTTCCCCGGGACAGAGACGAAGAAGATTAGAAGCGAAATCCACATTGTTTCTCTCAAGGGCAATCGCCAGCCAGCAAGAGTCAGGGCTGTCCTGGAAGCTTTCTCTAAAATGAAAAAGGGGTGACTTTACAGAATAATCAGTTTTATCCTGAGTAATAAATAACAGACTGGCCAGCATCCTGCGCAACCTGATTCAAATTTGTCTCGTCCTAAATCCTGTCACGAGATAGGATTAAGAACCATGTGATTTTCAAAGTGCTTATCACTAAAGGCGTTGGCACATATATCTTCAAGAATTTGAGCTCAATGACCAAGTTCTTTATTATTGCTCATATGGGGCATTTTTCTTAAACTGTGGCATAAACAATGGGAGCATTTATGAAATTTAACTTGATTCTACTTTTGCTTATGTTTTTCGCTAACGTTGCGAATGCGCAAGGTTTTGATAGACCTTACAACTGTGATGGGGAAAACGGTGCAGAGATAGCCTTTTTTATAAAGGCTGGAGAACCGGTCAACGAATACTCTAGTTTTATCGCTGAGTATTTTTATAGTAACTCAGTATATTCCTACCTGAAGTGTGCCCCAGATGCTGCTGGTGGAAAAAATTTCAACTGCAGAGTTCGGAGTGGGGATACCACCTTGACCCTAAGCATCCGAGAAAATCAAGGCCCAGTTTTGTTTGAAGCTAACGGCACCAACCTCTTCGGCAGGGCTTATCGCGAGACAGGCACGTGTGAAGTCGGCCCCACTTAGAGTATTGTAGAACACAGGTTTATGAGGCTGGCATTTGAATGAAATGTTGGCACTTTTTGAATACCGTCATCCCGACGCGCAGCGAGGGATCTTGAATACACTGGTTGCTTCATGTTGCTAAGCACGATGAGGCGGAATGGTGCTTCGTCGATGGAAAACGACTGCTTTACTAACTGATTGAGAAGATTGCGTGTAAAATGCAATCTTGCGTCCAGAAATGGCTATAAACGGAGAGGCAAAATAAATGACTGTAAGGATGGACAGAGCACTACAATATTTACATACGCTAAAAGCGTGCGATATATCTTTTTTTGAACGGGATTTACTATCTCACTTAACAGGTACAGCTGATGTTTTGAATTCTTGGAATGCTGACGAGGATTTAGTACTCGCTGGCTTGTTTCATGCCGTTTACCTTACAGAATTTTTCGTTTGCAACGAACCCCACCATGAAAACCGCCTAAATATCCAAAATATTATTGGAACGATCTCAGAGGAGATAGTCTACAGTTACTGTGTTATGGACCGCAGGTCATATATTTCTGCGTCTGAGTCTGAATTCTTTGACAACTACCGTAAAGTTACCGTCCCAGCCTGCAAGGAACTGGACAGACATTTGGTTGAGCTGATTTGGGCCAATGCTTTTGAACAACTTCAGCGGGATACTCCTCCATTCGAAACGCGTCGAGCTATGCGAGGTATGTTCGATCGATCACGAGGGAGGGTGGGTCAAATCGCATTGGAGGCGCTGTCAAGACTCTATGAGCCTGTTACTGATGGTTCGAAAACTTAGGGGCAATAACTTGGGCTAGTCATTGATCTTCATTATGAAATCTTCGAACGAAAGAAATATGTTTTGTAGTGCTTAAGATTGCGTGAGACTGGCCATTTTCCTTTGTCATTCCAAGGGTCAATATTGTTCAAAATAGCGTTGTCGTAATCTCCCAAGAATAGATTCTTTGGATGTAAAGACGAGCACAAATCTCAAAAATGGATTCTATTGTGTTTGCGATGAAGTTTATATTATCCTGATAGTTACGCGGAGTTTTGAGCGGTCCGCCCGTTATTGCTCCAAGGCCGCCATTCGAACCGGGAGTCGAGGCCCACTGAGGTTGATCTATGAGTAAATCTGATCTAGCAATTGGTAAGGTAATTAATCGCAGTATCTTTTCGGTCGTTATCTACTCCACCGTCTTGTTTGCCTCTCTATATCTCCCTTTGTTGGTAAAAAATTTGCTAACTGGTAGTGCAGGACCGAATACGCGCTTTGTCGCAGCTACAATTCTTTGTCCGGTTGCGTTTCTGATCCTTGGTGCCTGTGGTGGAAGATACCTTTTCTCGGTTCACGCTATTCTTACGACGTTAGTTGGACTTTGGGCTTGGATTTCGTATCCAGAAAATCCGCCTATGAACTTTGTACGCCAGATTTCGTATGATCTGGAGCCGGCTCTTGGAATTTTGTACCTTGCTGGTTTGGTTTTTTCGATAAGAATCGATGCCTTCCAGATTTCTCGGAAGGAGCAGTAATTCATGAGAAAGATTACTTTAACTCGCGAAACGTCGACAACTCCCGGAACGTATTATAGGGGTGGAGGGAGTTTGGTAGCAGGATCTTCCGTTTTGCTTACGTGAATGGCCATTTTGAGGCATTTTATAAAACAAATCAGAACAAATAGCTGCCGATGATAGTATCATATGATACTATCATCGTATGCGACCACCTTTCAAAATAACAAATAAATCTGTTTTATTATGTACTGACATTGCCAGGATCGTCGGTCAATTCGAGGGAGTTAGTTCGCCCTCCCCGCAACCACAGCTGCGCCGGAAAAATCAAATCAAAACAATCCATGGAAGTTTAGCCATAGAGGGGAACACTCTTGACCTCGATCAGGTGACCGCCATACTAGAGGGACGTAAGGTGCTAGGTGATCCTCGTGAAATTCTTGAGGTTCGCAATGCGATCAAGGCGTATGAACAGGCTCATAAGTGGAATTCGCTTAAAGAAGTAGACCTTCTTAAGGCCCACGGTGTCATGATGTCAGGATTGGTGCCCGATGCAGGCAAGTATCGCTCGATAAACGTTGGTATCATCAAGGGATCGAAAGTCGGTCATGTAGCTCCAAAACCAAAATTAGTACCTCACTTGATGAGTGAACTCTTTGGTTTTTTAAAACGCGACCACGAAACGCCCACTTTGGTTAAAGCCTGTATTTTTCACTATGAATTAGAGTTCATACACCCATTTTCCGATGGAAATGGACGAATTGGTCGACTTTGGCAGCACATCATATTGTTATCTGAAAGCCCAATTTTTTCTTATATCCCGGTCGAATCAGTCATTAAAGAGAGGCAGGCAGCCTATTACCAAGCCCTCTCGGCATCGGATAAAGCCGGCGATGCCACAATATTTATTGAGTTTGCGCTTACAACGATTCGCGACAGCCTAGTTCAGTTAATGGAGCAAATTCGGACTAAGCCGTTAACGACTAAAGATCGCCTGGAAGTTGCATCTGATAGATTTGGCCGTGAATCATTTTCCCGAAAAGATTATCTTAAAATTTTTAAGTCGATATCATCGGCAACTGCCAGCCGCGACCTACTGGTTGGCGTGCAATCGGGTCAGCTTAAAAAAAGCGGCGAAAAGGCGTTAACAAGATATTATTTTTCGAAGTTGAAATAACGGGAAACGTCCAGCTAACACCTCAGTGGCCATTATCGCGCATCCTACTTCTGCATTACAGATTACCGACCGGTCTGTGGTGCTGGCAATGACGTGAGGCTTGTACGTGACAGATTGCCGACGCACCTGCGGTGCTGTGCTCGATTGATCGTCGTGCGCATGTATGCACTGGTCTTAAAAAAGTTGCTTATTTCAGGGTCTGGGAAAGTGGAAGCACTCAACCCTTCAACCGTCTGAGGGCCTGATTTGATTGAACTATTTTCCTGTTTGATAATAATAATTAAATATCTTGCGCCTCTATTCCGATCAATTCTTTGGAGGTGGGTGATGATGTGGCAAATACCTTTATTTGTGATTTTAGCGACATTATTAAGTCAGGCCTGCAAGGGCACAGATCAGAAAGGTCTAGCAAGGACAAAGACTCTGGATTCGATTGCCTTCGGCTCCATTGATTTGGAAAAATATCAATGCAGAGCCGCCAATGTAGCCAATAGAGCCTTGATTACTGATGATCAAATTGTGTTTGATAAGTCCAGTGGTGAATCTTGGACGAAAACAGATATCACAGATAGCCGAGAAGCGGTGAACGACTATTTTTCAGCGTTGCCCAATGAAGTTGTTTCGCTGTTTACACAAAGGTTCGGTGGAACAGTTCTCATCACAAGAAGCCCTCAAAAATATTGCGAAAATGCGTACTATAAAAAGCCTCTAGAGAAGGGAGAGCTTCCTAAGGGGTGTTTCAATTTCGTTAGTGATCCCACCGGTCGATCAGCGCCGATATTTACAATTGTTCAAACCCCTGATCCAAAAGAAATCCGTTATTATGGCCCTCAAATCTTCGGGTACATCTACGCCCAGTTTTATAGCCGACTCGATATCAATCCAAAGACTAGGATGATATCTCCGTCGGAGCATGAGACGAGTGACTTCGTCTCTTTAAAGGAGGATGTGGCAGAGGCTTTTTTGCGTGATATTGTGAATCTTCCCAATGGAAACGGTGCTGGCGCTAATTTAACGGGCATAAAAAACATTTTGGGGGAAAGTGCGCTAGATAATCTAAAACAAGCTTCTACCCCGCGGTTGATGGACCGGGCTTTCACCCCTGAAGAGGATGATAAGCGTCGTAGCTTTCGAGATTACGTATTTGCAAACTCATTTCAGTCCGCGCACTGCAATGATGAATCCAGGAGAATAGCTAGCGAAAAATTTAAAAAGTCATTTGAGCAGTTTTCATCGATTAACAGGAAAGTCAGTGAACTGTCGCGTCTTCTCATGGGTACCGAATATGCCGACTCTGGCTTACAATATGGTAACGAGGTAGGGTTCTCTTTGGCGAGTGGAGGCGGCCTATCCGCCTTAATGCCCCTCTTTGGCAGACTACAGGGGATGCGATCTGGAGGGGGAGGAGGGCCCGATTTAGCGGGCTTGTTTTCGTCGTTACTGACAGGTTCAGGTGGAGGAGGGTCATCGCCCCAGTTTTCTGCTCAGTCGGTCGTATCAAATATGTTCAAGAGCTTTGCTCAGCTCCATAGAGGGCTTGCAGCTGCTGGATGCACTGGAAGTAATTGTGGTGGCTGCACGGGAAATTGTTGCGGCGGAACCTGCTCCATGTGCCCAAATGGCAACGTTGGGGGAGGGTGCGGTTCTTGCAGTGTCTATCCTGGATGACCCGCTGTTAACCTATTAATAAGGCAACATCTGTTGCGCTAGTTGCTAAACCAGCTCCGAAACTTTCCCGTCCGTGGGAAAGTTTCGGAGCTGTAAGATAATTTAGCTGTACCAATTACACCTAAATCAGAGAATTCATAGGTTCGCGGAGCATCGTTCGTGATGCAATCTCGTTGTGTAGCATGGTCTTGAAGTCGAGAACCGTCATGGTTTCTTGCTTTTCAATACCGTACCGACGGACAGTAACCCGACCCTCCTCAACTTCCTTCATGCCAATGACCAAGGTGATGGGGGTCTTTTTAACGGTCGAGTTGCGAATCTTTTTATTGAAGCTATTATCTGATGTATCGACTTCAGCACGAATGAATAGCCTGTGCAATTCATCTGTAAGACTTCGACAAAAGCTCTCGCACTCTTGATTAACGGGAACGATGTTAACCTGAACAGGCGCACACCACGTTGGGAAGGCACCACCATAGTACTCGATTAAATAACTTGTAAATCGCTCATGTGTGGATAAGGGTGCCCGGTGTATAATGACGGGGACGCCTTCCGTTCCTCCCTGTTCCGTATACTTTAGGCTAAAGTTAACGGGCGCAAGGAAATCCACTTGAATTGTGGATAACGTCTCTTCTCGACCAAGTAAGTTTTTGAACTGGTAATCGATCTTTGGACCATAGAACGCAGCTTCGCCCTCACCAACAAAGTACTCAACTCCAAGATCTTTTAGAGCCTTTTCTAAGAGCGATTCAGCCTTCTCCCACATTGATTCAGGGCCCTTGTATTTATCAGCTCGATCCTTTCCTCTAACTGATAATCTGACACGATAGTTCGATAGTTTGAACGTGTCGTAAAATTCGCGATACATCTTAATGATTTTACGAAACTCGTCTTCGAATTGATCGAGGCGAAGGTAAATATGGGCGTCATTCATCGACATACAGCGAACGCGAAGTAATCCAGACAGCTCGCCTGATTGTTCATAGCGATAGCAGGTGCCATACTCTGCGAGTCGCAGCGGTAGATCTCGGTAGCTGCGCATTCGGCTTGCGTAGATTAAATGATGATGGGGGCAGTTCATTGGCTTTAGAAAGAAACGAGTGGCTTCGGTGCCATCCTCATCTTTTACGATCATTGGTGGGAACATTGAGTCTTCGTAAGCAGGGAGATGCTGACTTTTAAGGTAGAGATCTTGCTTGGCGATGTTTGGGGTGGCCACTCGCTTGTATCCGTATTTAAACTCCATTTCTTCCGCAAATTTTTGAATCTCGTTGCGAATGACGGTTCCGTTTGGCAACCACAATGGTAGTCCTTTGCCCACGAGATCGTCGATTTCGAATAGATCTAGTTCCTTGCCGAGTTTTTTATGATCGAATTCTTCGGCCATTTTTCGACGTTTCAAAAAATCATCAAGCTCGGGTTGTTTCTCAAAACACAGAGCATAGATGCGGGTGAGCATAGGACGCTTTTCATCACCCAGCCAATAAGCCCCGGCAACGCGATCTAACTTAAACGCAGCGCTTTGCAGTTCTTTGGTGTTTTCGACATGAGGGCCTTCGCACAGATCAATGAAGTTACCGTTGGTATAGAAGCTAAAATGTTGTTCGCCCCGACTAGTAAGGTTTTTTATGTTTTCAATTTTATACGGCTCATCCCTGTATTTTTTAACAGTTTCGATGGCTTCATTCATCGAGCAGTCAATTCGTTTAAATTCTTGAGCTTGACCAATAATTTTTCGCATGATTTTCTCAAGCTCTTTGAGGTCGCTTTCATGAAACTCAGTTCCTGAAAAATCAAAATCGTAATAAAATCCATGCTCAACTGGGGGGCCAAAACCCAGTTTAGCTGCTGGGTATTTTGTCTGTACAGCTTGCGCCAAGACGTGGGCCATCGAATGACGGAGACGGTAGAGGCGTGGGTTGTCGTTTTCTTCCATAATAGCTAAACCTCAGAGAATTAAGTGACTTAGGAGGTATCAGCTTAGCACAATGACAGCCTGCCTAACAAAACAAATGTGCCCAAGCAG
Organism: Oligoflexales bacterium; assembly: GCA_044360315.1. Taxonomy (GTDB): domain Bacteria; phylum Bdellovibrionota_B; class Oligoflexia; order Oligoflexales; family RGVZ01; genus CAMDKS01. The sequence continues at coordinate 14,961 of JBIKKO010000025.1, forward strand.
CACGGAGACACTTAAGTGCGAAGGCCCCCAAGTGCCTACCCGTTGATGAGAAGAAGTCCCTCGTGTATCATGTGCTTACTTATCATAAATAGCTAATTTTAAAAGTTTTTCGGGGTATATCAGTGCCTCGAAACGGCGAGCACCTTGGTCTTGGCCATCATTTTAGGTTGGCGAAATCATGACAAAGGTCTATCCCGCGAGGTAGCGCGTTGACTTCATGTGATTAGCTCAAGCCCCAGCCCAGGACCTTCCGGTCTTACGAGTTCTGCCGTTGCTTTATGCCACGGGCTATCTTTAGTCAGCATAGTCTTGAAAAAGAACGGGGTATCTAAGTCGAAATGTTGAATGCCGCCGACACCGCAAGCTAGTTGCAAACTTGCGCTCATCGCGATCTCGCTTTCAAGCATGCCGCCGATCATGAGTGCGATACCCGAAGCGCGTGCAATCGTGATGATGCGCATCGTTTCTTCGATGCCAGACTTCATAATCTTCAGATTAATCATGCTCGCCGTTTTCTCCCGGACGACTCTAATAGCATCCTCCGGGCTGGTGACGCTTTCGTCTAGGCATACGGGCGTACCCGTGCTGTCTTCGAGTTGCTTAAGGCCAGACCAGTCATCGCTTGGAAGTGGTTGTTCGAAAAAAAGAGGACGAAGTTCATGGGCTGCTAGGTGAGATAACAAAGCTCTTGCGTGATCCAGTCGATAGCCTTGATTGCCGTCAAGGGTAAATAGTGCATTTCGCGGCAGGAGGTCAATCATTGCGTGAATCATGTCGAGATCATCTGAGACGTGGCCTGATACCTTTATCTTTATCACTTCAAATCCATGATGAGCAAAAAGGCCCCAAAAATTTTGGACCATTCCGGCTGGCATAATTGGTAGCGTTATGTCCGTGATAACGCGATCGATCATGCGCCCGCCCCAAATTGCGGCTAACGGTACTCCGAGTTGTTTTGCATAGATATCCCATAAAGCCGTCTCGACGCCGACATAAGCGCTAGGTGATGAAAGGAATATCTCGTCTCGAATCGCGCGCAGCGTTTGTAGTCCTCGTAGGGGATTTAACGGTCTAATCTGGTCTAGAATCTCCTGAACCGTTGGTAGGACTCCTTCTACGTTGTCACCAGTTAAAGTCGGAAACGGACTGGCCTCTCCGATGCCGCACAAGCCGTCTTCATCTTTGAGTTCAATGATGACAGAGCTTGCCTCGTTTAGGGTCTCAGAAGATATGGCAAATGGAACATGTATAGGTGATTTGATATGCCTTACAGATGTCTCAGATATACTGGAAATATTAGCGACTTTCATCGCACCACCTGGCGGAGCCATCCGTCAAGAATATTCCTGTTTTCTTCAGAATTCATTTCGCCCTCGACGTCACGCAAAATCTCTTCACGAAACTTTGGATCAACTCGATACTCACTTTTGATTTCAACTTGTCCGCCGATTGAATTACCATGGTAATCATCGCCGTTGTTTTTCCGGCGTCTTCCGCGGTCTTTCTGCTGCTTTTGACTCGAACTTGCCGCTGATGCAGCGTCTCGCAGCATGCGGCCAGCAAGGTCGGATAGACCCTCTGCTTGTGTAAATTGGGCAGACTCGCCCGTGGTGATCGTTTCATTCATGGCTTTAATTGCGGCTTCCAATCTTTCACCGGCTTGAGGTGAGAGTTCCCTCAATCGGTTCAATAGTGTTGTGGACTGTTTGACATTTGTATTCTCGTTTGTTCTTGCGGCTGGCCATTTTTCTGATAAATCAGAGGTCGGGCGCTGCGCCGCGCGATCGAGAGCCTGCGAAATCTGATCTTGCCGCTGTTGAATCTCTTTTAAATCATTTCTCGCGTTTGCGAGGCCTTGCTGTCTTTCTCGCTCCATTTTTGACCGCAATAGGTCCTCTTTGGACTCTAATTCCTCGATCCATGCGCGGAACTCACTTGCAGCCTTGCTTAAGTGTCCTTGTGCAATCTTTGGGTTGTCGGCGGCTTGAGCGGCAGCCTGTTGGATCTGTTTATGAAAGGGTCTTTCGCCATTAATGCGTTCCCAATTTTCTGGTGAAAACTCGCGTCCAAGTCGAGCTACTCTGCTAGCCCAACGTTTGTGACGATCATCGAGAAACTGAATGAGTCTATTTGCTAAGTAGGTCGATTGCTCGATGCGACGAGGTTTCTCGCCATCAAGTACTCTTGAAAATGATCGAATCGCAATAAAAAAGTCTCGGTCTCGCTCCCTGTCGTCAAGGATCTCATGTTCTAATAAAAATTCACCAATAGCTTGGCTTGTGTCTTGAATTTTAGAAGGCGAGCTTTGATTTGAGGTTTCATTGACTTTCTGCATCAGCCTGGCGAGTTCCGTGCGGTCAATTCCATCAAAAAACGGCGCGGTTTCGCTTTGCTGTATAGCCTTTTGCATTGTAGAAACAGCATCTTTTGAGACTGATCCGCCGCTACTACTGGCTTCATCAAGCATGGACTTGACCTTTTTCAATGTCTCTAATGAAGCTCGGTAGCGACCGTATGCACTAGCTGCCCTGACGCGGATAGCGGGGCTTCTTCCAGTAAGAGGAGTTGGATCAGCTCGATCAATTGCTTCCGCGACGATATCAAATTCGACAATGTCTTCCTCCATCCAGGGAACTAAATTCAATTTATAGCTGGTTTTGACGGTAGTAGTGTCGCCGGTAATTGTTAGCACCGATTCTTGCGAAGATTTTCCCTTTGCCGTGATGTTTAGGCGAATTTTGTCGAGTGGATGGGTGGCAGTAACACTGATAGCGAGCGGGAGAAGCTCATTATCTGGCCAAGGATCCTTCGGACCGCTTTCGATTGATAATTGAACCTTTGGTAATGGAAGCTCCTGTACGTTAATCTTGGCAAGTGATCGGGAGCTTTCAACAGGGATCTTTAATAGGCTGGAATTTGCAATTGAGAACTCTGCTGTCCAGGTTGTCCCAGATGTTTCTGTTCCTCGAGTGTTGCTCATTTGGATAGTTAACGGAGGCGCGCCGTTCAAGGACTCTAGAGTGATTGTTGGTGGTGTGGCTAAATCCTCAAGTCGGACAATGGTTAGTTTGATCATATTAGATGGAATCAAGTCGATGATTGGTGGCGATAGGCTAGAAAGCGCAAAAGATGTTTCCAATTTCTGATTCGGGTTCTTGGCAGGTGCTGCACCCTCTAAAACTTCAAGAGTAACGCCACCAGCAAGGGCTGAAAATACGTTTTTTGCATCTGCTAGAGCACTTGTCATGTTAATTGGTGCGGTTGAAACTAGTAAGGCTGCAATCAGTAAAGGTATCAACAATGAGCCGGCCAACGTTGTGATACGGCGAGCTTCAAATGCTTTTACACGCCGTTGCTCTCGCTGCAGGCGCGGCGCCCATTCATCGTTAAAACCCTCTGACTCCGCTGCTATAAACGGACTAACCGATGCTTGCGGGTATTGCATATCTAGTCCAACTAGCATGGCCTTTGGCTTGATGCGGTAGTCTCTCAGGAAATTTGAAAAGCGGGTAATTGCTAAAAACGTCGTTATACCGATGACGATGTGCATAAGTGGCCGATCTGGCATAACCTCGGTCCATAGCGCCATGATAACCGCTCCAACGGCGCCTGCCCTCAGTAAGGAGAGGATGATGTACGTATAATGAGCCTGTTTTTTGATACGGTTCATTGCATCGATGCCAGATGTAAATAATGCGTTCATCGGTGGTTTCATGTTTTGGAATTTGCCTCTCTACCCGGCCAAGCTATAGCTGTTTGGGCAAATGTTAGAACTTCTTCTAAAATAGACGCCATCGGAAGATGGCCTTCTGTAAAACCATTGTGGTGGACGTTTGCTACAATCGTGGAGCGCACCAGTCCAGGTTCGGGGTGTAGTTTTGCAATCTGATCCATCAGCCCGTAACTTGCGACCTCATCGTTTCCAGGCTTTAAAATCAAGACTGGTTTTTTGAGTGCGTGAAACGATTTATCGAAGCCGTCCATGGCTTCAAATAGCTCTTGTGCAAATGCAAAGGAGAGTCTCAACTGTCGCGGACCGATCAGCGAACGCAAAAATCTGGTAGCCATAGTTTTTCCAACCTCACGATGCAGCGGGTTTGAAAATCTCGGATGAAGTCCCTGTGGGACTTTGGTTTGAGGTGCGATATCCGCCATGAGTTTTATGATATGGCGTTTTATCGTGCCAGGCTTCCAGGCCAATTCCAGTGTGGGTGCGGCTAACACGATTCCCGTCACAAAATGTGGGAATTTACATGCGAGCTCTGTAGCGACAATTGCGCCGTATCCTTGCCCAACGATTAATGGCGCGATCCCGGCGTGCATGTGTCTCACCCAGGATGTAACTTGAAGTAGATCAGAGACTAAATCTTGGAAGCGATCGAGGTGGCCAGATAGTTCGGTATTGCTGCCATGTCCGCGCTGATCATAAATGTAACTACTAAAGCCCTTATCACAAATGAATTTGATGCAGTCCCAGTACATCTCTGATTTCTCCGCAACATCATGGATTATAACGATTGGAGGATGTGAACTAACGAGTCGTGATCGCACGCCGCGAATGGCAACGCAGTTGTTTTTATGATCGACCGGGCAAAGGGATCGATATATCTCACCGTGCTCGGGGATATCGCTGGCAAGCTGCGACTCTCCTTTTGACGATTGCGCGTTTGATTTCTGGATGTTGCGAGTGAAGGTTTCCATGCATTCATTGTAGCTTATCTGCCAGATAATTTGCAGTCGAGTCCTTGGGCCTGATCTAAAAATAGGCTATCTGAGAGTATTAGATCGGCGCCGGCGTGCTGGGCTGTGTCTACGTCGTTGCGGTTTCGTGGCAGATAGGCAATAACCTTGGCATTTCGCTGTCGAAAAGCCGAAAAAATCCTTGGTGTAAACAGATTCAGCGGCCCGAGTTTTGGCGGTAATGCGTAGGCTTTGTTGGTTTTGATCCCTGATAGCATCGGTAGCCCAAGGATCACCGAGAGGCCTGCCCTCCAGCACTCATCACGACGCGCAAAGAAATCGGATTGGGGAAACAACTGCTCTGCTAGCCGCTGGTCCCTCTCACTCCAAAGCAGAAAGGTAATTTTTCGTTCGATCTGATCACGTAAGGGCATTTGGTTTAAAATATCACGTAGACGGTGCAAGACCTGTCGAGAGGTCTCCGGTTTGACATCGAACGTCCACTGTTCGTTGATGAATTCGTGTAAAAACTGGTCGATGAATAACAGACTTTGCCCACATGGTAACCGTACTAATTCTAATTCAGCTCGGGATTGACTTTGTAGTGATAGGTGTCGTCCTGTAAAACGCATGAGGTTTGGGTCGTGAGATAAAACGATGTGATCGTCCTTTGATAGTCTCAGATCTGTTTCAAGCCACCGAAAGCCCTGGGATACAGCTAGTCTAAACGCTAGTACAGTATTTTCAGTATATCCTGTGTCACGGACCCCGCGGTGCGAAATCCAATGGAGTGTTGTCATTGTAAAACCTTCGCTTAAGTAAGGGGTGATCCCACAATCAGGTGTAAGTCCTTTCCAAGAAACTCTAACAGGTTATTGTCTGGCGCAGAAGACTCTCCTGCTTGTCGACCTTCGACCGGCCGTCGTCAAGGTCTTTGGAGCTTTTACCGTCCAGCAACTGGGCCTGACTGCGCAACGGGACTGCCACCATCTGCTTCCTCGCTAGGGGCAGAGATTCTGCTCGCCAGGCGAGTGTCGCCATAGTTGTTGCCAATATCCGACTTTATCTTAATATTTTCGGTGCTTTATGGGATCTTTGTGCGCTATTAAAGTCTTTGCGCCTAGCGGACCGGTATATGTCGACAGATGTTCTTAAGGGGTCATTCAATGTTTTCTCTTGAGTTCAGGGTGTCCTTTGGACTAAGGAATGGTCCCTGCGAGTGGTCATCCCATATGGGTTAATTTTTTTGAAAGGGTTGTGAAAGCATGAAGAGTCAACTTCAAAATGGGGCATCCGGTGCCGCAAAACATCTAACATCGATATTAGATGAGTTCAGAAACTTTGCTTTTAAAGGCAATGTTGTCGATATGGCAGTCGGTGTTATCATTGGTGCTGCCTTCGGTAAAATTGTGGATTCTCTTGTGAAAAATATTTTGATGCCGGTCATTGGGTTGCTTACCCCAGGCGAGCAAGGTTACGTCGGATGGAAGCTAGTGATCGGCTCTAAGGAAGTTCCCTACGGTCTGTTTCTTGGGGAATGTGCGAATTTTATCATTGTGGCATTCGCTCTATATATTTTCATGGTGAAGTTTATGGGCTTTTTGATGGCTCAAAAAAGTCAACAAGCGGCTCCGGCTGCGCCTGTTGAAACACCAGACCAACAGCTGCTTAAAGAAATTCGAGACCTCCTAGCCAAGAAGTAAAAGAAATTCGCTTTGAGCTAGACGATTTCTAAACGCTGTGCGTTGACTTTTTCAACGCACGCTTAAATGACCACATCACAAATAAGTGAAGAACAGCCTGGGTGAATTTGTAAATCCACCATGGTAGGGCTGGTACAAAGTCAAATATAGCCGCGATAACGTACCGGTGGTGCAAGACCTCTCGGAACTCAAAACGACCATTTGAAGCTGCGTTGCGGGACAGTAATGCGCCGCCTTGGATGTAGAACAAGTGCCGCTCTGGGGAGCTTCGTTCAGACGAGTACTTTAACTCAAGTAGAGTCCAGCAGCAGCGGCCTTTGCCAAGACTTAGATTCAACTTTAAAGAACCGATTTGATCCTTCTCGACACGGATCAACGGATAAAGAAAATCAATTAGCCACGAGGCATAATAGTCAGCCACCCATGCTGCATTCTTGCTGCTTGGTAAGGGCAGGCGTTGTACAGAACAAACTCGGTTTGAAGTGAGCATCGTGTTTAATGCGGTAGTCCCTTCAGCCACACTCTTCTGTCTCCCATCTGAAGCATTGGCGGGGCCTGTCTCGTGCAAAGCCGCAAACAGCGCGTCTTTGAAGGTGAGCGTCTTTAACTTGTAACGTGTTACCAATTGGTGGTCTTTTGCAACCATCGGGTGGCGAAGACTTTCTACGAGAGGGCCAATAAGTTGACTTGGTGCTCCGGTCACTAGTCTCACCCATAATCGTGATAGCTTAGGGCTAAACCAAAAGATTGGAAAAAAAATCCTTCTTTTGCCCATGAGCTCAGCGGTTATCCGCATCATGTCGAGGTAGGTCAGCACATCAGCTCCGCCAATATCATAGGGTCTAGCTGGCAGTGATTCATCTTTGATGACGTTTGCTATTAAGTTTGTGACATCAGAGATCGCAATGGGCTGTGTGCGTGTTGAGGTCCACTTGGGGCATATCATCATGGGTAGTCGATCTACGAGCTTGCGCATCATTTCAAATGAAGATCCGTTCGCGCCGACGACCAAGCCTGCGCGTAGGGTGATGCATGGGACCCCGCATCCCCCTAAAGCATCCTCTACCTCCCTGCGACTTTGTAAATGCAGGGAGAGTTGCCCATCAGGTATGAGTCCTCCGAGATAGATAATTTTCTTGATCTTGTTTTTGGCTGCGGCTCTCGCGAAATTATCTGCAATCAACAGGTCAAGGTCATCAAAACGGCCTTGGGTTAGTCGAGCTGTCGGTAACATGGAGTGAACAAGATAGATTGCAATATCACAATTAACCAGCGCGAGCTCAGCGTCCTTGAGCGAAAACAAGTCACAGCTTCTCCACGTGACTCCTTCCATGAATCGACCTGTCGAGCGACTGAGTCCGATGATGTTATAATCATTAACAAGAGCTTTGATAACGGCTTGACCAATAAATCCACTGGCGCCGGCTACTGCGATTGTAGTTTTTTTATGTTCTTCAGTCACGATAGTCCCTCGGCTTTGAGAAATGCCGCCCTTACATTTAAAGGTAGTCCAATTGTTTGAAGATTTTCGTAGAGACAAACTAAGTACACCCCAAGTGCGAAGAAATCGGGATGAAGCTTGGTCTTGTGAGTTTTACAAGATAGGAAAATTGAGTGAAATGACTTCTTAAACTCCGACAGGTCAAATTTCACAGCATCCTGGTTGCCAGATCCAAAGTGGGTTTTGAAGATCCCCGCTGCATGTTCAAGGTCTAAAGCCCGAAGCCCGTCAAGAAACAAGACGTTATCGTCATGGTAAAAGCCGCTATACATTTTCTTTATGGCTGCCTTGAACGAAGGATTCCAGCGGTAGAAAATCGAGTTAGGCGCCCAAAGTCCTTGCGAGATAAAAGCGCCTGATCGTAAGTCAAGAATACTCGTGTCACAATGAAAAATTTGTGCGAAATACATCTCCAAGACCTTTTCGCCTAACCTCCTCTTATCATCGTCAGTGAGTTGAGACTTCGCCTGGTCTTTTGCCAAGTGAGCCTGTGATTCGAGTTTAACGTTCAATCTATTGGCAACACGCTCTCTAACATCGCCTCGTATGATCTCGAATTGAGTTTTATTCGCATAGTCTTTTGCGATATTAGCAAAGACACTTGCCATGCCTAGCGTCGGTACAACCTCAAAAAACACCGGGGAGACAAAGTCTGTTAACATATGCCAGTCGGTACCCTTGAGGCTGTTTAGGAGTGTCTTTAGCATCGGGTTATCCCTCGAGAATGTTGTGCGACGCCTTGTCAAATCTTTTTCGAGCTTGCTGGTCGTGACTTTGGCGCTGTCTGTGATTTAAACAAGCAACTGTCGTCAACGTTTGGCAAATTCATTTAGACAAGTTGCTTTGGGAATCCTATCATGATGGGCTGGGGGGTGCTATGAAACGTTTACTGTATTTATGTGTTTTCTTATGTGGCGCGATGGCTTGGCAGTCGCTTTTTGCGTCGTCACGGTCAATCTATGACATTAAGGTTAAATCGATTAATGGCAAAGAGCAGAGCCTCTCTGACTACAAAGGAAAAGTCCTGCTCATTGTGAATACAGCCTCGGGTTGTGGCTTTACGCCGCAGTTTAAAAGCCTTCAGGAGTTGTATGCAAAATATAACTCTAAGGGATTTGTTGTTCTCGGATTTCCCAGTAATGATTTTGGTGGTCAAGAGGCAAAGTCTAATAAGGAGATCAAAGAGTTTTGTGAACTGAATTACAAGGTGAGTTTTCCTTTGTTCGAAAAAGCGGTGGTAAAGGGTCAAGGTAAGATCCCGCTATTTCGTTTCCTCACTGAGCAGTCGGAGAAATCACTCAAAGGTGAAATAGATTGGAATTTCGAGAAATTTGTTGTGAGTCGCGAAGGTCTAGTGAAAGCTAGATTTGATTCCGTCCATGATCCGATGAGTAAGCAGGTGACCGAAAAAATCGAATCGTTGTTGAATGAGAAAGGTAATTGAAATGATTTACGAGACATTGCGTGGGAAACATATTTTTATTGCAGGAGCAACCGGCGGAACGGGTGCGTTGTTAGCCAGGCGTTTGATTCAGTGTGAGGCAAAAGTATTCTTGGCCGCGCGGGACCAATCTAAATTGGACCAGCTTAAAGCCGAGCTTGGTGCGCCCGGAGCGGTCATTGATGGCGCTGATTTTGATAGTTATGAACGTGCTGTCAGTGAAGCGTCAGCAATCGCGCCGTTAAATGGAGCTGTTTGTTGTACTGGATCACTGATATTGAAATCTGCTCATGCAACCTCCCAGCGTGAGTATGAGGCGACTATGGCTGCAAACGCCTCAAGTGCCTTCGGCCTGACCAGGGCGGCTGCCAAATTGATGTCAGAAAACGGAGGTAGCATAGTATTGGTTGCGTCTGCGGCGGCGCAAATTGGCTTGCAAAACCATGAAGCAATTGCGACCGCAAAAGGTGCCGTTATTGGACTAACCCGTTCAGCCGCGGCTACCTATGCAAGGAGCAAAGTTCGAGTTAACTGTATCGCGCCTGGTCTTACGGAAACTCCATTGACAGCCCGCCTAGTGGCAAATGAGGCCTCACGCAAAGCTTCAGAGGCTATGCATCCGCTAGGACGTCTTGGAAAGCCAGAAGATCTGGTAGAAGCCATGCTTTGGTTGCTGTCAGATGCCGCGGGCTGGGTTACCGGGCAGGTTATAGGTATTGATGGTGGCTTGGGTACTCTTAAGGTCAGAGTATGATAGATCCTTTACGTTGCCCTCGATCACTCTGCTGACACTCTTGCTCCGAAAACTATCAGATGCAACTAGGCTTTGCATTAGGTCTCACATAACTGTGAGTCTTCGTCTGTCGTGATTGCTTCGATGTAAGCATCAGGTCTGACGAGTATGCTAGCGTTAAGATAGCGTTTGTCCTCTGTCCATAGGTCAGTGTCGTGTCTTGTGGTCGAGATTCGAATAACATTCATATTCGGATATCGAGCCAGCGAATCGGTTTCCTGTTGGCCGAAGACTAGCAACGTGTATTTTGAATAGTCTAGTAGGGAGTAGAGTCGAAAGTTTGTTGATTTTCTTCTGATGGAAATATCGTGTAAACGGGTTCCGACGAGGCCTTGGTCACCATATCGAACACCCATCCCCGTGATATTGCCAGCACGTTTTTGGACGATTTTGACGTAGTCTTGGGCGTGTGTTCCTGAGTCAGAGTGTTTAGTTGACCTCACAAGTTCGCCAGAGGTTTCAATGACACTAATTGCTACAGGCTTCCTCTCAGACTCATAGGTGCCAAGGAGCGATTTTGAAGCTCCATGTTTTTCGACCATGCTGAGTTTCCATATCAGATTGAAGGCATCAGCAAGGCCTGTATTAAGTCCTTGTCCCCCGTTCACCGAATGAATATGACAGGCGTCACCTGCAAAAAAAATCCGATTTTGTACCGAAAAACTCTCGGCAACAGACTCTTTAACAGAAAACTGCGATTGCCATTCGATTGTTTCAAATGAGATGCGATGGGGTGATACCGCTCTGTTAATTTTTGATAGAACGTCGTCGAACGTAAAGGATTTTGTATCCATCCGTACGTAAAAACGATCAATATTTCTCTCACGTGGAATCCATGCGACGTCTGACGTCGTGCTCTGGAAGACGATGATCTCGGGAACCTTTGGAAAGTCGGTTTCAAGGACGCCATCGACTACAGCCCAGATAATTTGCGGCCTTGTGATTTGGAATGGAATCCTAAATTCCTCACGGATTTTGGATCGTGAACCATCGGCGGCTATGACGTATTTTGATCTAATGGACTCCCCATTTGCTAAGTGTGTTAAGCATCCGTCATCTGTGACTTCGACACTACGGACTTCATTTGATCTTCTAACTGGATTGGCGGATCTTTCAAGTCGCTTTGCGAGGATCTTTTCTACGTAAGATTGACCGATCATCAGAAAGTGCTTGTGGAAACATCCTTCGAGGTCGTCCCACCATGATGACTGGCGGGAGGTGAATGCTCCATTTTCCCATGTAGAGCTTGTATTGCAGGGTTTCCCGAGTGGATACACTTCATCGAAAAGCTTGGCTACTTCAAAGAGTTGAAGAGTCCGAGCATTTAGGGCATCAGCTCGACCTACATCTATGGGGCCAGTTGACTTATCAAGTGCCACCGCCTTTAAGCCACTCAGGTTTGCCAAATGAGCGCACATCAAACCGACTGGTCCGGCGCCAACGATTACGATATCGATCTCAGGGTTGGTCATATATGAAACACCAAATGAGGGTTCTTCAGAGCAGGTTGTGATTGTATATGCACGCGCCGCAGGTGGCGAGGTGATCCGGGCTCAAAAGCTTCTCGACCGTGCAGTAGTGTAAAATTATCGGCAATCAAAATGTCACCGTCTTGCCAGCTGTGGGCGTAAAGGACGTTTGGGTCATATAATAATCGACGTAGCGAATCTCTAAGCCCTGTGATGGACTGATTAGAAATTCCAGTGAAAGTGATCTCAGGATGATTAATAAATGCTTTATCGGCAGCATCGGTCGGTTCGCAGTAACGCAGTACGGGAAAGTCTTGAAAGGGATGCTTGTCGATAAGTGGAGCAACCGTTTTACTGTGATAGAACTCCATTTTCCTTTCATAGGTGCCGATGACTCTTGTCCAGTCTTTTAAAATGTCTGGCGTTGTACGTTCAATCAAGAGCTTAGTGTTTACAAATAGAGTACGTCCCCCTTTTGCTTCTTTAGGGGCTGTGACGCATTGGAATATTTGAAACTCTGGAACTTCAGGTCGATACATCCCGTCCCAGTGTAGGGGCACGTAGTTATGATCAAATATGTGGTCCTCCGGGTCTTTCTGCTCACGCAGATCAAGGACCTCACCGAAAGGCCACTTTGCAATTTCTCCCCAGGCTCTACAGTATGTGGCAAACGAGTCCAGTCTAGGCTCTAGCTGAAATCCACGCAAGACAATCAGGTGTTCTTTTTGAACGAGGTTTCTGAGTGCCGAAATATTGAGGCTTAGCACTGATTCGTCTAAACCATTGGACTCGATCAAGAGACCAAAGGGTGTCAGATTTTTCTGATTTTGATTCATATACCCTCTGTTTGTCTATTAATTCAGGGATTGCATCTGATAATGACTCGGTCTGCCGTTATCGTCTATGATAAGTTCAGCATTAAGAGCCTGAGCTTCCCAGCGTTTCATAAGTGTGAATCCTTGTTTGGTGTTCACAGCAACACCATGCCAAGGGGTCATCCAAGTCTCTTCCCCTAATAGTTGGATGCCAAGTTTCTTTGACCCACAGTGTTGTGGGTGAATTGATAGGCGTATGGCGTGGTCAAACGTATGGGCGATAAGCTCACTCCATGCGTTACTGCGACAGATCACCTCTAGCGCTCTTTTTTTGCACTGCTTCTGTAGTGCTGTCTTGGATAATTTCTGATCAGGATCGAAGGAGTCTTCGACTAGAAATCGAGTGATGCCACAATACATGCGCTGCGCCTCTATATCTTCAGCGTTTGTTGATCCGATTGCAGCTCGATTGATTCGTTCGCGGAGTACCTCGCTGGAACTGCCAAATGTTTCCATGAGAGCCTGTCTGGAGAACTCAAAGTCTCTCGACCCGTGCAAATCGTCGAGTGAAAACGTACTTAGATTGGAAAGTTTGTGTTCTTCGATAAGGTGGTCAATGCCTCTTTGGTATTCAGAGACGTGAGCCTCTTTCATTCCTATGATGTCGCTAAAGACTCTTCCATCGGAGCAAAGGATGATGCGTGCTCCTGGATGGTAGTAATCTTTGACTGATTCGCAGAGGTTGTTTAGAAATCTAAGTGCAAGAGTCTCCGCCATGTCGGGCATGTGGCCGATCACCTTGTTTGTGTTAGGGGACTTTCCTGGGAATGCGGGTAGAACAAACGTTACCGGGGTTTGCTGTTTGACAGCTTTTAATACTTTGGATATGTGAGGGCTTTCGCACGCGGGACAGTGCTTGGATGTGCAATGATGGTGCTTATCGTCCATCCGACGAAAACGCAGAAACTGGCTTAGAATTACCGC
>JBIKKO010000135.1:0-9564 GCA_044360315.1 Oligoflexales bacterium
TGATGCCTTTGGTGGCGGAATGTCTGTCCTTAAGTCCCCGTGTGCTGGAGCCGTCATTGGCATCACCCGCAACCCTGTGGTTGGACATGGGGATGCCCTTGTCCATATCGCCTATAATTAGATCAAAGTCTCAAATCATCCCGCCCACGTATCCTTCTTATTCCATCGACAGTCGCAAGGGGTCGTAGATGACCCGTCAGTGCTGCTTTGTCGAAGAATTAGCGAGGGCAGGCTACCCTTCCCCGACCATACTGAACATTCTGGTTTTCATAGCTGTAGCACAAACCAGACGAGCGATTTAAACAGATGCCTCGACCACCCCGGCGTATAACTGCAAAATCCGTGTTACAGTCTAAGATATTACCACCTGGCGTACCGACAGATGGTGGCTGGGTTCCAGATCCTCCAGAGCACGGAACTGGTCCGCGGTCATATTGAACGTCGCTATTGCCGTACTGATAACATCGTCCCGAAGAGCGGTTTATACAAACACCCTGACCTCCTTGACGAATCATGCGATAGTCGGCGTTACAGTCTTTTAGAGCATTTGCTGTAGAGCTGGGTGTAGGACTGGGAGCAGGAGCTGGATTGGGACTTGGTGTTGGTGATGGCTTTGGACTCGGAGCGGGGATCGGCAAAGTGATGTTATCACCAGGCTCTTGTAACAAATCGGGCTCATCGACAACAGTATCCTGACTCTGCTGAGAGCCCCCATCAAATCGGCCGGGACGACGGGCCTCCATATCTGATTTGGGCGTATTTGGACAATCGACAGAAACACCGCAAATAGAAAACCCCAATTGACGTAGCCAATCACGATGTACAAACGTGGAAATATAGCTACCTGTTATCAGTGGTGACTTCTCCCAACCAGCACCAGTAGAAGCAACCCCTAAAACTTGTCCTTTGAACAGCAACGGTCCACCAGAATCACCGCGCAGGTTAACTGCTCCAGCGTTTGATGCAGCAGATTGCTGCGCGGACTCATTTCGGTATCGAGCACCTTCAAGAATGATTAAATCTTTGGGATGCCCAATATTTTTGTAATCCCGACGACCATCAATCGCAACAATCGTGTTCCCACCAAAACGCTTTGCACCTCCATCACTACCGTATACGCGAGACTCACCGAACCCCACCAACTGCACAGGATCTCCAATGTTTGCCTGAGCAATCACCACACTCAAAACATGCTCCGATACTGGTCGATCAAATTGAATCACAGCGATGTCAAAAACACCCTCAATGCCAGACGTAGGTCTATATCGAGGGTGGATTTTAATATTTTTTGGATTGGCGACAACCTCAGCCCCAGTCTTTGGATCTGTGACCCAAACCTTGGAACTCTGTCTCTTCGTACTATCAATTAAACAGTGTGCCGCTGTGAGAAGAACCGCAGAATGCACCCAAGTCGCGGTGCAAGTGGCGACTACTGCCACCCCAGGCTTTGACGATGGCTCCGAAGAATGTACCTGAGTCACCGCTGGGAAGTCAGACTTACTCACGACAATTCCATTGGTCATTTTAATACGCCCAACACTGCTGGAATCGTGCCGGCAGGCAACTAGTACTATGAAAAAAATGAAGATCACTAACCGCATGTAACCACCTAGCGTGTATCGAATCCATCTTGAAAATTCCAAAGTCACAACCTCTGTATCATATCACAACATCACCGAACCACGGACGGATTTGACCAGAGATAAAACTATCCCCCTTAAATTTCACACCAATCACACGATGCACTGATGCTACTAATCAGTAAAAAACACAAAAACGTTTCAACATAATCATGTTGACCAAAAAAACTAAAGGACTAAAAACGAAACACGGTTCCCACACAGTACAAATGCTGTGTCAACAGACATCTCAGACCGCAACACGCAATCACGGCACTGGAATAAATCGTGCCAACGGCCGTCTCGCCTCGTCGTCAGATGAGGGCAGCTGCTGGCAATCACGGGTTAACCCACAAATGGGGAGCCCCGACTCGCTGAGCCATTGTTGGTGCGCAGAAATGGACACGTAGTTACCTGCAAGGCGAGATTCATCACGCATATAAGCGGACGATGCAACCCCTATAATGCGGCCACCAAGCAACATAGGCCCGCCCGAATCCCCTTTGAGGTTAACTGATCCCTGAGGCGCACTCGATGACGCTTCAGGTCGTGGGCCAGCCAATGGCCACTCCTTGATATAGATCACATCCTTTGGGTGTCTAAACCCATCAGCATCAATTTGACCATCGACTGAAAAAATTTTATTGCGACCGAATCGTTTTGAGCCTGCTGTGGTATCTCTGACACTTGAAAAACCGTATCCAATAAGCTGCACATCGTCACCCACCTGCGGGTTGGTCTGAGCAATAGCAAGAACGTACTCAGAGATTGGACGGTCGAACTGAACCAACGCCACATCAAACGCTCCATCTGGAAAAGACCTACCCGCATGGAGGGGATGTACTAAAACTTTCGACGGGTGAACCTTTACATCTCCTCCAGTCTTTGGATCGATCACCCAAATGGATTCACTCAAACGATCGGAAGAAATCTTTAGACAGTGGGCCGCTGTTAATAAAACATCAGTATAGACCCAAGTGCCTGAGCAAAGAGCATTGGGCAAATCAGGCTTTACCGAAAAAATTTTAGTGACTGCAGGAAACTCGCCTGGTCCAGCCAAAGTTGCCCGAGATAAGGTGATATCTGAGACGTCAGACCTTACGCTAAGACAGCCGACAGTGATAAAGCAACAGATAACTCCAAGAAGCCGTTGCACGGGTCCTCCCTGATCATCTTAACCGATGCCGAGTTTAACGTTTAATTACGCTGAGGAACGACCCCACCGTGAACCCTTGCCTCGTCGTTGGACCTGGGCGCACCCTCACAGGGGAGTGTTAGCCCGCAGATCGGATATCCTGACTGACGAAGCCAATCACGGTGAACAAAAGTAGAGACATAGGAACCGCCAAGCTGTGTTGGATCATCCAACTCGGCCGTTGATGCCACACCAAGCACCCTACCTTGATGCAACAGCGGGCCACCTGAGTCGCCTTGAAGATTGACTGCTCCTCCGGAATTGATTAACCCGGCCTCGGACGCTACAGCCTGATTGAGCACACCTCTAATAAAAATCAAATCCTGAGGCCGACCAACACCGCGACTATCTTTTTTTCCGTCGAGGCTTTCAATCGTATTGATACCAAAACGCTTTACGCCAGCATCATATCCACCAACCCTCGTGATCCCAAAGCCCACAAGCTGCACCTGATCACCTGCCTTGGCCTGAAGATCAACCATACTTAACGCATGACTTGACACCGACTCGGAGAATCGAATGATGGCTATATCAAAGGTCCCAGCGAGACTTATTTCTCCATACCGGGGGTGGATACGAATATTGGCAGGATCTGCGACGACATCAGAACCCGTAGCAGGGTGCTTTACCCAAACCCGCTGAATTTCTGTACCCGATTCGGAACTGATGCAGTGAGCCGCGGTCAGTAGCGTCTCCGACGAAACCCACGTCGCAGTGCAAGTCCCGACAGCTGCCTGATCAACAGGGTCAGCCGAAAAAATCTTTACAACAGCCGGAAAATCTGTATTCGAAACTTCAATACCGTCAGCGATCCGCAGGCTAGCGGACTGCGACGATTTCACGCCGCAACCAAACAGTCCAAACCAAAAACCAAGTAGAAATGCAAAATGCATGACTGATCTCCACCTAACAATACCAACGATTCACGGGCTTTGTTTCAAAGAGACTAGCATAAGAATTTATGATTTTCCTAATGATTTTTTTTTATCGAAACAAAGACACCTAACGGCGAGACCGACCACAACTTGGCGCCTGATTAGGATTGTAAGTATGGTTGAGTCGTAGATAATTTTAAGTAAGACAACTAAAACAAGCCCATCCTCGAGGAAAAGGATCCACCGGTCAAGGCTTCCGAATGAGGGCGTCACTTTGACGCGGGGCATGCCGTTGTATAAACGAGTTCCCCCACTCGATCCCATGGGTCGAAGGCGTCGCACGAGTTGACTTCAACAAATCCGTTACTTAAGCACTTCAACTCGTAAAGTCTGATTAGGTAAAAAGCCCAAAGTGCGCTGGGGGAATGGCATCTCAATACCCGACTCCTCTAGCCCCCGTTTGATCGCATCTGCCATCATATTTTGCGCCTCAAACAGTCGTTCTCGATCGACCCAAAATTCAACCGCCAAGTTGATCGCACTATCACCAAACGACTTAAACTGCACGGCTGGCGCCGGTTCCTTCCTTGCAAGAGATGACTCTGCCACAATGTTCAAAATACGCTGCCTCGCCATTCCAATATCGGATGAGTAGGACACTCCCACCATTAGATCAACCCGGCGATGGGGGTAGCGTGTTATATTGCTAATCTCCGACTTCATCAGTGTCTCATTGGGAATACGGACCATCGTATTATCGGGTGTTCTCAAGATCGTTGACAAAAGCCCTAAAGAAGACACCTCTCCCGTAGTTCCACCGATCCTTATGACATCCCCAATCATAAACGGGCGCTCGAGAAGCATAAAGATTCCGCTAATCAAGTTTGACATGGTCGTTTGGCTGGCAAAACCAATCGCCACCGACGCAACACCTGCAGCCCCCACCAGAACACTTAGGTTAATTCCCGCTTCATTGAGGCCAGTCAAAGCACACAAAACAAAAACGCCGTAAAAAACGACACGCTTTGCAATTCCCAGCTGATGCCGATCTAATTTTCTTGACAATCCGCGCTCTACAGCTCGACCAGCAATTTTGCCAATAAGGTATCCAAAGGCAAGGCCAAGCACTGCCACCAGCACCTTGAGCACGGGCCCTTGTTTCACAAAATCAGATAAAAAATGAATACTCATGCTACGTCATTGCCTCAAAGTTTAGTGCCCTTCAAAATCCATCAACCAACTCAAGTCATGCCGTTCAAGACGCTTCGTACCGCCGAGCTCTGGCAGATTGACTACAAAATGACACCCCACGACCCGGCCACCCATTTGCTCCACTAAATCAGCAACCGCGCCTGCGGTTCCACCTGTTGCCAAAAGGTCATCCAAGATAAGACAGCGCTCGTCGGCTAAGACGGCATCCTTGTGAATTTGAATGCAGTCTTTGCCGTACTCGAGATCATATTCAATCTCAACGGTTTCGCCTGGAAGTTTGCCTTTCTTGCGAGCCAAAACTAAACCACAGCCAAGCCGCTCTGCCACAACCGCACCAAAAATAAATCCGCGGGATTCAATAGCAACGATCTTTTTGGGCATAGTTTTTTGCGCCCGTTCGGTCATAAGGTCAATCACAACCCGCAGCCCCCACGGATCAAGAATGAGCGTGCTTACATCACGAAACATAATCCCTGGCTTTGGGAAATGAGGCACCGTTCTGACCAATGACTTCAGACGGTCAAGATCCTGTTGCATAAAAAATTAGCTCCCGCAAAGGGTGTTGAAGATTTAACTGTTCTGTCAGAAAAAGGCCGATGACTCAACCCATTTCAAACCATGTTACCAAAGATCCCCTTGATCCGGGCCTCCGGTTTGTTCAGAATCAGATTTGCCCGGCCCCCTTGGATCATTGGGTCCTGTTATGACTCCACTCGGCAAAGTCGACGGTCGAGCGGTCCCGGGTGTCGCGCCTGGGGCGCTCAATTCATCTCCTTTGATCACACGCCCGTCGTCATCGAGAACCTGGTCATCCTCCCGTCCGAGCTCCCCTGGTTTCAAACCAGGCAGGAGGCCCGCATTGGCAGGGCCTTCAGACTGATCTGGCCCTGAAGCAGCCTTGTCCAAGACTTCAACCTGCGTCGACACACTTGAAGTTCCTGCCTCTCTCATTTCAGGCTTAAACGCAAACGGACTATAGAATCGGGCCACCCCACCTTTGCCATCACCTGGCGCACGGATAACGCCCCGCACAGTGTTACCAACTGCGAACTCATTTTCAAAAGACTCGCCTGTCTTATCGAGATTTGTGGTGCCGAAAACCTCTTCTCCGCCCTCACTTCCCGAAAAAACAATCCCGCGTGGTAAGTCCACATTCAGAGACGCCAACCTTGCGTCATACTTTATGGGCCACTCGCCGCGCTTAACAATACTGATATCAAGCTCATCAACCTGATCCTTGTACTTAAGAAGGTCGATCATGCCTTTCCCGTACTCAATCCATGCGGGCAGCGCCCCTATGCCACCTGATACCTTGATCGCCCCGCGCCTCATCATTTTATTTAAATCATAACCCACATAGGAAGCCATCGTGTGGAAGTGACTAAAATCCAAGGGGGCACCCTTTGCAGGTGGTATTGGGAAGAACCCAGCAAAATAAGCGTTTGTATAGTCATTAGTCGTTCCTGTTTTGCCAAACGCTTGTACCCTAACTTTCATAGAGTTGGTCGGCTTTTTTGCATCAGGGTGCGCGCCATCAGGTGTAGCTCCCATGTCTACATACAATTCACCACGGGCTCTTTTCCCTGTTCCGTGCGTCACAACACGTTTTAAAATCTCGCGCATTTGAGCCGAATATTCCGGAAGAGCGACCATTGCCTCACGACGCTTTGGCTCAAATACAACCTCTCCATGTCGATCCTCAATACGCCGGATAAAGTTGATCTGATTGGGAGGACCATCCTCATAAAAGCGATAAATTTTACCTTCAACAAATGTCTGATAAATCTTTGCCACCTCAGCCGCAGTTACGTCGTTCGTCCCTAGAGGAAACGACAAGACGGGATCTACCTTACTTGTCACGCCCATCGCTTTGACCATCTCTGTTAGATAGTTTAGACCAAGAGCGATCCTAAAATCATGATGCTCGAAGTAGCGATTTAAATCATACGGCGTTGCCGCGTTCATTACAGATTGGTAGTGCTCTTCAATACTCTTTTCAATGCGAGCAAAATCAGCAAGCGCCACTGTGCCATTTAATCTGACCTCATTTTTCTGCATCATTTCATTTTGCCAAATCGCCTCCACATCAAGAGCATTCAGAGGACGGCCCTGGACTGTAGCCAGCCGTTCAATATATTCAAAGCGTTCACTCATGTTTTTGGGCCTCTCCCCTTCGAGTAGAGGGAGGTAGCCAAGAGCAGGTTTTGTGCCCTGAGTGGGGAGAACACGAAAATTGGCCCACGCAGCTTTTAACCCAGCATCTGCCAAAGCTGCCTCTGCACCTTTTTCCTGAACTTTGGCCGCGATCGACTCAAAATCAATTTCGGCCATACCCGCTAACTGCTTCATTCTCAAAAAATTATTTTTGACTAAGTTGATACGAAGCGCATTTTCAAGTGGCGGCATGTCGCCTGCACCTTGCTTCGTATAAAGGGACTGCAACTCCCCAACATAGCCCTTACCCCACCACATTTTTTCCAAAGCTCTCAGCGTTTCCTGACTTCCCTTAAAAACAAGATCAGGGGTCACATCCTGAATTGCACGCTGTAGTTGATATTCCTTCACCCCATCATTATCCAGCTGAACACCGGTAGCTTTCGCGACGCGGAAGTGGAAATCAGGTGCACTTTCACCCGGTTTAGGAGCAAGATCCATCTGCGTCATCAGATCTTTAAATTGTTCAAAGTTAAGCTTTTCGAGTAGTCGGCTTGCCAGGGCTACCGACGCTAGGTTTTCGGACGCGGCGCCAGACCAAATCATACTCGTACTCCGGTATGGACTAACGTGATCTGGCCTCGGGAAGTAGAATCGAGCTTGGTAAGGAAAAATCTGCCGCTCATTATCCACGATATCAAGCATATTCCAGCCAAGCTGAAGGGCTGCATAATAGACCACAGACTTAAACACGGAACCGGGCTGTCTGCGCGCAAAAATTGCGCGGTTAAACCCAATCGTATCAAAACCACTGACAGCGACACGAACCTCGCCCTTGTCCAGACCAACGAGGCCGCCATTGACCTTGGGAGTCTTTTGCATCTCGAGGATCGCTTCGTGCTTTTCTTTGTCATATTCCTTCACTTCGACAAAAATAACATCATCGCGCTTAATGGTTTGCAGTAGCTTTTTGAGTTGAACCTCGTAGCCTTGCTGAAACGGCAGATCTAACAACTTAGCATAGCGGACCAAAGCTTCAAACGGAACGACACCAGAACTTAGACCAAAAGATACTTTTATTTGCGCATCTTTCTTCTCATTACCTTTGATGTCTTCGACTTTCCCATAATAAAACTGATTAACCTCCAGATCCCGTAATCTGCGAAAATTCTCAGCCTTCTCCGGTTGGAACCCCGCCAAGATCGTTTCCAGTCGACTTAAATTGCGTCGCACACCAAGCTGCGCTCGCTCCTGCAAGTTACAATCAATCGTTGTGAATATCTTAAGCCCAGCATTGTTCAGGTCTTCCACGCTCTCGATCCCGAGATTTGTCATCACTTCTTTCTGGTCCACCTGCTTGCGGATCAAGCTAACCAACGCCACCTCACTGGACCTAAAACTTCCCCGATTAAAAGGAACTGGACGCTCAAATGCATCTTTAAACTCCTCGGTGGTAAGCCAGCCCTGCTCAAGCATCCGACGAAGCACGTAATTTTTACGATCGAAGGCATCTCGTACAGCCTGATCGCGCCTCTCCTTCGTGTATTTTAAATAAGGGTCATACTTTGACGGGCCCTTAACACTTCCGGCGATAAATGCCGACTCAACCAAGTCCAGCTCGGAGACCTCTTTGTTGAAGTAGTATTTTGCAGCAATACCAATACCAGAACCATTACCTGACACGTGAAACTGATTGAGATAGAACTCAAGAATCTGCTGCTTACTGTAAAGCTTCTCGAGCTGGAGTGCTGCAATGGCTTCCTTGATCTTACGTCGTACAGAGTACTCCCAGTCATCTAAAATATTTTTGACCGTTTGTTGGGTGAGTGTCGAACCACCACGAAACTTGCCGGTCTTTACGCCCTCGGCAATCGCCTTTATAATGGCCTGAGGATCAACACCACCGTGAGAGAAAAAATTCTTATCCTCGGCGGCCACAAGAGCGTTCACCATGTGTTTCGGAACCTCGTCAATACTGACATACCGGCGATGCTCGTTATTAAAAAAACTGCCAATCGGCGTCGTCTCATCGAGACAATAAACAGTTGTCTCCTCATTGATACGCGCCATAATCGTGGTTTTCTTCAGGTGAGAGTTATCCCCAAACCAAACGCTAAACATGATGACCGCCGTGACTCCGAGTGCACCGCCAATCACACCCACGACACCCGTAATTGCACCCCATGTCGCACCATTTAAGAATTTATTCTCAAATATTCGCATAATAACTCCACGCTGGTCCCAACCGTCACCTCTAGCATTGTACCACCGTCGGCCGAAACTACACCAGTAGGCACCAGGAATTTCAGAGCCTTACCTTAACTTTGTCCACCAGCAACCGCGGCCATAAAAGGTTTGCCGCGTCGGCCATGCTCAAGCGATAATGGTCATCGATTTTTTTGTTTACCGAATAACCAGCTCAGCGTATAAGGGTTTCCCAATAAACAAGGATTTTACCCCATGTTTCCGAGCCTTACAAACATTGACGGCAAGCCTTTTGACCAAGTCC
>JBIKKO010000297.1:0-3002 GCA_044360315.1 Oligoflexales bacterium
TCTTTCAGTCATACGTCTGGCAAATGGATAATTGTTAATAAATAAATGGCCAGAGCTACAACTCAAGGGCTTTGAGTCAACAGATCCTCAAAGCCCTCATTGATCTCTAGCTGAAGTCTTCACGCCTCAAACATGGGGTGGGTTCTAATCGTTTTGAGACCTTGCACCACCGACTGTTCCACTGAGGGATCCAATGGTCTAATATGAGAACTAGGGACAGTCACTCGGGAGTATCCGTTGGCGTGGGATGTTTTGAAAAGAATCTCAATGGTCGGCATGCTATTACCTGGATAAATGACGATGTTGGCTTGTCGGTTGTCGATTAGAAGACTCAGATATGTAACCTTATTGCCGACTTCCGCGCCAAAAAACACAACCCGATAAATCCAGCAGCTTGGCAGGTCGTTGGGGCACTTTTCTCCGATATTTTTAATTGTTCAAAGCTTTTGATATCGTTTTAGTCCGATTGCCCCTTAGATGGCCACCCCAACACGAAAAGTACTTTCTGTTCTTGCAACCGCTCTGCACGCTCCAAATGTTGCTGTGAACCTACAAGATGCCTTTGACGAAACTCCACTGGCGCTGGCCCAACATAGTAACCGCGATAAAAGCATTAGGTACCTCTTAGAGGCAGCTGGAGTCACAGAGCCGCAGGATCCTCATCAAATCTCGTAACGAGGCCAATGCCTGCGCGGCACCAGGCGAAATTTATATAACACGCAATATATACACCACATAGCTAAAGCAAGCGCTCAATGCCTACGGCCGTCGCACCAGCACTTTTGAGCATTTACGGGAAAGAGTACCACTATCAACTGTGATCAAGTTAGACACACTTCATCCATCAAGTTTTACCTTAGTTGACAATGGGCCTTGTCAGTCCTGTGGCTGCAAGTGACTTTGTGTGACCGCTTCTCGTCGAGTCAGCATGGGGTTTAAAGCCTCACGTCTTCGCTTTAGTGATTCAGCAACATTCGAGCGCAAACTCTCCAAAGCCTTTGACAGCCACGCGATGACATTGGGGTGAAGACGACCATCGAAAAACTCCATTCGCATCAAATCGTATATATTCACCCACTGTTCGCCAACTTCAATCTCAAGACAGGGATTGATCAAATAAAACCCCACCCTAATGCGGACAAACAGATCCTTGTTATAGGGTTGATGACTACTGATCTCGTTCTTTGCTAAAATGGCATTGATATATGTCCGCCTTTTGCGATGCGCTGGTAAAATAAAATCTGGAAACGCGTATAGATATTCCTCCAGCGTGGTCGCTTTAATAGCAGGAATTCGACTTTCGCGCATTTGATCTAAAACTAGTCTCGGGAAAATGCTATAGATCTCTTGAATAATAAAATACTCCATCGTTTTTGCATCAAGCTTATGCATTTTATCCAAAATTTTGACTTTAATCGCCGACGGGCAAACAAGACGAGCACACTCGGCCACTCGTGTCTTGTCTGCAAACCTACTTCGTTCGACCGAAATCTGCCGCAATGCCTTTTGAAATGCCGTCATACCGACGTTATCTTGAGTTTGAGCTTTGGCGCCGAGATCCAGTAAAGTCTTTACGGCCTCTTCATTCCCAGATTTAACCGCCATCATGAGCGCTGTTTCATTAAGAGGATTACAAAAATCAACGCCGTATTGCTCGACCAAAGATTTCCACGACGGCTGCCCTGGAGTTCCCAAAAAGGAGCCGTATAATTTTTTAAACACATACTCCAGATTTTTTTCAGGCTCTTTAGCATACGAATACTTGGCCTCTACCAATGCGGGAAGATGAAAAGGCGCGTCGTATTGTAAGGCATATTCAAAAAGAGCATGCTGCGCCTTCTTGTCCATAACTTTTTGCGATAACGCTCGATACTTTGTGTCGGCAAAAGTCTTTTCATCCAAAATTTTCCATGGCACAGGCTTTGAACCCAAAATTTGACTGCGAATACGCTCTGCTTGTTCCGCCTTTCCTTGCATTTCAAGACGACGGGCCTCCCGCTGCCAATCTTCCCGTGAAGACTCCTGAACTTTGAGTTCCGCTACAGACTGCCCTGTCTGCAACCCTAAGAGCTTAAATAACGGATGATCAACCTTTGACTCAATGAGGTAGACACGGCCAGTTGCTCTAGTGAGCGCCACATATAATGAATTGATAAAAAACTTGTATTCCTCGAGAGACTTATCTTCTTTATTTTTTGTACGTGAAAAATTCAAATCACCCGCTAATTCCTGCGGTTGAATATCACCGGCAATCTCCCGAAACTCCTTGTCGCAGGAACTGACAATATTAAACAGCACTATATTTTCGTACTCGAGACCTTTTGCTTCGTGGATAGAAAACACTAACGGTGTAGAAAATTCCTTTTGCGCGTGATCTTTGTCCTCATCCCGCAACACAACTACTGCAAACCGCGTAGATCTACGAATCTTGCCATCAATCTCTTTCAGAATTTTATCACTCGTTGCAAGAATCTCAACGGCACCCTTCTCCTCTGCGCAGCTTTCTATCAGGTAATTACTTTCCCGGTCTGTGGATCCAAATCTCCTTTTTTTGAGTAGCAAAAGCTTGTTCGAGAGTTCCGTAACCTTTTGAGAATTACGATAGTTGGTTTGTAGAACGCGAATAACCTCTCTATCTATAGATGATGAGTCCTGATAAAACAGTCGTCGAATATTAGCCCAAGAGAAAAAATTCGGATGAACAATCTGATTGGAATCTCCACACATGATAAACTGCGCTTGATCCTTTATACAGCTAAGAATTAACTTAAGCTGCGGCAGGGTCAAATCCTGAACTTCATCGATCACAGCGAAGTCGTATTTTTTATCTACCAATTTTGCATAATCAAACGCGAGGAAACTTGGATCATAAAGTTTTTGCTCCTTCTGAAACTCAAGGCATCGTTCAAATAGACTATAAATTTTTGTACGATCACCTGCTGTAAAAATGGATTGGCGGACACCAAGATTTTCGTATTCAGACCGAGTTAAATAGCTTCTTT
>JBIKKO010000298.1:0-2994 GCA_044360315.1 Oligoflexales bacterium
GGCAAAGCGTTCTTATTGCGCACATCCTGTTAGGAATCTTCGTCTATGCTATCCGAAAACCCGCTCGCCAGAGCTTTAAACTAGCGGGCACACCGATGATGGCGTGGACTCCAGGACTGCTGGTGATCGTTGGAGCATTTGGGCTAGCGCTGTTAGGGGAACGATCTGGGAATGTTAGACCTTATGCGTTCAGTGGTTCGTCGGAGATTATCTATGTCTTGAGTACTTTAACCGTGATACCGTTGGCGGAGGAGCTGGTATTCCGGATGGGTATTACGCCATTCATCTCTCGTTTTTCTGGCGCAAGATGGGGGCCGTGGTACTCGGCGATCATATTCAGCGTGGCTCACACGAATCCAACTTTGGCGCGATGGATTGGCTTAAAGATTGGACTGCCGATTGGCCCCTTCCTGCTTGCGATTTGTTGTGATTTAATCGTTCGCAGATGGGGCAGGATTTGGCCAGCTACAGTGTTCCACGCTGCTTGTAATGCGACGGTTTATATATTTGGATGGATTAACCCGTCCTGGCTAATGAAACTAGATGGACTTTATATGTGAAGAAGTTTGAAGACTATGAATGAAAAAAGTGACAAAGAGCTCGCTGAAGAAAAAGCAAAGCAAATGGCAAAGGTTGTATGCATCTGCAAAGGCATAAACCTAGGACGCGTCCTAGCAGGCATAGAGGGGTGCAAAACAGTACAGGATGTTAATCGAAAGGTTGGCACGGGTACGGGCGGCTGCCAAGGACAGCGCTGCGGTCCTAGGATCAAGGCGTTGCTCGATAAAATTAATGCTTCAAAATAATTTCAGCTGCTTCTTTCAAAGTTGGGACTAAAGCAAAAGCCCTCGTACTTTGTCGGTACTGCTTTCCTCCTCTTGTTACTTGAATAGCACGCATGTTCGCATTAACGGCACAATCAACGTCTGAGTCTTTATCCCCAACTAGCCAGCTACGTTCGAGATCAAGGTTCAAAAGATTTGCCGCATCATTGATTAGTTTGATCCCTGGCTTCCTGCATTGGCACTGCACTGCAAATTCCGTCACAGCCCCATCAGGATGGTGTGGACAGATCATGATCGCATCAAACACGAAATCAGGAATAAACGTTTGAATTTCGCGAAGCAACTGATCGTTAAACGCCTTCACATCAGCAAGAGTAAACATACCTCTAGCGACGCCAGACTGATTTGTGATCATTACGAGCTTAAATTCACCACCGGCAATCATCCGAAGTCCATCAATCATACCAGGAACTAGCTTTAAATCAGTTGCCCGATAGGTATAACCCAAGTCAACGTTTAAAACACCGTCGCGGTCTAAGAAAATTGCACGGTTTTTATTTTTATTCATGACTTATTGAATCTGTTGATAAACCCACAAGCGATCCTTTTCGATCGTACAATGAGGTGCAAGAAGTTTATAAAGGCGATCATACGTATCCTTTACAACCTGAGGCCCCTGTCCGGAGCTGAGCTGCAGCTCAGCCTCCTTTAGGATCTCTTGAGCTCTCCAAAAAACTTCAATGGGAGCTTTTAACTCAATAGGTCCTGGAGCATCACCGTCACGAGGAACTTCAAACTTGGTGGAGCTTAACGACACCTGTTTACCGATGATTAAGTATTTTTTAATCATGTCACCAATCCAACGAGAATCCAATCCTCTAGAGAAACACCAGCCTCATTTCTTGGCTGGTTTCTTCGGAGCTGCCTTTGTCGCTGGTTTAGTTTCCGACTTACTTGCGCTCTTGGCAGAGGTCGCTTTTGCAGCTGGCTTGCTCGTAGATTTAGCAACTGTGGTTTTTTTAACGTCCTCAGAGCCAGAGGCTTTTACTGGAGCTTTGACTTCTGATTTCTTGACTTCCGACTTTTTCGGTGCAGCTTTTTTAGAGCCTGCTTCCTCGACATCTTCAGACTTTTTAGCTGACTTTGACTTGCTGTCAGACTTTACTGCAGGTGAGTCGACGCTTTCAGCGACCTTCGCTGGTGAGGACGCTGGACTTTCAGAGGTTTCGATAGTCTGAACTGTCTTGTAGAGCCGAGCCCACAACGATCCATCTTTACGAAGCCACGCCTCAAAAAGCTTCCTAGCAGGACGGTTAACGAGAGCTTCATCCATAAAGTATTTGGCGAAATCTCCGGCGGACTTAAGATTTTTCAGAGCCGCCACATGATCAGCCAGAATGAGCAGCTCGCTACCACGCGCACGCAGTACCATGGAACTTTGGATCGGGAAAATTTCTACTGGAAGCAAGCGTCACCTCATTTTAATTGTTACTTTAACTCTAAACCTTTACCTGGATCAAATGCACGGATAAGTTGCCTGAATCTACTGAAAATAACCGAAAAGTGCCGCGCACTGCAAGACAAAGCTGCATTTTATGGTCGTCAAGCTTTCGTTTTGGAGCGACACAGTGCCTCGTTACCCATAAACATCCCCTCATTTTCAAGCTTAGCAACCGCCGTGTGCCTCGCCCTATAGACAGCGAAAGGGTAGTTATCCCGTTCACCTACCAGGGGACTGTAACCTATGGAGGTCTTCATAAAAAATCCTTTGAAGAACTTTTCCATTTTACCCCAATCCTCTTTGATAGAGGGGGAAAACTGCAGGCGTGAACAATCGATAAGAAGGCTCCATTTACTGTGCCACTGCATTAAATTATTCGTAAGCTTGCTCTTTATGATCTCAATCTTTTCCTTGGAATCGATATTGACGTCCTCGGAAAAGGTCATTTCAATAACATGCTGCGCGAAGTGATTTTGAAACTGAACCGCTCCTCGAAAATCAACAGGTGCATGGGGATCCCTCATACCACGGACCCCTGCCTCCTTTTGCGCGTCTTCAAACGTGCTAACAATATTGAATGGAGCAAAGTTATGACCTTTTGCTAGGTCAAAACCAAAACCCGTGATCGAGCGTAAAAAAAGGCCTTCAAAAAACTTCATCATACGTTTTAAGGCTTCTTGCGTCTCAGGCGAATCAGAAAAGTGAACA
>JBIKKO010000026.1:0-28091 GCA_044360315.1 Oligoflexales bacterium
CTTTGAACCAACTTATGGCTAAATCATGGAACCATCATCAATGACGGTCAGCGATCCGTCATTGGTTTGGGTTGGTTAAAAGTTCATATCAAAGGAGACATCCCCTGAGACGCCAACTTGATAACTACTGACGCGGCGTTCAAAGAAATTGGTTAACTCCTGGACATCTTGAAGCTCCATAAAGTGGAACGGGTTTTCACTGCCAAAAATCGGTCCGATGCCAAGGGTGGTGAGGCGCTGGTCTGCTATGAACTCTAAGTATTGGCGCATACTTGTTACGGTCATACCTATGACTTGTTTTCCCAGGACATCTTCTGCAAATTGTGTTTCGCAGTCGACCGCTTCAAGGATCATACTTTTCACGCGCTCCGCCAATTGTGTGTCAAACAAGTCTGGCTCCTCTTGACGTATCTGGCCAATGACCTCGAAGGCAAATGCCATGTGTCCACTCTCATCCCTAAACACCCAGTTGGTGCCTGCCGCTAGACCATGGAGCAGGCCGCGATTACGTAGGAAATACACATAGGCAAAGGCGGCGAAAAAGAACAAGCCTTCAATGCAGGCAGCAAAGCAGATTAAATTTAATAAGAATGATTGGCGATCCTCTCTCGTACGTAGCTCATCTAGGCTATTGATAGAGTCGATCCAACGGTGACAGAACTCGCCTTTTTTCTTGATTGAAGGGATATTTTCAACTGCTGCAAATGCCAATTCTCGTTCAAAATGATCAGGAACGTAGGTGTCGAGCAGTGTCAGATAGAACTGAACGTGAAGAGCCTCTTCATACAACTGTCGCGATAAATACATGCGAGCTTCGGGTGAGTTGATGTGTTTATATAAATTCAGGACGAGATTGTTCGAAACAATCGAGTCACCGGTTGCAAAGAAAGCCACCAGTCGGTGAATCAGGTGACGGTCACCCTCACTCATTTTTTGACTAAGATCAACCAGGTCAGTCGAGAAATCAATCTCGTCAACGGTCCATGTGTTTTTTATTGCATTTTTATACATCTCAAAAAAAACCGGATACTTCATGGGCCGAAGTGTCAGATTGAACCCTGGATTTAATAAGAAAGGGGCTTTTAAGGGCGAATTGGTGGTGTTTATCATTGGCAAGCCTCGCAGGATTCTGGGTTTTCAAGGGAGCAGGCAATCGCCTGAGCCGAGTCGACAGCAGGTTTTGAGCTTTGAGTTGTAATTGAGCTTGCGTTTGCTGTGACCTTGGCAATGCGCGTTGCCGGTCTGGATCTTAGGTAGTAGGTGGTCTTAAGTCCCTTTTTCCACGCATACATGTACATCGACGATAGCGTTCCGATATTGGGGCTTTCTACAAATAGATTAAGTGACTGACTTTGATCCAGGAAGGCCCCACGATCAGCGGCCATGTCGATTAGACTACGCATCGGGACCTCCCAAGCTGTACGATAAATCGCTTGGAGGTCTGCAGGAATTTCTTCAATATTTTGAACTGAGCCTTCAGCCATTTTGATTTTTGCGCGGACAGCGTCCGTCCAAAGACCTCGAGACTTAAGTGCAGAAACTAAATAGCGGTTCACCTGTAGGAACTCTCCTGAGAGGGTCTCGCGTTTGAATAAGTTGCTGACCTGGGGTTCGATGCATTCGTAACTGCCGACGATGGACCCGATCGTGGCCGTTGGCGCTATCGCCAACAACAGACTGTTACGCAGACCGCTCGACGTGATTCGTTGACGAAGCTCGTCCCAACGCGTTTTGTTTTCGGGAGATGGTTCAACATTCCAACTGTCAAATTGAAGTTCGCCTCGGGCTGCTCTGGTTTCTGAAAACGCCGAGTGTGGGCCGTATTTTTCAGCAAGTTCAACGCTAGCCGTCAAAGCCGCAAGATAAATTTCTTCTTGGACCTTTCGATTAAAGTCTTTGGCCTGGCGCGAGTCAAACGGCCATTCCATTACGAAGAATACATCTTGGAGTCCCATGACACCAAGCCCCACCGGTCTCCACATCATATTTGAGACTTTTGCTGATGAGATTGGATAAAAATTCAAATCAATCACCCGGTCTAAGTGTCGAATGGCAATTTTAACGTTTCGCCTGAGTTGTTCCCAGTCAAAGCTTTTATTACTTTTTACATAGGCTACGAGATTGATCGAACCTAAATTGCAGACGGCTGTTTCATCATTGTTTGTAACTTCAATAATTTCTGTACAAAGATTTGAAAGGTGGACCGTCCTTCCCTTCTTCCCAGTTTGATTGCATTTAAGATTACTAGCGTCTTTGAAAGTCATCCAGCCGTTTCCTGTTTGGGCCAGAGTACGCATCATCTTTGCGTACAAATCCCGTGCTTTGACCTGTTTGACGAAGGCTCCTGATTTTTCGAGACGCTCATACTCCTGCGTAAAGTCGTCCCCATAAAGATCGACAAGCTGTCCTGTTTTTGCGGGATCAAAAAGACTCCAGGTCTTGTCATCAGCAACGCGTTGCATGAATAAATCTGGAATCCAGTTCGCGATATTAATATTGTGTGCCCGCCTGGCTTCGTCACCAGTATTATCCCGCAATTCCAGGAACTCTTCGATGTCAGCATGCCATGTCTCAAGGTACACACAGCATGCCCCTTTGCGTTTTCCTCCTTGATTTACCGCATTGACGCTTGAATCGAGAGTTTTTAGCCAAGGAATAATCCCATTGCTGAAGCCATTGGTGCTCTTGATCAATGAGCCCCTGCTTCGGACCCGGCTGTAGGAAAGGCCGATGCCGCCAGAGAATTTACTGAGGAGTGCTGCATCCTTGTATTTGTCATAAATACTGACAAGGCTGTCTTGCGGAGAGTCTAAGAGAAAACATGAGGACAGTTGTTCGTGTGTTGTTCCTGCATTGAACAGTGTGGGCGAGCTAGACATGAATTCAAAGCTTGAGTACATACCGTAGAGCTCGACCGCCTCGTCTAAAGTTTGCGACAATGCACAGGCTACCCGCATGAAGAAGTACTGCGGTGTTTCTATGACATCGCGAGTGTGGGGATGTTTGAGCAGGTAACGATCATAGATGGTGCGTATGCCGAAATATTCGAATCTTGTGTCCTGCTCGGTCATCACCGCCGCATTTAAAACGACCGCATGCTGTTCAACGAAAGTCATTAGGCGATCATTGACCAAACCTAACCTGTATCCTGCGCTTACGCTGTCAGCGAAGTTACGAATCCCCTGTTGTGCAACCTCCTCCGAGATCCAAGCGGATAGTTTTTGCGCGGCAATCTTACTGTTACTGGGGTCTTCGAATATTCGTCCCGCATGATTTTGGATGTTTAGCATGACTAAGTCTTTATTTGAGTTGGTGCGCGGGGCTGACGCTTTCGTCTCGACACTTTGGTCTTTGGCGTTAAGCGTCGCTGGCGCTGACGATAACTGTAGGTCTGCTGTGGCGGAATTTTGCATAAAAAGATCCTCTCCCTTTGGCTGTGCTCAAAGTTTGAGCAATTTAGGGTGTGAATGAAAGAAACGTGGACTGAATATGAGTTCGTGCTCAATCGAAAGCATAAGACATGTAGTGTTTGGAAGTCAATAGACGACACTACAGGTAGTGTTGTGGATTTGTGCAGCAGATTTTGGAGGTCCCGCTCTTCCTGGGTTGTAGGGTCTCAAAAAAAAATTGTCCACAGCTTTTCCAAGCTCCTAGAAGTACGTCTGATACTCGTTATTTTGGTTAAATTTCCAACACGAGGGTCGGTCTGCCGCGTCAAGAAGCTTACTGGGGTGCCGATAGCACAAGAAATTGTCGTTAATTTGGGACCCATTCATGACATTACCAGCATCAAACCTCTACTTCGCAAACCCTCATCCTTGGTTTGCAGCTCTAAGATCGTTTTCCGACATCGCCATGATGGCGTTTGTCCTTC
The DNA here is from genome assembly GCA_044360315.1 of Oligoflexales bacterium. Classification (GTDB taxonomy): domain Bacteria; phylum Bdellovibrionota_B; class Oligoflexia; order Oligoflexales; family RGVZ01; genus CAMDKS01. The sequence continues at coordinate 3,875 of JBIKKO010000026.1, forward strand.
AGCTCGAAGACGCTGAAGATGCCTTTTCAAAGCTTCGTTTCGCTACCGGGCGGGACGTGGGTCAGCGCGATCAAATGGCCGTTGCGCAGCGCCTGAAGATCGTTTTTAGCAAAGTGCGCATCATCGATGCCACGCCATCGTTTCTATATGCGGTCGATCGTAAGACGCTCCAAGCCGCAACGGTTGCTTTGCGTCGGCAATTTATGGAGCTCAGTGCGTCGCGAGGGCTTGAACTTTTAAGGGCTATTTTGACTGGAGTACCATTGAGTCAGGGGCTGCCAATACACTCCCTACGACTTCCGGAGTTACGCATGACGATGCACGCCCGCAATGGTTTTTCAGGCCATCTTCAGGTACTCCTGTCAGCACAGAGTGAATATGCAAGCAATACCCCGGTGCTAGTAAACAAAACCCTTCACGGCCTGTTGGATTCATTAGCGGACTTCATCATTGGGATAGGTCTCGATGGGAAAATACAGTATATGAATCGAGACATGCTGCAAATATTCGGTTCACGCTTCTGCGAACGGTCGAAGGACATTGCAGAGATCTTAACTGCGGAAAGCAGTGTCAAGTTAACGCAAATTGCCACCATGATCTCGTTTTCTAATGAGCCTTGGTATGGCTTTTTAGAGTTTATTCATCCCGATTCGAATCTGAAGTTACCAGTATCTTGTCGAATCAGCTTGGTTCGTGATGTCTTTGATCAGCGTATTTCTGGGTATGTAATTGCGTGCCGTCGGGAGCAAAACGAAAGTGTCGCTACCGTAAACTCTAGTGTCGAGATTAGTCACGAAGATCCAACGACACGGTTTGCGCTCGTTGGTAAAATCACCGCCGAGATGATTTGTGATGCGCGTGGGGCCCTCGAGGTGATTAGACGGAACGCTGAAAGTCTAAAGGTTTCATCTGACGATAAACCTCAGCAGCTCAGACCCTTGTCGAATGATGTGGTGAGTCGTGGAGCGCGCAAGATTCTGATGATGCAAAGGCGGATTCTAGATATAGTGGAAATCATCGATGGTTTAGCCAGTGAAGGAGTGCAAGAGGGAACGACTCTTGTTGATTTGGCTGTTGTGCTCAGAGAAATCTCCGATTTGACTGAGAACTTTGCTGAAAGTCGTGGCGTTCGTTGTGAGTTTGAGATGCCCCAACAGACGATTTTAGTTCCGATGCAGCGCCTGCGGATGAGTCAGGTCGTTGTAAATCTCGTCGTCAATGCATGTGAAGCGGTGGAGTCCACACCCGACAAGCGTGTGACGCTTTCTATTGTCTGTGATGATGAATGGCTTTACTTGGTGGTATCTAATTCAGGTCCCGTGATACCACCTGACATCCGACTTAGGCTCTTTGAACCAAAATTTTCGACAAAAAAGAGACACAAGTTTGGTATGGGGCTATTCATGTCGCGGCAGATCGCTCGTCAGCATGGGGGGGATCTCTATCATGACGAAGTTCATGAACCGACGAGGTTTGTCCTAGAGCTGCCGTTAGTCATACAAACAGAGGCAAAAGGCGACGGGGAGTGGGAAGAGTTGACGTGAGGTGTTTAAAAGGTCGAATAGACGTCTGTACGACTTTTTGATAGTATAACGCTCCAGCTTAGAGTCTGGATTTGCAAAGGAGGGCTGAAGTATGGAAGACAAAGTAGGGTCAATGGATGCGGTGAATCAGATTGGCTTGGACCAAATGGCTCATCATCTCACGGAACAACGCCTGCTTGATAAGCGGACGATTTTTGTGAGTGAAGGGATCAACGCGGCGGTAGCTAAGCGAGTGATAAACCAGCTGCTAGCGCTTGAGTTTGACAAACCGAATACCCCCATAAACCTGTTTCTAAATAGCCCTGGCGGTGAGGTTAACAGTGGGTTTGCGATTTACGACACGATCAGGTTTCTGTCGTCTGACGTCCGGATTATCAATACTGGACTTTGTGCGTCGATTGCGACCATCATAAATATTGCCGCAAAAAAGCAGCACCGGTTTTCCATGCCAAACTGCAAATTTTTGATCCATCAGCCCCTGATCCCTGGACAAATTTATGGACAGGCGTCAGACATTGAGATTCACGCCCGTGAGATTTTGAAAACTCGTCAGAAAATCAATGAGTTACTCTCAAAAGAGTGCGGTCAGCCGTTGAGCAAGGTCGAAAAGGATACGACTCGTGACTATTGGATGAATGCGGGCGAGGCCTTGGAGTATGGATTGGTGACAAAAATTATAGAAAACATCGGCGACGTACGCTAATCTCGGCCGCTGTCGGTCAATGCGAAGATGGTGGAATTGGTAGACACGCTGGTCTCAGAAGCCAGTGCTGAGAGGCTTGGGGGTTCAAGTCCCCCTCTTCGCACCAACAACTCAGCAACACGGCTTTTTGCCCTGAAGCGAAAGCAGAAGGGTTAAAGTCCGACTTATAGGCCTCGAAGAGTTTCGAATTTTGAACCGTTCCCTCTCAAAGAATATTGCCCATTCGTTACGGCCTTGGAAGGCTCGCGTCGTGGCGGCTCATCTAGCTGCAGTGACGCTTGGTTTAGTTGCGGCCTTGTTAGGGGTGCTCGTTGGGCCGGCTATGAAGCTCCTCTTGTCGCCCGGTTTGGAGTTTCTCTCCTGGCAAGAGATCTTCGGCGGGGGATGGGCTTATCTTTTGTCGGGGATTTTACCCGGAGCCGGGGTCCAGGCGTCTGTTATCTATTTTTGGTTACCATTTGTTCTTGTCGGGGTGGCGGCTGCTAAATCGTCGTTAACCTTTTGGCAGTGGTTTACATGGGAGAGCTTGGGTGAACATTTAGCATACCGGTGGCGTCAGTCCTTGGTCGATGCCTTCATTGTTGTTGATCCGGGAGCCCGTGATGATGGTCAGATTCAAGACACTGAGCGGCAGCTTGGCGGTCTCATGTCGCAGGATATTCGCACGTGTCGAGACTACGTTGTTCATTTCTTTGGGGGTCTACCTCGTGAGGGTGCTCAGGTCCTCTTTATGTCGATTTCTCTAGTGTTGCTATCCCCCAAGCTATTTGTTCTATTTTTCTTTTGTCTAGCTCCGTTGGTCATTTTACTTAGTCGTTTGGGAAAAAAAATCCGTCGTCGTGCATCTGCTGCTCTTGAAGACAATTCGTTTGTCGGGGAATGGATCCAGCAACGTCTGCTTGGTCTAGAAACAATTAAGCAGTTTGGTACCGAAACATCAGAAATCCAGGCGATGCAACGATTAAGCGAGGATCTATTCACCCGTTTTTTCAGGGCAGCGCGACTTAAAGCAAGAACGGCGCCCTTCGTGGAATTGGTTGGCATAGCGTCTATGGCTTTTGTCCTTTCCATGGCATTTGATGATATTGCTAATGGCGAACTTTCTGGTTCAGTCGCAATGTCATTTTTTACAACGTTGGCATTGCTAGCTCAGTCTGCTACAAAGCTTAGTCGATACTTCAACAGCAACCGTGAGGGGCGCGCTGCAGCTGACCGAATTTTTACGGCGACCGAACGCTTGGAAATCTTTACCCGGAAGACGATCAATTCCGTCGTTTTCAACGCCGAGTCATCTCAGACGTATCTTCAATTGACTGACGTTTCAGTTCACTATAACCAGACGATTGCTTTGAAGAACTTCTCGTATCGTTTTCAAGGCGGGAAGGTTTACTGCCTGCTTGGCCCCTCGGGGGCTGGGAAGAGTACTGTATTTAATGCGATTTTGGGTCTGCGTCCTCTGGCATCAGGAGCTATACAGGGTGCAATTTCAGATGGTTTTGCGTATCGAACCTTAGATATCGCCTACCTGCCGCAACAGATGTCGATCATCTCAGCGAGGTTGGGTGAAATTGTGTCTTATCCGTTTAAAGATTACGATCCGGTGCGAGTAAGTGAATCACTGCATGTTGTAAAGTTCGAGCTGTCAGCAGATCGTTTAGTCGATGGCCTTCAGTCAATGGTAGGGCCAGGAGGTTTGCAGCTATCCGGTGGACAGTGGCAAAGACTCCAGCTAGCTCGATTACATTACCACTTGGCTCCCGTTGTGTTAGTCGATGAGGGTACAAGTGCTTTGGATCCCGAGATTGAAAGAGTGGTGTTGGACTTTGTTAGAGACCTCGCGAAACGAGGGGCCATTGTGCTGATGATAGCCCATCGCCAGTCAGCGATGATGGCCTGTGACGAATGGATTTTACTTAAAAATGGTTCGATTGGGGCATCTGGTCCGAAGGACGAAATGATGAAGAGTCGATTTTATCAGGAGATGATTCATCCTCATGCCTGAATCGACGCTGATGTTAGGTCAAAAGAGCGTAAAAGCTGTCCGAGAGTTATCAAACCGCAAGGGTACAAGAACCTATATTATCGGTGACATTCATGGTTGCTTTGCAGAGCTTTTGGCCTTGGAATCTAAACTCACAAGTTATTCACTTCGTGCTGGGATTAAGTCCGTTCGTTTTGTCTCAGTTGGGGATCTGTGTGATCGGGGCCCGGATACGAAGCGTGTCATGGAACATTTTGTTCAAGGTAAAGTGCGAGGGACCCACGATCTTGTGTTGGGTAATCACGAGGTTTTTTTTCTGCTTGCCTTTGCGGGCCTTCGCAATGATTTGATTCAGCAAGCTCAAATCGAGTATTCGTGGTTCCATTTAGTGTTATTCAATCTATTTCGATCCCAGATGACCAGCGTAAGTGGCTGGAAGCAAAATGGTGGCATCCGTGTTTTTGAAAGTTACGGTGCGAGCATCGATGATGTTGGAACTTGGGACGCGATACCATCGTCGCATTTGCGGCTGATATTCAGTGCACCCCTTGTTTTCAGATCGCCAAAGGCGATGATCAGCCATGCTTTATTATCGTATGATGATGTCTCATTATTTGAAGCGAAAGATCAGGATGACGACTGCAACCAACGAGCCTTGGATGAGGCGATTGTTCGATGTCTCTGGGAGCGTGATTATCCGGCATCAAAAATGCCGAACGGTTTTCGGCACATCTCTGGACATACTCCCATGACGGAAGTGGTCCGGCAGGGTGATATCGGTACGATACAGATCGATACTGGAGCTGTTTACGGCGGCGCATTAACAGCAATTGAACTTAGGTCATTGAAAACGACGGCTGTGAAGTCCACTTTCTCTTGCCGCGCGCCATAGGTCAGTCCAAGGATTGATTTTACTTGCCTATTGCACGGGTCGCGCAAAAAAGAACTAACTTACGGTCAACCTGACGATCTTTGGTGTCCTCCCTAGAGCTTTTGCTTGAATCGGGGGACACCCCATAACACTTTATTCCAGTGACGAACGTTAACGAATCAGAGAGATGATTTCCATACTGATCGCCCGACGCCGGCCGCTTTCTCCGCAAGAGATGCCAACAATTTTTTCACCAGCTTGACCCAGCTGAGCCTTCAACTCCATTGCGCGAGACTGACAGACATCCAACGTTGGGAAATTATCTGGTACAACTGTTGATTTGAGAACTTCGTAGGACGAGATGGCTTGGTCCCACCAAACTAAATTCAGTTCATATAATCCTGCATAGCCAGGAGCGGAGCAGGCCTGAACTCCAGCCCAGGGTATTGTTCTGGTTTGCTCAAAGAACGCAGCGGCAGCCAGGCAGCCTTCTAATGTTGAGTATCCTAAAGCTTGTTTGCCGAGGATCCTATACTGACGTTCAGCAGAAGCCGAGTAGTAAGCCACGGAAAGTCCTCGCCGCAGTTCGGCTGTTTCGTGATACCAGGCAACAGTTGTGAGGCCTAAAGCTGTAGTTTGTGCTTCTAGGGCTGACGCCACGGCTGAGGCATCAATCAATGGGAAGTTAATGGATGCTGTTGACTCGTAGCGACGAACAGCAGTGACACCAACCGCATCAATGCGGGTCCGGTAACGTGCGGTTCCTAGCTCAGATGTTTTTTGGCAAAATGCGATGAATGGCTCCAGGGCGCTTAGCGTGCGGAACATCCCCACCTCACGCTCGAGGCTCACTTGACACTCTTCGAGACTTGAATAAAAGTTGGCCAGTTCGCCAAAGGTTGTACTCGTCGTAGACCATGTATTGACTCGTTGAGGGGCAGAGTAGACAATGCTGCCCGTCATGCGGGCTAAAAAAGTATCCGCTTTGCACCCGCTGCTGATGATGTTGGCGCCCGAGGTGGCTTGAAATTTTGCAGCAGCATCAGCCAGTAGGGATTGACAGGCTTCTGCGCTATAGTTTCCGCCGATATATCTGATGTCGTAGGTATAGACACCTGCCTGCAATGATGATGAAAATAGTAAAAGATTTAGTCCACTAACGAGTAGTCTTTGGGTTGTTTTTTGTCCAAGGAGAGGGAAATCGAGGGCTTTCCCGAAGCTAAATATATTCCTAGTCAATTGACTCATCATGATACCTCCATAAGAGTGTTAGGTTGATCTTCTGAGGGGTTAGCCTAAACTAAGCCAACCTGACCCAATTGTAACCATTGTCTGCGACTAACAGCAACGCAAAATAGCGGGCAGCGTTACTTTCGTGATTTTAGGTGATGAAGCGAGCTAAATACCGTGGTGGTCGCAAGGATCAAAGTCCAGCTGTGCTTAAGGTTCCAGGTGTTAGTCGTGGTAAGCATGCATAAGAATCCATTTTTTTTTCAAGTAGTATTGAAGTTTGGCTCAGTCAAGTAAGTCAAAGTCACAACGATGGCAAAAAAAATCCGGGGCTGTTGACCCCAGATTTTCCCGGTTACGATATTCGTTTACGTGAGAAACTTGTCACTTCAATAGTGTCTTGAATTGTTCTGTCAGTAACGGAACGATTTTAAAAAGATCGCCGACAATGCCGTATGATGCAACGCCAAAGATCGGGGCGTCCTTGTCTGTGTTTACCGCAACAATGACTTTTGAGGTGCGCATGCCTGCCATGTGTTGAATGGATCCGGAAATCCCACAAGCGATGTAGAGATTGGGGTTGACCGTCTTACCAGTTTGACCAACTTGCATATCATGGGATGCGTAGCCTGAGTCTACGGCTGCACGTGAGGCCCCAACAGTAGCGCCAATTACATCCGCACAGTCAGCGAGGATCTTGAAGTTTTCAGCATTTCCCATAGCTCTACCGCCAGAGATGATTAGGGACGCCTCGGTTAGGTCAGGCTTGGCACTTTTCCCCTTACGGATCTCGATTGTTTTAATGCGTCCGTCTCCCGCTGCGACGCTTATCGGAGTTGCCGTCGCTGCGCCAGAGTTAGGTTTGTTTGCAGGGCAAACGTTTTGCCGAATCGTTACAAACGAGATGCAACTCCCATCAGTGGCGACATCCGCTAAGCATTTTCCCGAGTACATGGGTTTTATTCCCTGAACCCCCGGTCCTGCGGCATCGACTGAGGTCAAATCAGTAAGAATCCCACCATCCATGCGCGCTGCCAATCTTGGGAATAGGTCTCGACCCATTGGCGAAGCAACGCCGAGTACAACCTGCGGAGCAAAGGTCTTTGCAGCGGATTCAATGGCGTTCGTATAGCTTTGGACATTGTAAATAGCGAGATCACTGTTGTCTGCAGTGTAAACAGTATCAGCACCCCAGCCGGCAAGTTGTCCGACTAAACTAGCACTGCCGCTGCCAATCACGACCGCAGCAAGATGACTTGAACTGCCAGCAAGTTTGTAACCGACAGTTAACGCTTCAAACGAGGACGACTTGATCTTACCGTCACGTTGTTCAACATAGACTAAAACTTTCATAACACAGCCTCCGGTTTAGATCACTTTCGCTTCTTCGCGAAGAAGTTTAACCACTTTTTCTACCATGACTTCGACAGGTTCTCCGGCAAACACCTTGCCCTTCGGCTTCTCAGCAGGATATCTGTAACCTTTGACGAGCGCTTTGGGTTTGAGTGTTGACGGATCTACGCCAACATCAGCCGGCGTCTTTAGGTCGAAGGGTTTTTTCTTTGCTTTCATGATTCCAGGCAATGACGCATATCGCGGAGTATTTAGCGATTTGTGTGCACCAAAAATCGCAGGAAGCGTGACGTCGTAAACTTCGACCTGACCTCCTTCAACCTCCCGTTCGACTCGCGCTGTTGTACCGGAAAGGTCAAACTTCGTCACAACATTAACGTGAGGCCAGCCAAGCAACTCAGCAACCATTGTTCCTACGTGCATGTTGTCGTCGTCGATCGCTTGTTTACCGCAGAACACGATGTCGGCCTTTTCAGCCTTGATGGCCGCTGAAAGAACTTTGGCCACGCCTAACGAGTCTGTGTGCTCATGTCCTGAACTGTTGATCAGCAGGCCCCGGTCACCACCCATGGCTAAACCTTTCACAATCAGTTCCTTTGCCGCTTCACCCGCAAAACTTGCAATCACGACCTCCCCGGCCCCAATTTTTTCCTTGAGTTTTAGAGCTTCCTCGATGGCAAACTCGTCGTACGGGTTGATGATGTATTTGATGTCACCTTGTTCGATGGATTTGCCATCCCCAGATAAGCGGATCTTTGTTTCCGTATCCGGTGTCTGCTTAATTAGTACCAAGATTTTCATGGGACTCTCCCGGCTGATAAAATAATTCTGTTCACAGCAATGACCTAGCATGCGAACAGTAACAAGTCGTTATGGACCGTGCAAGGATGAAAGCGCGACTGCGTCAGATTGTGGATGTGGGTACGGCCCCTGGTGTAAAAGGTCTGGAGGTCCGTCAATGTGCCTTGGGGCAAGGTGAACGTTCCTGCTCTTACCTGCTTAAATCGAGCCGGAAGTCGAACCCAGGTTTTACTAGTTATGAGTGAGCAGCATAGTGAGACGTGAGCTTGTCTTAGATTGGATTAACCCTGAGTGCGTTGCTGGCTAGCTGCCTGTTTTTTGAACGCTGGGCCGCGAGGGAGGAACGTTGTCACGGGGATGGCCACCTCTTTACCTATCCTAAGCCTGGTGGGATGAAGGCCGGGGTTTAAAGACAAAATACTACGCTTGTCGACCCTGTATCGGCCAGCAATCCCTCCAAGGGTTTCTCCTGCTCGAATACGGTGGTAGAGCACGTCTTTAACATCGACGTAGGTTAGCTGCGGCTCCACTGCGGCCCATCGTTCCATGAGGATAGGGCTTAAACGTAAAGGATAGGGTTTGTTGGCGTCCGATACAGGTGGTGTTATGGCATTGACCAGCTCAGGATTCCAATGACGTAGCAGACGTTCAGGTACGCCCAGTCGCGACGACAGCGACGATAGTTCGACAGCGCCTTTTATAGGAATCGTTGTGACAGGCAGCGCATCTAGCGGATCAGCAGTGACGACAAAGCCGTGGCGAGACGGGTTTGAGGCAAGTTGGAGGGCCGCTAACACCTTCGGTACGTAATTTTTTGTTTCAACCGGGAGGTAAGCAGAATCGGCAAGAACCCAGAAATTACTTGATCCCGTGCGGCGCATTGCCGAGCGAACGCGTCCGGGGCCGGCATTGTAGGCGGCCATGGCCAAATACCAGTCGCCAAATTCTTCGTAGAGATCTCGCAGATGCCGTGCGGCAGCTAGAGTGGATTTAGCGGGGTCACGTCGCTCGTCGATGAACATATTCATTTTTAGGCCGTAAATCCTAGCTGTTCCCGGCATGAATTGCCAGGGTCCAGTGGCCTTGGCGTGACTGTAGGCGCTGTTTGAAAATCCACTTTCAACCATACTAAGAAATATGAATTCTGGAGGAAGACCTTGATCCTTAAGAATGGGCAAGACTGACTCGCGCACAGATTCGCCGCGGACCAGCCATTTAAGGAATGAGAGGCGCCCCGAGTTTTTAAAAAATCTAATCCAGTGCTCCACCCGGGGATTCGTCACAACTGGAATCGCTCCGAAGTAAGGGACCGTCTCTCCTACCATCCGCGACCGAGCAAAGAACAGAGCTTCGACCTCCCTCTGATCGTAGGGAGATCGAGTTGGTGTCCTTCCTCGTCGCGACTTTCGAGCATGCTTAAATGCTTGTTCGGGTCGTTGTGGCTTGGAGTTTTGCTTTAAATATTGATCTTTTAGGTATTGCGCATAAATCGTGTCTTTACAAAACTCCGCATCATCTAAGTCGGAGATCACTTCAGCGCTGCCGGGCTCCTCTTCATCCTCATCTGGAGGACTAGATTCGTAAGATAGACCGTTGCCTGGTGAGTTTGAAGTTGGAGATTGGGCGGGGGATTTCTGGTCGATATCGCTGTTGGCTGCTTGCGAATTCTCAATTTCAAGGGAGGTCAACTGGCGTGACTTAACCGTAGCGCAGGTACTCAACGGTAACGCTGCTAGCACAGATAAGAATGATCTCCTGAGTGAAAACCGCATGGTGGTCATCACGCTCCTAAAGGTATTGAAGTTTAAAACAGCATTCGCTCTAACCTAAATGATAGCGGCTCGGCGGCAAATTTCCTAGAGCAATTCGGTACTTCGCGGGAATTACTGGGCGAAAGAGTTGAATTCAGCGAATTGAAAAGATGTGAATGATGATATGAAACAAGGGCCTCGGCAGAGTAAACATTAGGCAGTGATGACGATTGGTGAATTGTTTGCTCCATCTAAAATTGGATCTGCCATGAAGCAGAGGGAATCTGCGACGCCGTCTGGTTTCCGTTTTTGTTTGGTCGAGGACTGGAAATTGTATTTCAAAATCAATCCTGATAAAATTTTTGGATTAATTATCTAAATACAGTGGGAGTCCTCATGAGTGCCTTGAACGCTCAACAGTTTGGTCAATTTACTGCGATCCTCAGCGTGAGTTGCGTGATGTGTTTCATGCCGACAACAGTGAGTGCCGCTGATAGCAAGTCTCGATTCACTCATAGTGGTAAGAAGATCACTGAAGAACGGTTCACTGCGGCAGATAGCAGTGAAGTGCATCGGCAGGACAAAGAGTTTTACCTTGTTGCAGAGTTGATTGGGTTTAACCCACTGTTTTCTAGCGGTATTACGGGGGGTTTGTTCCTCAATCCTGACTCGATTGTTGACATATCTTACACGCACGGTAGTTTTCAGATTTGGGGTTTGAAGGTGGTGCAAGATGCGATCGCGTTGAGATATAAGAAGTTCGAGAGTAATAGCTTTTATTGGCGAGCTGGTCTGGGCTACAGAGCATTTAAAATGAAGTCATCGGTTCTGTTCGATTTGACAGATAAAGATTTGGACCTTGAAGGTAAGGCCACTTCCCTTGGTCTGGACTTTGCGATTGGAAATCAATGGCAATGGAGTGCTTTTACCATCGGTTGTGACTGGATCGGGTATTTTCAACCGTTGGTCGGACAGTCAGAAGTTAATAAGCCTACTGGTGTTGATGATTCTGATTATGAACGGCGCAAAAAAGATATGAAGAAATTTTCGGACAACGGTTCAGGCCAGCTGCTGCGATTTTACCTTGGCGTTTCTTTCTAGGGCAATGTTGGGCCCACATGAGCCGTCTAGAGCTGTGAATGGAATTCATCTGTGATCGTTAATGACCCGTGTAAGAGAGTTGGTAACGGAACGCTCCTGTGACAACCAGGCGCTCTTTGGACCAAGCTTTGGGAAGAGGGGCAAATGGTGAGGCCGTTTTAATCGTGCTGATGATGTTACTATCGAGTAACTGATAGCCAGAAGATTCAACGACTCTCACTTTGCTGACTTTGCCATTTTTTTCGATGGTGATCTCAATCAAGACGGTCCCTTGCAATCCACGCCGGATGGCTTCTCCCGGGTAAATCCAGGCAAGCTCAATCTGTTTCCTAAAGCCGCTAAAATAAGAAATATATTTGAAGCTTGACGTGTTCATATCAATGCGGTCACCTTCGGCGACCTCGGCGTCGATTCGTTCCGTGTGGCCCACCGTCTTGTTTGACACAACATCTGCTGCGCTATCCGGGAATAGTTTTTCGTATGGTTTCTTCTCCTCAGTTTTCTTAGCGCCAATAATCAAGCTTCCTGGACCCGTTATTACTTTTGGAATAGCCGCTGGAACAGGAGGTGGCGCGGCGTTGCTGACAGCTGGTTTCTGGGGTGTTGTTTGAGTCGAAGCGCTTAACGGATTGGCGGCATCAAGGCCTTTTGTGTTATTTAGCAGTGATTCACGCAACTTAGTCTCTTTTTGTGTCGCATGGTCCTGGGCCCCAAGCCGAGAGGGTTTCTCTGGAGCTGCAGTAGGGGTTAGTGGTGTTTCGAGAATTTGTTTGGGTTGTTGCAGATCTTTAGCTGATTGATTGAGTCTTTGTTGTTCCTCGGTTGTGAGAGTACGAATTTTGACCGGTGAATACGTCCGTTCGCGGGGAGATCGATCAGCAATATTAAAACTTAGCCAGCTAAGGGCGTGAATCAGTAATGAGATGGCGGCCGCAGTAAGAAATAGTCGAGTGTTAACGGCTGGTATCTGCCGCCAGCGGGTCGGAACCGTAAACCATGCTAAGATTTGTGTTTTGCTGCCTGTCAAGATGCATCCCATGCTGGCCAATTTACAAGCTCGTATCGGCTAAAATTATGATTCCCAAAGGACCATTCAATAAATTCAAAAGAATGATACATCATTTAGGGGGATTCTTTCGATTTTTCCAAGTGATCGAATCCCTACTCCTTCAGTCGGTTGCCGTTGCCTTTATCGTTTAGGATGCTGGTCACAAAAATCAACCCTTCGCGCCAATCTGGCTGGTAATTATCTGTTACCAGTTTGACAAAAGTATCCAGCAGGATCTGCAGCCTTATATGCCTGAATTCGCGTGGGGACCAAAAAATCTCGACCAATATCTGTCTGTTGTCAGCTTCGTGGCAAGGTTCTCGGTTGATCCTCTATGACAAAATAACGTAAATGATGAGTGGCACAGATGCTGCTACCTGTCATTAGACAAGGCGTGACGGGGAACATATCACGTCAGTTTGGCAGATCACAGGTAAAAATAAGGGAGGAATTATGAAAGGTGTCTGGTTAAAAGTGTTTGGTGCGGGCCTGGCGTTCGGCAGCGCCGCAGCATTTGGACAGCAGTCCGTGATTTGGGATGTCCATTCTCCCTCGATGGTGATCGCTGGGTCTGGGTGCAGTAAGGATATCGATGCATTTGCATCGACCAATGGTAATGACTTAGCGATCGTGTTCACGCGACTAGGTGTTGATTTACCAGGGGGCGGATCACCGGTATTAGCAGAGCGGAAAAATTGCTCGGTACGTGTGCCGGCGACCATCGCACCTGGAGTGTATATCGGGCAGTTGACCCAACGCATAAGTTATGGTGTTACCAAAACGGGTGGAGCAACCGGAAGTGTGGCTACAAGAAGCTCATTCTTCAACTTCCCTGTTAGTCCACATTCTGTGAGTTTGCCTTATGGAACGTCGGTTAACGAACCACTCCTAACGGTTTCTCGGGTCGACAATTTTTCAGTGCGAACAACTCCATCTTGGCATAGTGGCTGGTGCTCGCCAACCCGCGCTCCAAAGGGTATGTACCAAGCGAATTTTGCTGTTTCCGGCCAGAAACGGAATAGTCGCGAGGATTTAATTATGTTCGTTGACGGTCTTGACCTTAAGTATGAAGTGGTGGCATCCCTGGTTCGTTGTCAGCTCTAGGTCTGCGTTTGACGTATAATTGAATTCACTCACTCTAGAGCCTAGACGGTAGTGATTAGCGCGGGGGTGATAGCAGATGCTATGTGAATGGACCATCCGAACACGTAGCATCTCGCTATCACCCCTGTGACGTCCCAGCCTTGTACCGCGGGAGTGTCTTGTTGCGGGTTAGAGTCATAGGTTTGCAAAAGTAAAGTTATCGGTCCTGGAGGAAGGTTGCATGATCAGTGCATTTGTCAGTTGGTTTAAATGGCTTGTTATTTTTGCGGCTGCTGTTACGCCTGCCTATGGTGTGACAAAGCCCGTGCTGAATGATTGGTTTGCCTTGGGATCTGGATGCAGAGCAAAATTCGATCTTCCAGGGAATGTGCGCATGGAAGGCGTGCCTGCGACACAAAGTGCGTCGGACACCTATCAAGCCAAGTTTGTATTTAAGGATTTTGCACTTACTCAAAGTGTAGCGCCGGAGTCCTTAGCAAAATTCGGTAGAGAATGTGCTGTGCGGTTGAATATCAATCCACCGGCTGGAAAAAAGATTGTTGGAATTAAAGCTATTACAAGTGTCGTGGCATCCAAAGAACCTGGACCTCAACTGGATTTACTTGCTGAGCTCAAACTTGGGTCCATATCTCTTGGGAATGCTCAGGCTAAGTTAAGTGATGCCTCGCGAGTGAGGCAGAGGGAAGAGGTGATCGAGCTTCAGGCAGATGCCTTGTCTAAGGAGAAATTTCCTCAATTAGGCTGCGGCGAGCCCAAGATTATTGGTTTTGATTATTCCTGGATTGCTACACGGAGTGCCGGAAAAAGTGCTGCCATGCGGGTTGAGTTAGGTAAAGAGAAGTCTTTGGTCATTGAGGCTAAGCTAGCAGACTGTCAGCCTGATTGAGTAAAGACGCATGTTTCGTTGTTAGGCCTGGAACTAGGTAGTGCTCTTTCTTTGGTCGGTTGTGGCCTCCAGACGGTGAGAGGCCTATGGCATGAGGTCAATGATAAGGCTAACGGACGAAGGTGTTTTTTTAGGGCCAGTGAGTTCAACGACCGTTGGATCCAAATTTCAATTATTTTCATGATTTCAGGAGATTAAAACACTTGCCGCTATCGCATCGGTGAGAATTAAGGCTATTTATACTTATGAGTGGATGTCTCTGGCCTCTTTCTGCGCCGCTCATAGTTGACATCCAGTTAAGCCCTATGTGACTCTCAAGACTGGGTTTACCAGTCACTTGGAGGACTTAATGCCACGCCGAAACTTTGTCGTGATTCTATATATTCTAACGGTAGGATTTACTGGATGTGTTGAGAAGGAGCTTGATCCAAATGATCCAAAGAAATCCTTTGGGCTCGCGAAAGAGCCGTTTGATGACGGGTACTATGAAGAAGCGATCAAAAAACTTGGCGAGTTTAAAGCCAGGTTTCCTTACAGCCAGTTAGCAACGGAAGCTGAGTTGCTGATAGCCGACAGCCAATTCAACTTGGAGCGTTATCAAGAGGCAGCGGCTGCTTATGAAACTTTTGTCAAGCTTCATCCGAATCATCCTCGGGCCGATTATTCACTGTATCGGATTGCAGAAAGTTACTGGAGTGACTCTCCCGAGTCTCCCAGTCGTGAACAAGACTACACGGAAAGAGCTGTCCTGCAGTGGCAGGAGGTGATTCAGAAATATCCAAACACGGCTTTCGCTGTGAAAGCGAAGGACATGATTGCAAAAGGGCGTCGCAGGCTTGCCGAAAGTGTACAGTTAGTGGCTCGCTACTATTGCAAGATGGAAGTTTGGCACTCGTGTGCCTATCGGTATACGACTCTTCTCGATAAGTACGCTGACCAGAAGGATCTTGTGAAAGAGGCTCTCGAAAAGGCTGCGGACGCGCTGGACAAGGTTGCTGCGGCCAAAGATCAAGATCCTGCTAGTGATAAAAATCTTTACCACAGAGCGATGACGGCCGATCAAATTCGTGAAAAGGCAGAAAATTTCCGGCGAATATTGAAGGGTCAATCTTGATCTTAGAACAAGGGTGAGTTATGTCACTTGGCGGTCAAACAAAGTCATGGCGGACTCGTGCTCTGCGGCTTTTGTCGATGCTTGTGATGTTTTGTTCTATTTTATGCGTCTTCGTCGTTGTTTTGATTCTGCGCGACGTATCATTTGATGTGGCGTCAGCTGTACGGACAAAATTTACGACCATGCAGATCCCGACCCAGGTTCTGGACGTTCGGGGAAGATCGTTAGGCGTTTTTACTGATCAGACGCGATATACCATTGCCTATGATGACATCCCTAAACATGTGAAGTCCTGTTTTCTTGCAGCCGAAGACTCTGGTTTTTTCCGGCATTTTGGTGTGAGTCCTAAGTCTTTAATGCGGGCGACGGCTTCAAACATCAGAAAGGACTCGTACGCGGAGGGGGGTAGTACGATTACCCAACAGGTTGTTCGCCAGTTTTTACTGGCTCGGGATAAGACATTATGGCGAAAATTTAGAGAGATCGTGTTGGCTTTAGCCTTAGAAAGGCAGATGACAAAACATGAGATTTTGGATTTATGGCTTAATAGTGTTTACTTGGGAAATAACTCATGGGGAGTCGAAGCGGCCTCCCAGCATTACTTTAATAAATCAGTCACTCGACTTACGGTAGCTGAAGCGGCAATGCTCGCTGGTTTGCCGCAAGCGCCGTCTCGTTATGCCCCACATATTCGGTACAATGCCGCAAAAGAGCGACAGAGATACGTGTTAAAGAGACTTCAAGATCTCAAGTGGATTCGTTCTGCTGTTTATAGCCAAGCCCTTGCTGAGCATGTACGGATTCTACCAAGCCGATCAGAGGTGACGCAGCGTGCACCCTGGGTTACAGAAGCTGTCAGACTTGAGCTGTGGCGACGCCTAGAGCAAAAAAACCTCTCCAAAACAGGTTTGGTGGTAAATACAACGGTCGATATGGAATGGCAGCTTGATTTTCAGAGTTTGATTCAAAGTGAATTGAGTGCAATCAGGAACGACGGGCTTGAAGCGTCCGCCGTCGTACTTGACACCAAAAGTGGCGATATCAGGGCCGTCATTGGCGGCGTTAACTTCGACAAAAGTCAGTTTAATCGAGCGTTTGATCTAAATCGCCCTGTCGGTGCAGCAATTTATCCTATTGTGTTTGCGTGGGGTATGGAAAGTGGACTCTTAAAAATAGATGGATACTCGTCGATGGCGGAAGCCGCGGTGCGCAGTCGATTTGCCGAGGCCGAGCAGATTGCTCCTGAGATTGGTTATGGCCTTTTACGTGATAAGATGATGGGGCTTGGCTTGGCGGTCAATGACGCAATCGGAATTGACGAAATAAAGGGTAGTCCAATCAAACTCGCACGCGCATACTTGGGTGTGGGTGGCGCTCGTCAGTTTTTACCACGTGGTTTGGTGACGAGTGTTGCCGATGGTGAGCAGATTGTTTATTCGTCTGAACTTGCTGCTACTAAATACCCTGCTCGCTTAGAGCCAAATTTTTCATGGGTGATTCGTAAGTGGATGGCTCTCGGCGCAATCGAGGATGGTTCGCCTTTGGCTGGCCATCCTGCAATGAAGGCCGTCAAAGGCTGGAATTCGTGGTGGATTATCCCCCGTCGGGATGTGGTCATCGCAGCTTGGGTGGGGTCAGACGCCCGCGAGCCCCGCAATCCCGCGAAATTTAAAGCGGCAGACGCAACGATGGATCGTATTCTAGCGGCTTGGGTGTCCCGTAACCTTGGTAGATATGATGGTGTTGGTCCGTCACCTGAGGGCGTTAGTTATGTGGTTTATTCTAAGGGTCGGGGTAAGCCGGCTGTTCGTGTTCCTTTTGTTTACTCGGGACAAGAGATGTTCTAGGCGTAGCTTCTTGTTTTGCGATTTATTGAAGTGACAATCATGACCCTTCTTCTGACATTTATTAAGGATAAAGACAGGTTCAAACGCCAGCCCTTCCGGGTCGCGTCCCGGATTTTCAGTTGTCTAGGGAAGTCGTTATATTGTCAAAGATCTCACAATCGCAGCTTTATACGGCTGGGTCTGTTGATATTTACTGCAGAGTTCGCCGGTGTATCTGCCAGTGTTGCCTCCGATCAAGTGATTGATAGCCTAGATGCAATCAAACGTTCACTCACTCGTCCAATTGCAACACCTTTACCAATACTCAAAGATGAAAATGTAACTCTGGTAGCGCAATCTGAGGTCGCTCGCCTGAGTAAGTATAATTCTCTGTCATTCTCTAAGTCTGAGATCCAAGCTATTCGCGATTTTTGGTCGACTAAAACATTGCGTGCTCTTGTCGCTGTGGGCGGTTCATATCCCAGATACCAACACGACGATCATCATTCGGCCTGGTTTTCTCGAGCCGATGTTTCTGGTGGAGATTTAGGGGGAGGTGCGTTGAAGCCCAGCCTTGATGAACGGATCCAGCTTACGTTTTTAAGTAAAGACGGCTACCAGCGAGAGGAGACCTCGCAGGAGTTAGTGAGTGAGATTGGGCCGGAACGTTTTGCTGGTTTTTCCGTTGCGGATTTTTGTGAGCCCAGGCCTGGATCCCATGTCCCGGTTGATTTTGCACTACGATTTTCCCCATGGGATGTGGCCGTTATCAATGCGAGTTCGTCCCGTCTTGAGGCTTCTTTGTTTAATCTAATGCGTCAGCCCGATGCTCTTGCGATTGACCCTGATCTTGTCCAAAATCAAGCGGAGGTAAGCACTCCCAATCATGACCATAGGCACGTTTGGCAAGAGACACTCGAGCGATTAGACAAGCCTATTTCCCGACAAAAATTACGGTTGTCTGACCTCGCTCGTATTGTGCAGCGGGACCATGCGATTGAATCATCGGCTCGGCAGATTGTTTTAGGCGCTTTTGCTGATGCTTCCACATTGCGTACCCGTTGCGTTCGTGGTCGTGGTGTGTGGGAGGAATTGAGATGGCGAGATCGGGGTTGGCTTGAACTGTTGAGTTGCCGGTCAGATAGTCAGGGGTCTGAGGGTTATAGTCTCCTGGTTGAGGCTGGCGATCTGGTCGAGGGCTCTATTGTTTTTTCATCCTCGTTGCCGGGGCTGAAAATCGAGGCTTTTTTGGATGCCGATAACGAGGAGTTATCAATTCGTTATGAAAGTTCTAGGTTAGCTCTCCAGTCGATGATTTGGCTCAGTAAAGATGGAACGGTGCGAGCAACGAAGGATGTGATCGGAGGCTTGACGCAGCACTGGATCTACGACGATCAGGGGCGTGTGATTTGGGCAAATCAGGTCTCCTCGTTGTCGGAAATTCGAGACATTTCGTGGTATGCCGATGGTCGGCCAAAATCTTTTTCGCTCTATGATCAAACAGGTCTAGTCGGGAAAGGCGGCTTTCACTCAAACGGAAGGCCTCGCTATTGGCAGCCATATGCATTTGGAAAAAAAAGTGGGGACCTCGTGTGGTGGTTTTCTGATGGTCATCGCGCAGGGGTCCTTGGTTTTTCAGGAGGAAAACGATTCGGGGTGGGTCGTATATTTTATGAAAATGGTATTGAGGGATTTAGCGCAGAGTATGCAGATGATCAGTTACATGGTCAGATGTCTTGGCGAGATCCCAGTGGGCGTCCACTGTTCTTTTTGGGTTTTCGTGACAATAAAGCACATGGTCGTTTGGAAATTCGTCACCGGGATCGCCTTCTGACGGAGGCGCAGTTTGAAGGTGGGCTTGTCATTGGTATTGTCCTTGTCCGTAACCAGTATAATCGAATTATCGGGGAGATTTCGTATCAGTCAGGATTGTTAGACGGCAAGATGTCACTTTTTGATTCCTCTGGAGTAATGCGAGTGAACTCAAATTGGGACGAGGGTCAATTAGAGGGTGAAACCGAGGTTTTTTACACATCCAAAGCCAAGGCTGCGTCATGCAGATTCAAGTCCGGTCATCTCACTGACTGGGCTTCTTATCGACCGGACAAGAGTATTCGTTATCAAGGGCGGGTGCTGTCGGTCCGTGAGGGTCGTGCCGCTGTTGAGTTTTTTAGTTTGGATCAACGTGCTCTTCTGCGTTGTTTTACCGAGGATTGGATCTTCACATCTTGCGAGTCTCAACTTCAGGAGAAGTTATGGCCAGCACCGACTTTTCAACAGATCGATAAATCTACACTGTCCCGAAGCGGATTTAAATTTAATCCACATCGATGTGGAGGCCACGCCCGCTTTTTCAATGTTAAAGGTTTCCTCGATAATCCGCCTGGTTTTATCGAGATTGGATTTAAAACTCTTGAACAGTGTAAGCACGCCGATCATTCGAGGTCGATATACTGTCACGCTTCGATTTCTAACGGTGAGTGGATGATCCAAAGTTGTCATCCCGGTAGAGGTCCTGCGGCGCGATGACGTTGCTCACCATAACTATTCCAAATCATCCCCCGCGCAACGCTGCGCACGTCATCTCCTTTAAGTCATCCCCCGCGCAAAGCTCAGAATGGGACTCGAGGGGATGTTGTATTCTCCCGCTGTCGCGCCGATTTTTCCCCTTGTAGGTAGCAGGTTTCCCGGTTGCATGTCGTTTATAAGTCTTTTAGAATCCGCGTCTGGCCGAAGGAAAATTTTTTGAGATGTACCAGTTTTAAAACATCAATTGACATTGAAGAGGTCCGTGTGGCATAAGATCGGTCAATCACCTAATGGATTTTTTAGACACACCAAAAATATTTGGATTAATTTATGACCAGATTTACTCTGCTTTTTCTGATTATCTTGCATTCCCGATTGGGTTTGGCATCTGTTACGAACCAGCCTCGAAAATTTTTGTTTATTGGAGCGAGTGATCCGCAGACTTTGATTTCAAAGATTGGTGCGGATATTGAAGGGGTCCAGATTGTGTATAACTGGAGGCGTTTAGAAGAGCAGCAAGATATTTATAACTTTGATGTAGTGGAGCGGGATTTAAAATTTTTAAGCAGTAATGGAAAAAAGCTTTGGGTGCAGCTTCAGGATCGGTTCTTTAGTCCTAGTGACAGATTGATACCTGACTACCTACAAAAAGAAGTCAAATATGATGGTGGTCTGGCGAGACAAAAAGATAATCCTGGGGAGGGCGCGGGAGTCGGGAGTGGTTGGGTGACAAAGCAATGGAACCCTGCTCTTCGGGAGCGATTTCAAAAGCTCATAGCTGAGATGGCGAAGAGATTTGACGGCAGAATCTTAGGAATAAACCTACCCGAAACATCCGCTGATATTGACATAAAAAAGGAGTCCAAGAACGGCTTTAGTTGCGATACATATTTTCAAGCGACTATGGAAAATATTAATTTTGCTCGGACCGCTTTCCAAAAATCCTATGTTGTTCAATATATCAATTTCTGGCCCTGTGAATGGGAAAATGATCACAAATATATGTCTAGGTTTTTTGAAAATGCAGTCCAGAGAAATATCGGGCTTGGAGGTCCGGACATTATCCCTCACCGTAAGGGACAAATGAAAAATGCATATCCATTTTTCAATAAGTATAAAGATAAACTGCCGTTGGTGGCATTTGCGGTGCAAGAGCCAACAAGAACTTACACAAACCCGCTCACGAAGAAAAAATTTACGGAAGCTGAATTCCTAGATTTTGGCGTCAAATACTTGGGTGTGAACTTGATTTTTTGGTCCATAGACTAGGTCAAGGTGAGTATTGCTGTCCTAGCATGCGTGCAATCACTACCTCTAGTTTTGATCCTTCGGTTTGCCAAATTCCCGGTCAAATGGAACGGGTAGCGATCCCGCCCAGGTCTGGATGCTGGCAAGGCCTTTGATGCGGGCACGATCTTTGGCTTTACCACTGACGAGGTCAATTGCTGCAGTCATGATTTCCTTGGTTTCTAGCTTGATGGGGATCTGAATCTTTTCTTCAACTCCAGGTTTAATTGAGATTGTGTCCTTAGTCGCCCCAGATCCTAGCTTGGACTCGCTTAAGAAAAACTCAAAATTTAAATCATTAATCTGAAGTTCGCGACTGTCTTTATTCAAAACACTTAACACAACTTCCACGTCAACAGAGGAAAACGACGCAGATTTGACCTTGAAGTCAGCAAGGCTAATATCTGGTTTTTTGGGTACTAGCCCCATGGATTGGGCAAGGTGTAAGCAGCTCGATGAAAACATCAGTGTGGCGATGATCGCCAAAGATTGGAGTTGTGCGCGCATAGTGCTGAAAGACATAAATACTAGATTCCTCTTTGATGGTTTATGAGACGATTTGTGGCACCCAATAGCTTCGGAGGATGGGGTTGGTATCACAGAATGGTCTCTTGTGCTGTAAAAAAAAAACGGGAATTTTTATGCAATTATTGGTCTGGATGGGGTATTAGAAACGTCTGTGTTCGGCAGCCACGGGAGTCATCTTGGTACGGCTTTAAACACAAATACCCGGGATGACGATATCTTTTGGACGTTGGCGATTCCAACTTGACAGGCGTCTTAGGCCGGCTGTAGGGTGCGGCCTACATTTTAAGCTTGGCGTTGGTTGTGAATCATGCAAAACATTGAAATCATTTACGAAGATCGCCATATGGTGGCTGTATTGAAGCCTGCCCGACTGCCGGTTGCCAGTGAGTCAAGCGGTGATGAGACGCTTCTTGATATGGTGCGAGCCTGGAATGAGTCGCGGCAGCTGCCGGGTAAAAAGGGGTATTGTGTTCCCATTCATTTTTTAGATCGACCGGTCAGTGGTGTGGTGGTATTTGCGCGAAGCAGTAAAGCGGCTGCTCGCTTGAATGCATTGTTTCGCGGAAGACTTATCAAGAAAACCTATGTGGCTATCAGTGAAGGCTATCCCGAACGGGATGAGGCGACTCTTGAGCATTGGCTCGCTAAAGATCGAGATGATAATCGAGCTCTTATGGCGAAGCCCGGTGACGCGGATGCGAAAAAGTGTTTGCTATCTTATCGTGTTTTGGAACGTCGCTCCCAGGTCACGATGATTGAGGTTTGGCCCGAAACCGGTCGGAGCCATCAGATTCGTGCTCAGCTGGCCGCAGTCGGTTGTCCTTTAGTTGGTGATGTGAAGTATGGCGCGAGATCCGCTTGGGATGGAAAAGTTGCATTACACGCCGCATGCCTAGAGTTTTCTCACCCCGTCGGCGGAACGCCGATGCTGCTTCGCGCCCGAGTGCCGGGCTATTGGGAGAGTATCTGGCCCGCGGAACTTCCAGATCATGTAAGTATTCTATTCGATAGGAGTCATTGATATGACGTTTGAAAAAAAGTTTCGATCGAATCAAAAAGATCCAGCAGGTAAGGCGCATCATCCAAGGTTTTCCCCAGACGCTAGAAAGCCTGGAAATCAAAGCTTTAAGCAACCCAAACCCATGATTCAAACTACGACGTTGTGGGATTTTCCGAGTCAGCATTATGGTGATCGAGATCAAGGAGATGGCGAGTATGCGGGTGTTACTCCAAGTTATGTTATATGGAATTTGATTCAGCGTTATACCAAGCCCGGGGCTATGGTTTTGGATCCCATGTGCGGTAGTGGCACAACGATGGATGTTTGTCGTGATCTAGACCGAGTGGCTGTTGGATTTGATTTATCGCCCGTTAGGCAGGATATCAAGATGGCAGATGCGCGAAAGCTGCCTCTCACAGATAATATGGTCGATTTTGTATTTTTAGATCCTCCCTACAGTACGCACATCAAATATAGTGGGGATCCACGCTGCATTGGAGAGCTGGATGCACGCGGGGGAGGCTATTATGAGGCCATGGAACAAGTTTTAGCCGAGCTTTACCGCGTAGTTAAACCAGGTGGATATGTCGCTCTTTATGTTCAAGATTCATTTGCCAAAGGCCGGCCTTTCGCGCCCCTTGGCTTTGAGCTTTTTTTGCGTTTGGCTGTACTTTTTGAACCGGTTGATATCGTGTGTGTCACGAGACACAACAAGAAACTCAAACGAAATCATTGGCACACCTCTGCAATCGAGGGGAACTTTTTTCTAAGAGGTTTTAACTATCTGTTTATTGTTCAAAAGCCAACAAACGAGGCTGTCACTGGTTATGACCATTCCAAGAAGAGTGCTTTGTCTTTCTACTTCAGGCAGGTCGCTAAAAACAATCCAGGCAAAGTGGTGACGCCGGAATTTTTGGCCAAAGCATTAGATACTGATCGAGAGATCATGGATAAACGCATGGTGCGCAAAGACCAAAAGAAGGCTGCACGGGAGGGGAAGAAGACGTTCGTGAAAAAGCCATTTACACGTGACGGCGGACGACCACAGAAAAAAATTTCCTCGTCGAGGGAGTCGTGAACTCATGGATCAGAATAATGTGTCGTTAGAGAACTTGCGATTAATGCTCAGGCAATTTGTTAAAGAACGCGAGTGGGAGCAGTTTCATTATCCAAAGAATCTTGCAATCTCTGTCGCTGTCGAGGCATCGGAGTTGCTTGAAATTTTTATGTGGCTTACGCCCGATCAAAGTGACGCAATTGATGATCGGCGAAGACAAAGAGCGGAAGAGGAAATTGGCGACGTGTTACTTTGTCTCTTGAATCTCGCTGGAAGGCTTGGAATTGATCCTGTCCAAGCTGCATATGCAAAGCTAAAGGAAAACGCAAAGAAGTACCCTGTTGAAGCATCCCGTGGGACTGCAAAAAAGTACGACGAACTGTGAAGGTAGACGGCATTTTTGACATGTGGTCATGATCAAGCATAAAACTAAGCAAGGGATTAATTAGGATTTTTTGCGTCAAAATTTTTTATTGACCTTTATGAAAGCGTAAGTCTGAGGT
>JBIKKO010000027.1:0-28080 GCA_044360315.1 Oligoflexales bacterium
GCTCAATGACGCGGATCCGACCCTTTTGATCAAGAAACAAAACAAGATTCTCCACAAAACCGATGGCAAATGCATCAAACACAGCTGCATCTCCCTGGACTTGTCCCTGAAAAATAATCGGATCATCCGCTCGAACACGAGACACCCCCGGTGACTGCTGCACCTGGTATCTTGAAATGATGGAAATTTCATCGCGAGGAATCCTTACAATGCGACCCTTGTAAGTCAAAACAGAAACGTCGTTATCGTGGACATACACAATTGGCCCGTTAGCACGCTCGCAATCTTTGGTCACGATGGAGTATATCTCAACGGCGGCGGCTATCTTCGCGTGGAAAACCGCAAAAAACGAGACCAAGAATACAAATAAGTAATGAGCAGGCCTGGCAAAAAACATTCAATTCAAATCCATAGACCAATCATTGGTGAACAGCCATTGAACAACGAGCTTTTATAAACTTGAAGTAGGACCGTGAGATAACACCATATGAAGCATGTTACGTCAATAATATTCTGAGACCGCTGTATGGTCCCAGAACAAGCTTACTGCATATTCAAATCTTTGCTAACTTATTTTGCGATATAACCGACGCACCGTGAACCTACATACAAGTAGGCTCACTGCTAGATCCGTTTTATTTATCTTGTCGGGATCGGTCAGCTGTATTGACTAAAAGCACATGCCCATGTCTCAAAAGGATCTGCGTTCTACAATGCTCAGCTTGTGTATCTGCAGGGTCGTCCAGAGGTACCCGATCACAATATTCTAACCCAGTCCCTATTCCACCCATTAATTTCTGCCTGGCAGAAATCCCGCGCACAACCTGCTGCAGCTTCGATAGTCTGCCGCATATCCAAGCATCAACACCATATAAGGCAGAATCTCGTTTTCCATCCTAATGTGCGTGCAATTCCCGGACGCAACCCTTCGCATCACTCTGACCCCGCAAGATATCGCGCGATTCATTTTTCGCGCGCAGACGATCGGATCGACCTGCCGATCTCTAGAGCAATTTAGGTCCTGAGAATGGATCTCGCAACCTTCGGGTGGCTTCTTACACTCCTTGTAATTCTTCTCTTTGCCAGCTTTAGATTTTATGATCAAGTCGTCTAAGATTGGAATCAGAGCGTTTTTATCTTGTTTAAATATCTCTTCGACCTGTTTCTCAGAGAGCTCTAACTCAGAAGACGGCTTTACAGTGTTAACATCATCTGTCGACTTGGGAGCATGATCTGGCCTTTCTGGAACATCCGGTGAATTTGGACTGCCGCTGGCTTCTACCTTTTTCGGTTCGGGAGTCTTCTTAAACCAGCCACAAACAGCTTTGTAGCAACCAGAAATTAGACTCGGCAACCCGCCCTGTTTACCCAACGCAAACCCGCTTTCCACAGGGGTTTCCGTAGTGCTAATCTCGGTTTCCACCGGAGAGTGAACAAAATCATCACACTGATCAAGCCTTGAATAAAAGTCATCTTTAATCCGTTGGTCAACACCCTGGCACGCGTCTATCTCAGAAAGCTTGGCTGCAAACGCTTCCTTAGATACACCTTCGCCTGGACGAGGCGCTCCAGTTCGGCTTGCCGTGGATTGGCAGCTCATTAAAACCGACACGTAAAGCATCATCATTTTAGGTTGCATTCTTAGAAAGTATTTCAAGATTTGCGCTCCTTACTCTTTAAAATTTTTAAAATTTATTCCCTCACTTCGACCGGCTTCTCGGAGGCGCGCAGCTAAGACTTGAGCTCGTAAACCGACCAGGACGATTTTCGAGCACAAGAGACACATCAAAATCAAACAGATAAAAACTGGATTTCTGTAATAACCAAAACCCCTAATCTAGATCATAACTGCTAATAAAACAGGGGGAATACTAAGACTTTGCCCCAAAATATCTGGCTGTCTCGTCCCATGAATCAATGGGAAATTTTTGCGCTCTGTTGTGAGAGGATTGGAACCCAAAGTCGTAGCATGACGCAGACTTACTCATTCAACCCATCATGGCAAGCCAACCACGAGTTCTTCGCCGCGGTCAATGGCCGGCTGAAAGCCGCCGAAGAATGACGGTAGCCTTGACGGTGACGAAGACCGTCCTCCTAGCCCTTACAAAAGTGGCCGGGAGACATCAAGGAGCCGCACCGCGGGCACAAATCGATCACCTGCTTGCCAGCGCCTGGGGTACGACCGCTTTGAGCATTCATACCCTGCATCATTTGTTCCTGAAACTTCTGCACAGCCTTCGAGATTCTCGATTTAACGACGCGATACACGAGCCAAATAATCAGCATTGGAATCACAAATCGCCCTAGAGCCCAGATGGCTGGTAGTGCCGCTCCTCGGGCGGCTGAAAACATTGCCACCACCAGAACACCAAGAGCGACCCATTGGATGATGTGATCCTTAAAATGCTTTACAACCTTCTCCACGTTAGAACTCCTTTGTCCATCATTCAGTATCGAGGGCTTATACCACGGAATTAGCAGACTGGATACGGGGTATGGTTTTGCGGGCAAACACAATACTCCCTCCAACGATCATCAACCCTAAAATAGCGCCGATGGCCCAAAGTTTTGTGCGCCCTTCCGGGACATCTGATATGAGAATTTGAACGGTCTGATTGGCCAATACCTTATCGCGACTGGTCCACATATTGTAGCGCTGCATGTCCTGTACGTCAGAGCCTGCAGCGATAAGATCACGACTTTCGACACCTAACAGACCACGAGGTGCCATAACGGTCAACTCGCCAACATCAACCCCTGTGGTTAGACCCATCAAGGCCTTACCTGATCCAGCCGGCACCACGAAACCAACACTGACCACAGTGACCCCCGTCGGAAAACTTTTCTCCACCACCAAGCCCGCATCACCGAGTCGAACTTCATCAGCGGTTAACCCTTCGAGGGGAGTAAAGTCTTTGGCGTCCTTAGGCATCAACACAGGAATCATTAATGTTGCTGGGGTCGGCTGATCGTTTTTGATCGCAGCCACCCACGTTGCCTGAACCATGTCAATACCAGGTTTAAGTACGATCAGTTGTCTGGGCATTAGAACAGCTTGACCCCACGATCTTTGAGCATAAAGACTGAAACCAAGACACGTGATGAAAATCAAACACAATCGCCGACGATTCATTGACCACCCCCTTGCCCGTGCCCTAGCTGAGACTGAGATGTGTTTAACCAAGAGATCCGCCGGGAAACATCGACGAATCGGCTAGTCAAGTAAGCTTGCCTTTGACGCCACTCGGTCGCGGAGATTTCCCCCCGAGCAGCAGCCTCTTCGTCGCGCAGCCAGCGTTCGAGAATCGCCTGTTCTCTGAGCTTTAGTGTGTCAATATCATCACTCGTTGACGCATCCTGCAAGATCCCACCGTCTCCAGCAAAAAACGGCCAAAGAAGCAAAACAGCAATGAGAACACTGAGGACGATACAAACGATCACAAGTGGATTCACGACCGCACTCCTTTCTCGTGACGAAGCGTGGCAAGGCGTTGATGCATGTCCTTGACCACTTCATCAACGGGCCGCGTTAATACCTCGTCTGAACTCGCACGCTCGCGGCGTGACCAAACAACCATCCAAATGATGATGGGCCCAAGCACCAACGCCGCAATTGGCAAGAGCCAGGCCCACATATGGATCCCCTCCTTGGGCGGAGCTCGCAGGATCCAGGGGCCGTAGCGCTGAGTAAAAAACTCCAAGATTTCGTCTTTTGACTTGCCGGCGTTTAGCTGCTCTTTCACTTCGTTTTTAATTTGCACGGAAAAGGACGCATCACTGTCAAGGACGCTCAAACCGGTACACGTTGGGCAGCGGAGGTCTCCCGCCACATCGCGAAATGTCGCATCATCAACTTTCAAATCAACCCTAGGTTGAGCTATCCCCTGCCCTAGTGCTGGCTTTGACTGAAGACTGAGTGCCAAAAACATCGCTACAATCCAAAAGATTCTCACGATCGCACCTCCCAAGCCCCACCGATCACATCACGAGACCTCTGCCCGCGGTAGCGATCTGAAATTGCAATAAAACCACCGATGGCGAGGCAAAAAGCTGACCACCACACAAACCGTACCGTCGGGTTGATGTGTAACTGCAGCGTCACAGAGGCGCCCGATTGCCGATCAAAATCAGCGATGACAGCGTAGAGATCGTGCCACACAAAACTGAGTAATCCCACCTCGTTCAACAACTCTTGCGACGTCGGGTATTTACTCTTTGCAGGTAAGATAACACCCATCGAGCGACCATCACGGGTCACTGTCAATGGCGCTTGGAACAACGTGACGTTGGCATTTTGATCCGTGGTCATCCCATCAAACTGCAACCGATAGGCATAGAAGTCATGGGTTTGTCCCTTTTGCAGCGTGACCTCACTAACAAGACCGCGGTAATTACCAAGAAACCCGATGATCGCAATAAGAACACCAACGTGGGCCAACCAGGCTCCTAAAAAGGCGCGATTACGATCCCACATCAACGACACCTTGCCATCAACATCACGAAAACGATTATAAACATCCCACGTGATCATGGCCAACGCCCAGGAGCAAAGAAACAGACCGACGACCTGCGCCGCAAATGCAAATCGAGCTGGAGTTGACCATACATCCCCGAAATAAATAAAAAACAGGGTTAACGGAATGGATACAATGAACGAACCGATGATGGTTGGTTTGGATTTAGGTATCTTTGCCGTCTGAAAGCGCATGATATTTCCGAGTCCTATCATGACAATCAAGCCCAACCCAATCCAAGGCGCAAACGCATTAAAATAAGGCGCCTGGATTGATGTTCGCTGCCCGGTAACAGCTTCCGACACGATTGGAAACAATGTTCCAATGACCACAATTGCCGCTAGCGTTAACAGTAAAAACTGTGTCATCACCAGCGCCGACTCCTTACTGACACCCCAAACTTTATCGGTATCAGCGGGCAAAACCGCATGTGCACGCCATGCATATAGTCCCACAAAAAGAATCATCAAAACTGCCAAAAAAGCCAAATAATTTGGACCAATCGGTGACTCAGCAAAACTATGCACAGACGACACAATGCCTGAGCGTGTCAAAAACGTTCCGAAAAAGCTCATGAAAAAAGCCATCACAGCCAATACGATTGATAACCGCTTCAGGTGACCAAGCTTTTCTTGAACAATCAGAGAGTGAATGAGGCAAGTCGCCAAAAGCCAAGGAATAAGAGAGCTATTTTCAACCGGATCCCAAGCCCAGTAACCGGCCCAACCAAGTTCAACATAGGCCCAACGCCCCCCTAACCAAACACCACACGTCAAGGCGATCCATGCAAATAAAGACCAACGCCGCACCGTTCGCAACCACCCATCCGTGACATCTCCATAACAGAGCGCAGCAATCGCATAGGCCGAGGGAATTGACAGGGCGGTATAGCCCACAAATAATGTTGGAGGGTGAATGGCCATGTAGGGATTTTGCAGAAGAGCATTCATACCTTGACCGTTCGGCAGGGGTGGGAACATACGCACGAAGGGATCCGAGTAAGAAATGGTCATGAAGAACATCCAAGACATCACGGCTTGAAGCGCAGCGTTCACCCAAGGCATGATGTGTTCGTTGTCCTTTGCGCCTGTCCAGAGGGCTAAGGCTCCAAAACAAGACAAAAGGAGCGTCCAAAGCGTGTGACTTCCTTCCAACGAACTCCAAAACGCTGTAATCCGATACATGGGTGGCAAATCATTGGAGGAGTTCTTAAAAATATAAGCAACTGAGTAGTCCCTTTGAAAGAACAAAAACCACAAGATCAAACTTGCGGTTAAACAAAGTCCTGCACTCACCGTAGCGGCCATCCGCGCGGAGCGGTAGAGCCGACGATGCCGCATGCGTCCAGCAAACACACTCGCAAACGTGCTATAGACCGACAACAACGTGCACACGAACAACAGAAAGAAACCTAAGTCTGCCAACATCGATGCCACCTCTCCTTCTTAGACTTCAACAAGAAGTCAAAAAGTTTAATCACCACTTCACCACAGGGGGCAATGAGACAAAAATCGCCTCCGTGTGACCGCCCGTCATAAGACCAAATCGAGTGCCCCGATCCCAAGCAAGATTGAACTCTGCGTATCGCCCCCGCCAATAGAGCTGCGCTTCTTTCTCATCTGCAGAAAATGGCTCGCTGACACGACGTTTCAAAATCTCTGGGTAAACGGAACAATAGGCCTTGGTTACCTTGTCCAAAAAATGAAGGAGCGAACCAAAATCACCTTTCAGATAATCAAAAAATATTCCTCCAACACCACGCACGGACTTCCGGTGAGGAATATAAAAATACTCATCACACCATGCCTTGTAACGCTCGTAGGTTCCGTGAGTTTCACCCTGACAAGCAGCTTCAAGAGCTCCGTGAAATGCTCTGGTATCCTCGTCAAATACTTTAAACGGTGTTAAGTCTGCTCCTCCACCAACCCAAAACGTATCCCCCACCTCAAGACAACGTACATTCATGTGAGCAATCGGTGCCATTGGCGAATACATATGAGTTATAGTGGAGACCCCTGCGGCCCAAAACGGTTTACCTTTGTGCTCTCCCTCAATCGCTGGGTACTCTGTCCCTGAAACAGCCGACACATTACAGCCTGCCTTCTCAACAACCTGACCACGCAAGACACCCATGGTTCCGCCGCCAAGACCCTGACCCCGCTCCCAAGAGGTCTTCACAGCCTTAGCGGACCCGTCAACGTCTTCAAAGGCCGCAAGCAGAGTCCGTTGGACCGACCAGAGTAAGTCCATGAACTGAGATTTTTGTAGATCCGTTAGCGCTCCCATTTAACCCTCACAAATTTAAGGGACTATCACCTCTGTTTGACCCCAACAGTATGCGCGAGGCTAGGGAATGTCGAGCGTAAAAGAATTGCTTCCGCCAAAGTTGCTGCCCTCGTCAAATCACGACCAGGTCACGATCAAATCACGATCAAACCACCCCCCCTATCCCAAGGCACGAGAGCATCCCATCTGAAAAATAATTCAATATTTTCAACATTTTAAAACAAAACATGCCAGCTTCTCTGCTTTACCGGAGACATCAAACAGCCTCACCAATGTCCCCTCATTTATTTCTGGGCGTTACATGAAGTCCAGTCGACATTGTGGGTAAGCCGATTGTCGTTGGCTTTACTCTCAAATTGCCCTATAACGCGCCGTACGGTCGCTCGATAACCGGCATCAACGCCAAACCCAAAACCTTTTGACGTCTAGGGACTGCACGCGGTGGACATTGCTTTAAACGAAAAAATCTATGTCAAAACTTTAGGTTGCAAAGTCAACACGTTCGACTCCCATGCTCTTGAAAATCAATTTAAGGCTGTTGGCTACGAGGTGGTCGACGATGCCGCCAATGCCACGATCAGCGTGGTCAACACCTGCAGTGTGACCCACAATGCCGACAAAGAGGCGCGCTATCTGGCTCGTCGATTTCGCCGTGAGAACGCTGAGAGCTTCATTGTGATGACTGGATGTTATGCTCAAACCGATTCCGCCAGGCTGCAAAGCATGGAAGACATTGATGTAGTGGTGCCGAATGAGGCGAAAGATCAACTCGTATCATTCGTACAGCGCCAACTTCGTGCAAAACGAGAAGGCCGACCCGTCTTGAAAATGCCAGAAGGACTTAAGTCAGTTTCTGAAAATAAACAATCACACTTCAAATCGTCACTCACCTTATTTGACCAGGCGGACTCGACGCAAACCCGAGCTTTTGTCAAAATTCAGGATGGATGTAATGGTTTTTGCGCCTATTGCCTGATCCCTTATGCTCGAGGCGCGAGCCGCAGCGTTCCTACAGAACAGGCCCTAAATGAAGTCCGTCGTCTCGTAAGACTCGGAACAAAAGAGGTGGTTCTGACTGGAATTCACATTGGTGATTTCGGCGAAGATCATAGCGAGGGTCCAACAACCAAAGACGGCTCACCGTTTGTGGAGTTCATGAAGCGACTATTCCAAATTGATGGGCTGATGAGGGTCCGAATCTCATCCTTGGAACCTGCTGAACTAACGGAGGATCTAATCAAGGTTCTTGCTGAACACAAAGACCGCTTTTGCGACCACTTTCACCTTCCTTTACAGTCTGGCGAAGACGATGTCCTCCGGCGCATGCGACGAAAGTACACAACCGCGAGATACCGCGAGTCGTGTGACATGGCACGCCACTATTTTCCAGAGGTATGCTTGGGAGCCGATGTCATTCCTGGCTTTCCAGGGGAGACCCAAGACCAGTTTGCCGAAACGTTCCGCTTTATCGAAGAATGCAAACTGCATTATCTCCACGTATTCCCCTACTCGAGACGACCAAACACGGCTGCTGACAAGATGCCTAATCATATTGATCAGGCCGTGATCAAGGATCGCGCCCATCAGCTGCGTGAGTTGTCGAAATCATTGCGACGACAATACATGTCCCAATTCATCAACCGGCCGGTCGAGGTCCTCTGGGAAAAAGACATGGATGAGCTGGGCCGACCGCTGGGAATCACGCGCAATTATTTGAATATAGCTGCAAGTAAAGCCACTGATCAAACAAAGCAAGGGGACCTCAGTCAGTGGACCATCAAAGGATTTATTGGCGAGGACCGACTGCTTGCAACACCGCTCTAACCAACCACAAGACGAAATCGCGTCATTGCTCATCACCGATGCCCCAAACCCGGCCGAGGCGACAACCTACGGAGACCTAGAAATTTTGTTTCAAGATGACGATCTCGTCGCCGTCAATAAGCCTTCTGGATGGGACGTGCACCGCAATGAATTCAATCGCCATCGCCCGATCGTCCTGCAAAGCCTACGCAATCAGATCAACAAAGAAGTTCACCCCATCCACCGGCTTGATGGTGGAACCAGCGGTGTTTTGCTGTTTGCAACAAAACGCGATGTGCTGCGCTTTATGAACGATCAATTCCAATCACGAGAAACCCAAAAAACATACCACTGCATCAGTCGCGGTTTCGCAAAGTCGACACTCTGTCGCCAATCCCTCCGTGTCCATGACCATACGGTAGAGGCGGAAACAGATATCCGCTGCCTATCTCGGATTGAGTTACCATGGCCGAACGAACGCTTCCCCCAGAGCCGTTATAGCTTTCTTGAGCTCAAACCACGCACGGGGCGCTATCACCAAATCAGGCGTCACCTAAGGGACCTGGGATGGCCGATCGTAGGCGATACAAAGCATGGCGATAGTGATCATAACCGTATCTGGCGTGAACGTTTGTCGATTCACAGACTTTTGCTGCATGCATCAAGCCTTACCATCATCCATCCGGACGGCCGTAGGCTCGAGATCAAAGCAGCACTACCTCCCGAAATTATAAGTGCTCTGGAGCTTTCTGGTTGGCAAGCCAACACGGACCTAGTTGACTTTCACACAATCGTACCGGTCCAAGGACCATGATTTTTTAATTTAGAGACATCCTCAGCCGAAGAAGCCACCCAGGCAAAGCAGCACTGGGACTCACATTCTTTTAGTTTGATCCAAAAACCTGCTATAATTGAGTCGTCAAATCTCAGGGATACAAACAGGTGTTAAATTTGTTCAGGCAGTATTCAGATCATTCACAAAGCAAGGTGCCCCATGAAGTTTAATAAAATTTTACTTTCTTTCTTAATTTTATTCAGCTGTAAGACCCAAAACTCATTTATGGGTCCAGACCAAACGACAACAGCACCCAAACCATCGATTAATGAGAGTGATACATCCTCCGACGAGCTGCAACAAGGGTCTGACACAGAGGTAGATACTACGGAAGCACCGGGGATGATGCTTTACGGGTCCTCGTATTTCTTTTACATGGTGCATGTGATCGTCGAGGGTTCGGTAGCCGGAGGCGGCGGCCCCTCGGCCGGCGCAAAAGTTTCCATCAACATTACAGGTCAAGCCAGCGCTAGCACCATTGCAACCGCCAACGGCAGTGGTCAATATCGGGCTGAGATCTTTACCTATGGAATGGGCATTGGCAGCATACACTCGAATATTATCATCGAAGCCTGTGCGGCGGTCCCCGGATTTAAAACCCGCTGCGAATATAATTATCAAATGCAATTCCAAGGCTATGACATCATAACATCCTGGCGTCAAAACTTTTCACTAACAGCAGCCCCGCCCGCTCCAGCCCCGCCGGCTATCAATTCCCTGGCAACATCAACCGTGACAGATTCCTCGGTGAAGGTGAACTGGAAGAGCGGTGGTGGCAATACAAGATTCTTCACCCTCGCCCACGGAAAGGAAAACCAAGCATTAGCATCATGCTCTGATCCGAACTCTATATTTTTTGCTGCGTCTGAAAGTAGTCACACCATCACCAACCTAAGTCCAAGCAGCGAACACACAGTAATCGTGTGTGCGACCAATGAAGCAGGAATTCACTCACCTTCGCGCAAGATTACAGTAAAAACACGCACACCAAATCCAGTTGATGTCACCATTGCCCCGAATGGATCCCGCGCGCTTTTAGCCAAATGGGCGCCTCCCGCTGATAATAAGACCTACACCTACCTCGTCAACCATAGACAAGGAGTCAAAATGCCCTCCTGCAAAGGAGGCTCCCCAACCACGGACACACGCTTTCAGTTGACTGACTTAAACCCTGGGAAACCTTACAGCGTCATTATTTGCGCTATTCATGGAAATAACCAATCCGCTGGGGCTGGGGCTGTTGTACACACATGGAGCCACCCCTACGAGCTCAAACTCGCCATCATGAACGTCGACTCCAAAAACTTGCGCTACGGGGTTAGCAAAAGCCCAACGACAGGAACGCCGATCGTTCCAATGATGGTTTGTCAAAGTGAGGGATCAACGTTAAGTAAGTGCATCAAATCTCAAATATCGGTTCGAGGATCGTCTTCAACTTCAATTTTTAAAAACCTGCGTCCAGACACAAACTATGTGCTCATAGCCAACCCCGGGTCAGACCTCCAAGTGGAGGAGAAGTTTAAAACAAAGCCCTAGGGGCCTCGCCAAGATTAACGACAGCGTTCATGTGATGCCTGCGGTTGTATGATAACTGACGTGCAAACAGGCCAAAGCCTATAGACTTACTTTAGGCTGAGATCCGACAATATAAGTTGCGTGGGACGTCGTCGTGACTCTTGACGACTAATGTTCCAAATTTTCACATCTACGCCACGGTTTTAGTATCATCCTCAAGCATGAACTCACCACAGTCATTTCTCGGAATTTCGCTCCACGATTTCCCGATTACCGTGATGATGTTATCCGACTCAGTAATCAGCGTCACGGGATCGAAATTAAAACAGTTCCCGCGTGGCCACGGCTTGCCGTCGGAGGCGTACTGCCGCATGCTGAAAAATCCCCATAACCGCCACTTCCCATCTCCGCATTCTGGCCAGGACTTCTCCCTGCCGTTACACCCGCTGCACCCGCCTCACCTAGACCATGCCCCGGGCCTGCTCCTTCGTTACCAGGCTCACCGGCTACAGACACCCTTGCATTTGGCGCAACACCACCACGACCTCCGGGAATCAAAGGAACCGGAAACGGCACACAGTTGCTCGTGCACGGTGCCACGTTCATAAAACTTCCCGCCTGTCCACCGCCGGCTTCGAGAAGGCTGTCAAAACGAGTTGGTCCGCCAGGATTTCCGGTCTGAAGACCGCTGACTGGTTGACCGCGTGATCCGGTTGTAACTTGAAATGTTTGACCAGGTCTAACCGCAAAGACGTCCGCCGCATAAGCACCCCCTCCACCGCCACCCCCGCGTCCACCTTGAACGCATTGCCCTCCGGCGCCGCCACCACCCCAGAGCTCGACTTTGATGGCAAACACATTATCTGGAACCGTGTAGGTTTGAGTCCCGGATCCTTGGAAAACTCGAACTGGCCGCGGCAAAGAAAGGTTGATCTCTCGGGCCTCACAGGGCGATAAACCTGCCGGAAACACCATCGGAGTGAGTGTAGCCCAATTTAGCTCTTTACCATTTCGCGCATCCTTCAAAAACGCTTGGGACGAGCCAGCTTCAAAAGCAGCGACCTCCACCATGATCTCCCCGCTTGAGCATTTGGGACGGGCCGTATACTTGCCTAATTGAGTCCCAGACGCCGCCACAAGAACTCGTCCTTGCTTGTCGAGAATGTCGCCCCCGCAAGAAGAGTCTCTAAAGGTCCTTTGGCAGGAAATAGAACTTGTGATCTTATCGCGCACATGCTGGAGATCATAAAACTGAGACATCACCTGCTGCCCCCAGTTGGTGCGCTCAAACAGATTATAGGCACCCGCCAGTAAGACCCCAGAAATGCCCACGGCCATCATCAGCTCGAGGAGAGAGAAACCATCGTCAAACGTATTAAGATTGCTAACTAGCCTATGTTTTACGGCGTCCATATGATCACCCTCCCCGACCCACCAACTCCGCCCGTGGTGCATGTTGCCCCAACGGGTGGCTGCACGCCCCCAGCGCCACCACCACCAGGGACTCCGCCATTGCGTCGCACTATGGTTGTTCCGGCTTCAGGCCGTCCACCAACTCCCCCTCGAGGCGATGCACCACCCCAACCGCCAGGAAGATCATCTGTTTTAGCCTCAAAGCCCATTTGCCCAAGCATTGTAAAAAACCCAACGGCTGAAAATCCGCCGCCAACGCCTCCGTTCATCGCAAGCTGAGCCGCCTCACTCTTATAAAACCCCCCGAGCCCCCCCCGTGCAATCTTGTCGCCAAATATTGTGTCTCCTCCGACGCCACCATCTCCCCCATCAACAGAGTTACCGCTTGACATGCAACCTACAGTCGAGCCTCCAGCTCCCACCACGACCGAAAACGATTGCCCAGGAGTAACGGTCAAGTTACCCCTCACATAGCCACCACCACCACCACCGGCCCCCGATGCAGCAGGATTAACAGCACTTTGATACCTCTTGCCAGACCCGCCGCCACCTCCACCACCCCAGAGTTCTATCATTAGTTCAGTGACTCGCGGTGGAACCACGTAAGTCCTGGATGTGTCGATGACCAAACGCGAGCGCAGAGGCAAGAAGCCAGGCTTAGCCTCGCAAGGAGACGTGCCCGTCGGAAAAAAAGCCCCACTTGTTTGGGTCCAGCCTTGGGGGGCATTCGTTAAACTACTGTTAAAGAAAGAATCTCCAGCAGTATCAGTCAGTGACTTTCCTGGTTTTAAACGTGCAGCTTGCACGGTAATCACATCGTTGAGACAAAATCCCCGCAACGTCCAGCGACCCATTTGAGTTTTCTTAGAATCATCTGAGCTCACAAGTATCGCGTTTTGACTGTCGAGGATCGCAATCACCCCATTGCAAGAGAACCCACTTACGGCTCGGGTGTTGACACAAGAGATACGATTCAAAACATGACGACGGATGATCTCAAGCTCACCTTTGTCTTGAATGTGTTGAGCGCTTCCAAAGTTAAACGAAAATGCGCGCACAAGAACCATGACCGCAATTGAAATCAAAGCTAACGCAAGCAAGACCTCCACGAGAGACATACCCTCGTAACGAGTATTTGCGCCTGGATTTAGATCGTCCATATGATCACCCTCCCGTCTGCGCCTGAAAAGCCTGGAGAGCATCCATTGGCAGCCGTCGGAATTTCTCCGCCCATACCGCCACCACCAGGAGCATCGCCACTGCGACCAGGGGGCTTTCCTCCAAAGCCTCCAATGGGACTATTCCCCCCATACCCAGGTCCCCGATTTTGACCCCAGCCCGCAAAACCGCTTCCCCCGGGCATTCCTAAAAATTCTCCAGCCTGAGTGCTGGACGGGGCTAGAGGCAACATCCCACCGGTACCTGCCGTGTCATCCATAGGATTCGGCGACCCTTGAAGTCCTCCACGCCCCCCTTGGGCACGAGCAATCTCAAGGCCCTTAAAGGTGATCATCGTATCGCCCCCGTTACCACCGTCCGGATTCCCAGTGCCAACACTCATACCGTTATTGTTTGCCCCACCTCCAGCACCACAGGATCCACCGGATCCAGCAGCTCCAACTGTGATGGTGTAAGTCTCTCCTGCATTGACGGTCCTGATCACACTGGCATAGGAACCACCACCGCCGCCGCCGCCACGAGCCTCATCATCAGGAACTGCAGGATCTCCCTCGCGCCCCGCGCCACCGCCACCACCTGCACCCCAAATCTCAATCAGGATCCTCGGCACATTAGCTGGCACGATAAACTGCGACTGCCCTTGCAAATTTGAGTTCGAAAACACGGTCGGCTGACCCGCACCCGCTAGGGAGCGACAAGGAGCGATACCGTCGGTGAAGATTTGCGTTGACGATGAGTTCCAACTCATAGATTCGCCGGTAAGTGGCTCTTTCAAAAAATCAGTGGACGAGATACTCTTGTCTGCAGGTAAACGTGCCATCTCCACACCAATTTCATTACTTCCCGTAGTGCTGTTTTGACGACAATATCCTCGAAGGCGAAACGACCCAAGCTGCAAACCTGTCGTCGGAATGAACACGTTTCCCGCCGCCCTTAAAACCTGAATATTCTGAGTACAAGATCCCATCGCTGCAAGCGTCGCATTGCAATGAAAGTTATTAAGTACCGTGCGCCTAATAACTTCGACCTCACCACGTAAGAGAATTGACTCCATACTTTGACGACGCGTATTCATCATCTGCACCCACACACTGATCAAAACCCCGAGGACGAATAAAGCCACCATCGCGATTAGACCAATCGCCCCTTGCTGTGCTGGGGCATCCGAAAAAAAATCTACAACATAGTTCTGCCAGTGCTTTGTTGAACCCAAAGCCGGACCCATATGTCTTGGACGCTTTTTTGCCGGAAATTTGAAATCTCTAAACAAAACATCACCGCCCTTCAGTTCACGATAAGGACAAACCTCTTGGATGCCTCCATTGTACCATCCCAAAAAACCAATTCAAATCTCAACTCAACTAAACCACACTGTCAAAGATATCAAACGAACACCTCGAGACAAATCACCATCTTCGTCAAAATCAAACCTCGACCTCACAGCCGTTTCACGATATTGAAAACTTCACATCGAGCCTAGCCATCACCCTCCACTCTTTTGGCATCATTTGGGACGCTTCCTCTCTCCAACCTTCTCTTAGGCTCGGCCGGGCCCACTAGGGACTTTAGACATCTCACACCGGTACTATAAAACCCATTTACAACAAAGACTTAGAAGACTAACCACCTCAACCCGACAACTGCCTAGCCGCAAAGAATCAAACCCAAAATGCAAAGTCTCTGCTGGTACAACTTTATATGCGGTACACGTTTAGTTAGTTAACCGCTTAAATCTCGTATGATTACAAAAATATCTAAACAATCTTTTTGGCTGGTCCGATACTCCCCTGCACGTCTGGGGGAGTGCCATCATGAATCTTTCGAAATTAAAGACGCACCACCTTATCCTAATTCTAACGGTTCTCTCAAGCTGCGGAAAAAACGCAATAAGCCAATCACCGTCAAAGTCGAATGACAAAGCTCAAACAGAAAGTGACGAAGAACTTCGAATTATTGGTGGAACGAATTCACCCGTCCAACCCTTCTTTGGCTCGCTTCGTATAGGCCATGACAGATCACAAACATTCTGCGGCGGCACCTTTATAAGGAAGGATGTCATTGTAACAGCTGCACATTGTATCGCTGGTATGATCTCATCAAACCTTCACGTCACCATCGGAGAATCAAGACACTACGCAAATGTCTTGACAAAGAAACGCGCCAGGATCAACCGGGTTATCGTTCATCCTGAATTTGATTCCGGTTCTCTTAAAAATGATATCGCTTTGGTCGTCGTGGATCCACAAGATCTGAAGCACATAAAGCAAGTTACACCTATGAGCATCAATCGTGACCCCTCACTACCAGAATCTCTGCTTGGCTCACTCACATTTTCAAGCTCGCGCCGCCCCCACATCATCGCCTATGGTTTTGGTAACACGACGAATTTTGGTTTTGCTCCACCTCTTGTACTACAGCAAGCTAGACTTGATACCATTCCTCTCAGCCAATGCAAAATCGCGCCCAATCTGAGTGATTTGAACGACTCCCAACTGTGCGCTGGATTTTTTGAAAGAGGGGCAGTGGACACCTGCCAGGGTGACTCTGGGGGGCCGCTCGTTGCAACCCTAAAAAACGGGTCAAGCGTACTCGTAGGTCTTACCAGCTTTGGCTTGAGCTGCGCCTTGCCACGAAATCCTGGAATCTACACGAGGATCTCATATTTTGCCCCATGGATTGATGAAACACTAGCACGCCTCAATCAAGCCCCAACATCGACGCCTGACCTCAACCCGATCAAATCAGAAGATGTGGCTCAGCTTGCGGGAGAACTCTGCTTTGATCGATCAAATGCGTTTGTTTTCAGCCAAAACTACTTCGATCTTAATTATGCGTTTCTTGGCATCGCACCCGACTACAAGAGAGGCCGCGTCTCGAAAATCAACAGCCCTACTGGCGACATTCAAAGTCCAACGTGCTCTCGATCCGTGGATAGTGTGGGAAAAACAGCATTGCGCATCGGCTATCCAAAACAATCATCTGAAGGACTATACGAGGCGGACTTAAAACTTGGAGACGAGCACTTCAAAATAGAGAGCATGCCAGCCTCCGTTAGTTATGAAGTCAATTGCAGCAGTCAATATGCTAACAACCCCGTTAGCATTGTTGTCCTGGCGCAAGACGATCAAAGTATTCTTAGCTTTAATGGCAGAATCTATCTTGGAGAACACATTAAGGAGTCCTCTGCTACGGAGACTATCGGTCCCGTCTTAAGCCACTGCTCTTTGCCAGGATCATCCCTTCCAGGGGAAAAATCCGCTGATATCGAACTGCGACACTTCAAGTCACCAGACGGTGGTCTTAGTATTAGCCAAATCTATGCATCAGTAAAAATCATAGATGGCGATAGGCGAGAAAATCAATTCCTCATGAAGCTTCGGCTGGCCACAGCTGAAGACTATGGACCTAAGCCTGTTACGATTCACATCGCTAAGGAAGTCTCTAATAAAGGACGCGGCATAATTAAAATCACGAACTCTGGTGATCTACCTTTAGTGAGTTGGGAGTTACAGTGTAGTGACCCGTTTGCACTCAATCTCTCTTACCGCAAAACTGCCAAAGGAGATTACACCGCCTTGGATCGGCGGCGCAGCTCTGCTTTGATAGCAGAAGACTACTACCTCATGGGGTTATGGGCCCTTGAAACAATGCCTAATTGGCAAACTGTAAAGTTCCCCTCTGGTCCAGGGGCCGTAAGCCCACGTCCTGGAGCAAATGGACGCATCGACCCCAAATCATCCTTGGAGATGATGTTCACAGTGACAGAATCAAGCAAGGCTCAAAATATTGTGTGTTATGTCAATTATGAAAGCCCAGCGCCCTTGGACAACCTGTCTGGATACCACACAGCGCAGAAGGTCATGGAACAACTCAAAAGCCATCGGCGAACCAAAACAAGCGCCTTACAACAAGCTAAAACGCTTTTGAATACGCCAAGAGGAGAATGATTTCCATCATCGTCAAGATCTGCCCTTGTAGGAGACTGGACGAGTGCGAGCTCCAGCCAGAATATGCAATGGGCAGATGATTGAGACCGATAGATTTTAGACGGACCGATAGCTTTTAGTCCCGGAACTCAGCTACAAGATCAATCAATTAATCTTCTTGAACCTTAGAACAGACCGCAGCAGCAACCTCAACGCTTGAGATGGTAGAGGGCGACTTTCTACAATCACCTTGTACAAACGACAAAGAGATATAGCAATCCTTGCCGCTATCAGATGTACTGGACTTGGTAAAAAAGTAGCGGATGGTCCCCGCATCCTGATCAACCTGAGCTGCCGAGAACTGAAACCCTCTTAAAGCCCGAGTATGAATCGGATCGATGAGCCTAACATAATCGTCACTCTTAAGTAGCGAGGTTTGAAGTAAAGACAGGTTATCGAAGTATGATTGGCTTGTTGGACAAGATGCACTGAAAAGATTTCCCTCAACGAGCAGGCTATCAGCAGCCGACGGAGTCGCTACGGCCACAAGGACTGTAACTAAAAGATTTCTTAACATCGTAAACCCCCTTTAAAAAATTTCGCGCTCAAAAAAGAATTAAAAAGAAACGTCAAGCTATTTCTAACTGGAAAAACCACTGATCCAATAACTTACCTATCGCTAACTCCGACACAGTCAATCCCATCGTAAATTCACCAGCATGGATCCTCACAAGAGTTCAGATTTGAAGATAAACCCCTGTTCCATTACTGCTGCAGATGCCCACATCAAAGAAAGACCAAGCGCTACTTTGAATAACCCCTAGCTCATTAGGGGTTTTCAAAGTCTCAAAACCGATCATTTCCCTGGATAAATACGCATATTCGCTTGCTTCTCAGAAGCGCGGTTAAGCACTGATACACGACCGTCTGCTAGATCGACCGACCAGTCGACTAACGTCTCGCCGCGAATAAACACAACGTCTGAGTTCTCGACAAGATCAATCGCCACAGGCATTTGTTCAAACGACCGCCCTAAGACCGCCACCACACGCTTATCGGCACCATCCAACGATGAAGATACAAGCTCCCAAACAGTCTGACTGGAAGCCCAGCGCGCATACAACACGCGGTTGTTCTTGATCACAGGATCTGCTAGAGGAGCCATATCTTTCCAAGCATAGTTTTGGGGTAGATCACTTTTATGAAACAACTGATCAAGTGTGACCTTCGTTTTTGACTTCAGATCAAACGCCACCAAGATGTACTTGGCAAGGTCAGTATTTTCCCAATCACCCCCCACAACATGGGTTGGTGATGAATCGCCATCGAGAAACGATAAGCCCGCAGACCTTATCCCGCTCAAACCATAATCTAGGCGGGCCACGTCACTACGTGACAGTCTCTGGTAGCGAAGATCCCATTGTAGGTCTGGCTTTGATGTATCAACATCCAATCGAATAATTTGATTTAAATTAGTAAGTAAAATATCACGAACTGGCGAAAACTCTCTAGGAGTTACAAGCGTATTAACAATCGCCGACGAAAACAGAGGGACGTTACGCCACTGTTCATGGCGCGGTCCAACATTGGTCGTCCTTACTTGACCCGC
The DNA here is from genome assembly GCA_044360315.1 of Oligoflexales bacterium. Classification (GTDB taxonomy): domain Bacteria; phylum Bdellovibrionota_B; class Oligoflexia; order Oligoflexales; family RGVZ01; genus CAMDKS01. Next base: position 19,081 of record JBIKKO010000027.1, read on the forward strand.
AGCACGGTCTTCAATAAACAGTTGATCTTTGTATGCCGCGACAAGAGATCCAGTCTCATTTTCATAAAACAAGGTATTTAAAACTTCTGGCAGTTTAAGAGTCGATCCACTGTCATACGTATACCCATATTCAGAGAAGGCAGAGGGAAAGCCAACAACCTCACGACGCTCGCCGGACTGCAAATCAAGCTCGAACGTTTTTGCCTCACCAAACCCTACAAAATAACGATAAAATGTTCCTCGGCCGCGATTAGGGAATGTGTATGCGCTCCCCAAATCACTGATTCCAGGACCACTTGTCGGGATGCTAACAGTTTTCAGAGCTGTCGTACCAGTGAATGCAATTTTACGCAGAGACTTTGAAGCCGCAACAGGATAAAAATACTTTAATGTCAGACCACTAGCTAAATTTTTCGTGGTGCCAGCTACCATATCCACATACACCAGAGAACCTTCATCATGGACGACAATCGCATCGTCAAGGAGATCATAACTAAACACACGATAGAATCGACTGGTATCATCAGCGGCTGTGTCGTAGACCGTGGTAAACTGCCCTGATACGAGATCAAGCCTTGCAACTTGAAGGGAACGCTCACCAGAAAAGATCAGGTAAGCCTCAATTGGGCGCTTCTTGGAGAAATGCACCTTGCCAGTAACGCCCGGACCGGAAAACGATCTAACACCATTTGATGTAAGGTCGATAAATTTATTGAGTACTGGAATAACCACCCATCGACAATCAGGTGAAAGGCCGTATTGGTGAGAACTAACTGGCGCCTGACCGAGCAACGCCGTTGACTGCCCGGAGATCAAATCAGTCACATGCAAAGATGAGTCGGCAGAGGTTATGTACTGCTGAATATAAGGTTGATACGTGTCAGCGGTTTTGTAGTCCCATCGCGGCTTTTTAACCGATACCACTTTGTGGCACTGGGGCGCCTCTTGAGCCATGATCGCTGGTGTCCCGACAAACGTCCAGGCGATTGCCACAACGAAACCTACTCTCGTAAGTCCAGCCCATTGCTTTACCAACTTTGAATATAAATGACTCATGCAACTGCTCCATTAATGACTGAAATATATAAAACTCCACACTCTGGCGCGGTACTAACAGATACCAATTTAAATATCAATAACAATTTTAATAAAGTAATTAAAGATTAATATCTCTAATGAAAGATGAGTTCTACAGTCAGATCACCTCCAAAAGAGCCCTCGGGGCCATAAGAAATTGTTATTTGCTGAGTCGTCGGGGATCTGGGCCTAGTCTCGTCATGGCCAGCGCGACGCCTGCCGAAGTCATCCCCAGACGAACCACTTGAATTACCTAGCAAAGTCATCCCCAGACGAACGAAGTGAGTCGTCGGGGATCTGTTCTACGCAGCGGTGTTTTGCGGTCTAATGACACAGTAAGGTGGCTCCGTGGGGTAATAAAAAATCCTCCAAAGACGAAGTTAAGAAGGCAGTTAATGACTGGTTAACGGATAATCCAGACACCCCTGACTTAGTCAAGACAGCTCTAATGTCATACATTCAAATTCCGACATTTTGGCTGGAGACGACACCCAAACTAGAGTCGTTGAAGTAAAGCGAGCGTTAAAGGAAGGCACAATACCCTGGCAAGATTATCAAGATAAATCTAGCTGCGAAACCCTCGTAAAACACGGGGGCAAAAAAGAACTCGATGCACTTACCACACGTATCGGCCTTCATTTTGACTTCGTCTCTCAATCAAAAATCACGGCAACCGCAAAACGCCAACTTAACACAACTGCGTTATCCGCGCCTTTATGTTGTTGCCTACAAAAGGCTCAAGGCCTTAGTTTGAGGGCTATCGCAAGAACCCTTTCAGATCTAAAAATCCCAACAAAGTTGAAGGGTAAGGCTTGGCATCCAGAAATGGTTAGCAGAATTCTTGAAAGGTTTTTAAATTCAGGGACTTAATGAATATATTAAAGGTTCTGAAAAATATACCGATAGGAATATTCAAATATTGAATTTACACTTTAATCAATATGTTGTAGTTTAGGAATCGGAGGTGCTCATGTCAGAAACCATCAAAAGGAACAACATCCAAGTAAAGTATGCGACGGTTGGCAACAATGGCCAGGTCTCTATTGGCAAAGAGTTTGCCGGTCGGCAGGTTCAAATTGAAAGAACTACTGAAGGATTCATTGTCATATCCCCTGGCAAGTTCATACCGGATCACCAAGCGACATTTTTTACAAAGCAAGCGATTGACAATCTTCAAGAGTTCGACAAGTGGGCCGACGCCAATACACCTAACGGCGGTACTGATGTTGACGCACTCAGATCAAAGTTGAAGGGTCTACGTGGCAAAAAGTAAGAAGCAATCCTTCAATGTATCGATCACCCATAACGGCACAACCCAGCACCGTTACGTCCTGGTAGACTCGTCGTTTCCTAAGTTTCTTGAGGCCCTAGCCGACTTAGAGGCGAATGAACAAGAGGCCATACTTGATACCATCGACAAGATCCAAAGAATGACCTGGGACGATGTCTATAAGACTTCATCTAAAACACCAGGACAAAAACGCGGAATCAATTATGAGCCTATCGATCAGCAGACTGCCAGCGGTAGAAGAATTGCGACTATCAGGGCCTCCGCGAGAATCAGGATCAGGGTCTGCCGCGAAGAGCAGTTCAAGCGATTGATCTCGATCCATGTTGATCATGACTCGGCATACAAAGAAAAAGGCGGTGAGGATATTTAAAAGGGCCACATTGACTGTGGCCCTTATCGGCCTCAATCTTTGGCATTTGCCTCTAATTTGATGGACACCGAATCGACTGCTCCATCACCCGAAGCACCAACACTAAGTTGACCGCTGATTAGGTCTCTGAAGGGTTTGAACTCTTCTCCGTCCCAACTCATCAGCAATTGCTGGTCAGACATCTTCAAAAACAACCCCTTTTTAACCTTAACTTTTGAAAACGGATTGCTCGTGGTTTCCAAGAAATTTCCTGATACATCGAGTTTGACTTTAAAAACATCGCCCTTCCGAAACTCACAAACATCCTCGCTGTTAACGGTCCCTGGGCGACGGCGTGGGACTGGGGTTTCCGATTACCCTACTCGGGTCAGCTAATGCCTGGAAAGTACCCTGGGAAAAATACCCTGCACAAGCAGACTATGCCTATAAACGTTAAAATCACAAAATGCTGGGACTAGTATTTTTTGGCTCTGGCTGCATTTCCTTTCAACCAAGCAAAAGCTTCTGTTTTTTCAAAATCTTCACTTAAATAGAATTGCCCTTCGGCACACACATCAACAGCACGTCCGCTGTGATGTTCGCTGAATCCGGGTATTGCCGTCTCGGTTAGGATGACGTCCAATAGTCGTCCATTATCAAGTTTGCGTTTTATAAGTTGTTTTTGATGTAGGTACGATCTGAATCCAGAATATGGTTTAAGTGCAATATTTTCTGAAGTTGCGGATACGCACATTTGTCGCCATGCCTGCGCGGCTGTCTTGTCCAAAATAAATGGGCGGCCTTCGTGATCTATTTCAGCGATTTCTAAATTTTTCAGAGAGGGTTGCTCGCACCTAGCAAGTTTATTGAGTGTAAGATGTTGCGAGGTTATCCCAAGTTCCTCATATATTATTTTCAGTGACTCGATGGCGTCCTCCTCTTCATCTTGAACAGACAGAACTTTGGGTAGTCCCTTGTCTCAAGATAAGCCGCCGGATTAATGGTTTCGCTTTCAATGCTCGGCCTTGGCTCAACAATGGATTCAATCACGAAACCATTGTCTAATCCTGCTTTCGAGATTGCTTCAAAGGTGTGGTGGTAACTCTCAAGCGACATGCCAGCCATTCCCCACTCATACTTTTTCTGATGGAAATATCGGCCAACTTTAAACGGATGATCTGCATCATTTGAGTCAACAAAAACTTCAGTGAAAGGGTGATGAATTGAAAAGACGAATGTGCCATCTGGCGTCAACACACGTGATATTTCTTTAAATACCGGCGTCAAATCGTCAAAGTAATGTAGGACCAGCGAGGAATAGACGACATCGAACGAATTGCTACTGAAATCAAGTTTGTCGATGCTGGCAACTTTAAAGTCATGTTGGGGATGAGCTTTTTTAGCAAGGGACACCATTGTTTCAGAAATATCAACGCCAATACATGACTGAGCGAATTTTGAGACTTTGGCAACAAGATCACCGGATCCACAACCAGCATCGAGGATTGTTTTATCCTTGCCAGTTGATCGGAGAAGTTCGAGCATCGCTGGGACTTCAATTTGAGTATTCCAGAAGCCAGATGCTGGATTTTTGCGCTTCTCCTGGTAGCTGTTCCCAAACTTATTGTATTGATCTCGAACACTCGCTGTCATTTGAGTTACCTATTTCACCGCTAATCGTTCAAGTACAAAAAGCTGCTCGTCCGCGTATGAGCCGACACTTTCTATGTTAACCCCTGGTTTGAATTTTTTAAGGAGTTGTGGGTTATCAACGTATTCGAGCAAATTATATTGAGGCAAATTATGGAAAAAACTGTTGTCAAAAAACGTGTAATCACCGTTTTCCTGACCTAAGCGCTGGGACAGAAATTTGCTAAAGTTTTTGTAGAAAGATCCATCAATAAAATCTGGTTTCCAACTGACGATGCCTAGTTGGTCCCCAGTCCTCTGTATACCAGCGCAGATAGCCAACAAATCTCGAACGGATTTGTCTTTAAGATAGTAAATGACGCCTTCAATTAGGATAAAAGAAGGGCGATCGACTAGTTTTTCGAGACGAGTTTTAAGTCGAAGAAGTTGATCACCATCGTCAAGATCGCAATCTATAAACTCGACTTGTCTTTCTGGTACTAGACCCTGCTTACGAAGCTCGGCCATCTTCTGGCTCTTAAATGAAACAACGGGTGCGCAATCCACTTCAACGCAAAGGTGGCCACGATTCAACAAATAGGGGTATGAGGTCACACCTGCGCCGACATTGACCAAGATTCCATCAGGATGTCTGTCGAAGAAACTACGCATGCGATCCAGAAAGAATCTATTGCGTAGGCACATCATCAGGTTTTCCGAAGGCGAAACTTCCTGAAGATAAAGCTCATAGAGTTCGTGACCTTGTGAGGTAACCCAATACTTGGCGAGTGGATCCTGGCTAAGACTTTCATCGGAAGCTCGACAGCTCGCCATCCAAAATGCTGTATCTTGAACGTTAACCTCACTCATATCGCATCACCTCCTTGCAATTAAAGATTTCAAATCAATCGCAACAAAAAACTTCGAATTTCAACTGCCAAGCACTGCAGGAATGCCTCCCTTTCAGGTAGTGGATCTTCTGTTTGCGGCGGTAGTGTATTCATGAATGAAAAATGTCCAGCACCTTCAACAACCCTCAATTCAACTAAACTCCCAAGCTGCCGTTTGAGTAATTCGGCTTGAGAGGGTGGAGTAATCACATCATTAGTTCCTGCCCACACCTGACTTGGAATATGAATCGCTGACAATGCGCCAGGAGCCTGAAAGAAGCCGGTAGGTGGCGTCATCAATACCAAACGATTGAGACGAACATCTGGCGCGATAGAAAGCCGCTGTTCTGGTCCCATCCAAATTTGGCCTCCTGCCATCGCCAAAAGGATTGTCGCACCAATGGAGTGGCCAACGCCATAAACTGGTAAATTCGGATTTACGACTGCATCTAAGGCGATCTTTAATCTTCGTGCACGTAGGAGCAGCTCTTCAGAGGTAGGCATTGGCGTCGCAAGCCTATCAAAATGCGGCGCAATAACAGTGCAACCACTTTCAGCCAAAGAATTTAACAATGGGAGGTGTCGCTCAGGATTTCCCCCGCTTCCGACAGCGAACAGAACACTACACGATTTTGTTGGTGCATCAATCCTTGTCACATCAAAAGATGCACCGTTGTCATTTAGAGTGACCTTGTTCGCAGTCGAAGCCATCGCAAAAGTTTCTCCATAAAATGGAAAGAGAATAAGCAACGTCACTGTTAATTTCATCAGCCGCCTCATAGTCCAATCAGCAATAAAAAACCGTCGTCGCACTCGATAATATGGAATCTTTTGAAGATTTGAACTTCGCTTTCAAATTCATGTGTAGTCCTTGTTCTCCAAGAGAAAGAGCAGAGACATTCAAATCTTAGATAAACTGATAATAATCAATCTAAAACATAACAAAATCAATCGATTTTATCGCGGGTTTCGGAGCCAGCTTACTCGTGAATATGCCCTGGAATCAGGATATAGCTTACGGTGCCGGGTAAGCGTTTTTGCAGCTCCGCGATTCGCGGCTTAGCCTCAGGAAAATTGGCCCACGGATTCATCCAAAGACCGCTCTTGGTTCTGACTAAATAATGTCCGGCAGGGTATTTCCTAGATCGCTTCGTAAACACAATCACATCGGGAATTTTTAAGAATTTGCGATGTCTGGGTCTGAAATAACGGTGTTTATAGCTTATTCCGCATTCCGCCAATGCAGCGACCAGATCGCGACACCAATATCCTTTTGTTTCATGAGCTTCCGGCCTTTCAAATAAGGAATGAGCCTTGCGATAGGTTGTTCGCGCCACATAGGCTACACAGGCGACGCCGCATCCAAAACTATGTTGTTGAACGATGACCCTCTCCGTTTATTCCTCCCAATCACGCCATCCTTCAACCATGCCTTTTAATATTTATTAATCAACACTCCTTCGCAGAAGCCAACAATATCCTGTTTTCATTGAAGAAATCTGGAGTGCGCCTGTTTCCATCCTTTGAAATTAATCCATAACAAGCTGTTTTACTTGGAAAATACTCCAAAAGAACCTGGTAATCGACGACTTCGCCGTCGAACAACTTTTTGGTCAGAGCCTCAACTTAGTTTCTGACCAACTTCGTATAATAACCCCAGCACATACCTGCCTGCGCACAAGTGTTTTCAGTCACTTACATCTTCTTATTTCTTTTTATTGTCCAGAACCCTAGACTACGAATCTGGGGGTTGGAGGTTCGAATCCTTCCGGGTGCGCCATTTTCTTCGCGAGATTAGAAAATTAAGAAGACATGGCGCTAGGAAAAATAAAAACAAAATCATAGCTTTACGGACATCTTGTATGCACACTTTCCCAGTCAAGATGTCATGCTACCCCGCCTGCACACGAAAACTCATCAAAAATATCGTCCTTCATGGTCACCTTTGCCTAAAAACCTAGCTCTTGTCGCTGCCGGACGGCCACGAGGCTGCACCACCTCTTAACCAGTACCGCAAGCCACCAGCATTTACACATCATAAACATAATCGAGTTCTCCAGTTGATTGTCGCCTCATGGGTGGACCCGTTGAAACGATTCCGAGTCGTGCCTATCTGATGGACACAAAATTCTAAGATCCTTTGAAGCAAAAAAAACAAGGAACGGCTCCTTTGTTAAAAAATCGGCATTTTTACTGTGCTATATGAGAATTGAAAGATGGCTATGAGTTGTAGTGAGTCAAAATAACGTCGAAATTAGGGCATTAATTTCAATAATAGTATTCATGCTTTAGGAATATAATTAAAGAAACTCAGTCTTTTAGCCGTTACCCTCAAAAGCCGATGAAGGGGCGTTGGAGGTGTTAACCACCACGTGAAAATATCGGTTTTTTGACCATGGACTATCAGAGCCGGGTCTTGTCAAAGTCCCGGCTCTTCTTAGTTTCAGAACAAATCCAGCAAAGAGTTCTTTAAATCATAGCGCTCATCGTTAAACATAGTTTCATGCAATGAGGGTTCTTCAGTGATTGTAACGTTTCCGTCCAGTTCTCTTGCCCTAAACAATTCATAGATTGTATCGGCGAGTAGGCTTATGAGGCGCTCGATGCGCTCATAATCTGTATTGGTGAGGACGTATCGATATTCAGGCTTATGATTTTTCATTTCTTTTTATTCTCCTTTGGAAGCGCATTTGATTTCCGTGCGGCCCTTCGGTCTGTTGCTTCTTTTTGGCGATAGGAATCAGCTTCGATCGTCGTAATGTCGGCTTTATGCATTAGCCTATCGACCATTGCACTTAAACAAGAGGCATTGGGGAAAATCGTAGCCCAGTCTTTAAAGGGTACATTGGTGGTTAAAACGGTCGATCCCGTTTGGTAGCGGCCAGTAATCACACGGAACAAGAGATCAGCTGCTTTAGTTGAGTAGGACAGGTATCCGAGTTCGTCGATAACAAGTAGTTTTGGCTTTATATATTTTGCTAGCTTCAGCTTGAGAGTCCGAGAACTCTCTTGTTGTTCAAGATCTGTCAACATTTCAAACGCATCGATGCACAGGGCCGAGTACCCGTTCATGACGGCAGAATAGGCAATATTTTTTGCAATCATGGTCTTTCCGCAACCAGAAGGCCCGAAGAGGACAGCATTGGACTGTTCTCGTACAAAGTCACTCTTCATCAGAGTTTCGATGCAATCCCTGTCAATCCTTCGAGGCCAAGTCCAATCAAACTCCGAAAGGGGCTTAAACTTACCTAGCTTCGCAGAAGCAATGCGACGCTCGACGTTGCGACGATACAATTCCTGGAGCTCGCTTCGGACCATGCCTTCAATGACTTGCTGGCTTCCCCAGCGCTGTTTTACAGCGTTGGCAACGAAATCATTAAGGTTATTTTTAAGATAGTACAGTCCCAACTTTGTGAGTCCTTGGTCTAATTCTTCGTGATTCATAGCATTCAAGCCTTTCTTTTAATTTTGATCATAGATAGTTAGATCATGCTGCTTTACATCAATAGTTTTCAGCTCTGGATGAGTCGACAGATCGATCGGTAATGGAGGGCGTTGCGCTGTTGCTTTGTCTAATTGATGGCAGATTCTGGCCACGTAGGAGTAGCGCCCAATTTTTAGCTCCAGGGCTTTTTTAAAAGCCCTTGATAGAATCACTTCTCCATATTGATGATATAGCTCTGTCAGTTTCATCGCCGCCGTCGATAGGATTTCTCCTTGGTCGATCATCAGAGTAAAAAAATCCTCAGCTTCCTTTATCGACT
>JBIKKO010000299.1:0-2982 GCA_044360315.1 Oligoflexales bacterium
AGCATTGCTGATCGTCGCGAACTTCTCAATGAGGCAGCAACTAATTTCAATACTCGAATCGAACAGGTTCCTGACATGATTTTTGCCCAAGTACTCAATTACAGAACACTGCCCTTATACAAGATTACCGCGCAAGAAGTAGAGCAACCAAATCTCAAAATGAAGTTGAGTGTTTAATATGCCGCGTCCAGGGCTTTTTGGGTTTAAAACTGTTTACTTGATGATTGCTACCGGATGCACAATGCTGACCATCGGTCTTCAGCCGTTTCGGCGCAAGCGTCGAGCGGAAGATCTACCCCGAGCCAAGATCGTTTCAGCTCCTCAAGGGCTTGTTGAACTTCAAGGTTTCGCGTGGCCACTTGCAGAGCAAGCCGTACAGTCGATTTTCGAAAAATCCTGTGTGTATCGGTTTTTTCAGCTAGAAAAGCTGACTCGCCTAGGAAAATCCTTGAGCCGGGAGGTAATGCATACAGAGAAAACTACAAGTAGATTTATTATTTTTGATTCCACTGGATTTGCCTTGATCGACCCAACTAACTGGAGCTTCGAAGCCAAAACACACGCTGTTCCTTGGGAAAAGCTATCCGCTTCGGTGCAAAATTCCATTGTTTCGCAAATCAGAGGCAGGGTTAAAGGTTTTCCTCCGCGGGGCTATTTTGCTTCGACCTTCCAGGTCGTTGAAAAGGTGCTCCTGGTCGGATCGCCAATCTATGCAAACGGAAACTTTATTAGCAAGGGTGCAGGAAAAATCCTAGCACAGGCCGGTTTGCGGGAATTCAGCACTAAAGTTATCCAGGACGAACCTACTTTTCTCCGAAGTCTAGACTCCAATCAGGACGGTTCGCTTGATGAAGGCGAAGCGCTGACCGGATGTTATAATACAGCTTTAGCAGTCAAACTTGATCCTCAGCTAAGTAACGTGAGCGAAGAAATCTATTGTGTTGGCCAGCTTGAAAACAGTCAAACACATCCACTCGATGTTGCAGATTGCCATCAGGAGCACCTCATTAAAAGATTGGGCAAAAATAATTTGCCGTTCATTGTCGGTGGCGCGGTTCTTATCGCGGTCGGTGTTTGGATAATGGTGAAAAATTTTTAAATCAAAAGGCTACGCGGGCCCTCGTGTAGTGTTAACGACAATTCAATATCGAAAGAAAAATTTTGGCTAGCTTCCGCAAACGAATTTTAAAAAAGAACTAAGAAAGAACTGCTTTAGATCGATTGGGTTCTTAGCCTGAATCAAAATATAAGCCTTGCCTAGCGGGCTACCATCTTCTGTGCCTGATAATGCTCGTCAACAGGCTTTGTGGATCATAGGGTAAAACCATCAACATCACGTGGCTTAGGCGCTTCAAACCAAATCTTGACCAAAATCATGGACCTCGCTGAGAAATTGACCAGAAGGCCGCGCCAACACGAAAAGAGCGACGAATCACTTGGCGCACGTACTAAAAGCCTCGTTCTGAATCGATGCAATCCCAATCCCGGTACCATTTCTTTTATTCTTCAGTTAAACTCGACAACTGACGTTTTTAGCTTCAATGAGCCATCGACCGAGGAGGCAGTGTCAACGTGGAATCCATAGTTTCTAACCGCGCCCATTATTGGGCTACTCATTCAGTTTTTGATGAAGCAACACGACAAGAGGTTTCAACCCTGCTCGCCACTCATAACGATCGCGAACTGAGTGAGAGATTTTACAAAGACTTGGAGTTCGGCACCGGTGGGTTACGCGGGATTATGGGTGCTGGAACGAATCGAATGAATGTCTACAACGTGCGCAAGGCTACAACCGCCCTCGCGCTGTATATCCGCGAAGTGCATGGCGCCAACTCTGCGTTAAAGGTCGCCATTAGTTTTGATTCAAGGCATTTGTCTCATGATTTTGCGGTCGCTGCTGCCGAAGTGCTTGCCGCCCATGGCATCAAGGCTCTAATGACCAAGGAACTTCGCCCCACGCCGATGCTTTCATTTATGGTTCGTCACTACCAGTGTGCAGCAGGCATCTGCGTTACGGCAAGCCACAACCCTCCCGAATACAACGGTTACAAGGTCTACTGGGATACGGGCGCCCAAATCATAGGTCCACATGACCAGGCCATCATTACAAAATATGGCCAAATGACTCGCTATGAAGATCTACCATTTCTCCCGATCAAAATAGCAATGGCTCAGGGATTATGTGAAGTCATCGGTGCTGAGCTTGACGAGGCCTACTTTAAGCGTGTGTCCGCTTTAAGCCTACGCAAAGAGGGTCGATCTAATTTTAAAATCGTGTACACACCTCTTCACGGAAGTGGACTATATCCCGTAACAGAGATGCTCCGGCGCATTGGATTTGAAAATGTTTTAGTGGTGCCGGAACAAAAACTTCCTGATGGAAGGTTTCCCACTGTCAAATACCCAAATCCGGAAGAGCCGGAGGCTCTACAAATGGCCTTAGACTTGGCGCGCAAAGAGCATGCCGATCTTGTTATTGGCACGGATCCAGATACAGACAGGATTGGACTGATTGTAAGGGAAGGTGATAGTTTTACATTTTTTAATGGCAATCAAATAGGTTCTTTACTCGTTGATTTCTTCCTGGCTGCAACGCGCGATGCAGGACTGATGCCCAAAGATGCACTTGTGATTAAAACAGTGGTGACAACAGATCTTCAAGCGGAAATCGCAAAAGAATACGGCGCCACCTGTGAAGAAACACTAACCGGCTTTAAGTGGATCTGCGGACTGATCGAAGATTATGAATCTGGTCGCTTAAAACCTTACCGCAAGTACGTTTGCGGGGGAGAAGAGAGCTACGGCTTCCTCGCTGACTCATTTGTAAGAGATAAAGACGCCGTAAGTGCTGCCTGCATCGCCGCAGAAATGGTCGCCTATTACAAAAGCCTTGGTCTTACATGCTCTCAAGTCCTCGATCGCATCTTTCAAAAGCACGGCCTATACTTGGAGTCACTATTTACACTAACTTTGCCTGGCAAA
>JBIKKO010000331.1:0-2981 GCA_044360315.1 Oligoflexales bacterium
CGACCACCCGCACCGAGACCGACCCGATCGACACGCCCACCCTGATGGCTGAGCGGGACGCGATCTGGTCTGCAGCGGTGCACGCCTACCGGGCCGGCGAGGTGAACTACCTGCCGCCGGAGCTGGCTAACGAGGTGAGTCGGGAGAACGAGGCGTATCAGGTGGAATCACCGTGGCTGCCGGCCGTGCAGGAATGGCTGGCCAAGCTGGTCATGGGCGAGGTGATCACGACCGAGCGCATCCTGTCCCAGGCCATTGCCAAGCCGATTGAGCGGCAGACCCGGGCCGATCAGATGGCCATTGCCGACATCCTCAGGGGACTGGGCTACGAACGCCGGCGGACGATGGTGGGTGGCCAGAGGTGCTGGCGCTGGCACGAGGTGGGGTAATGCCCTACCTCAATCAGGCCCGGTAGGGCAGCTGTCTCCCCAGTCCACGACTGGGGTTTTTCATGGTTGGCGCCCTACCTGCCCTACTGCCCTACCTATCTGGAGAGTTTCCAAAAGCATCACCGCAGGGGCGCCCTTCTCCCCTCCACCCCTTCTTTTACCTCTTTACTGACTCTAGGTAGGGTAGGTAGGGTAATAAGGGGAAAAGGCAGCTGTGGCCTGGGTTTTGATGCTGCCCTACCTCTGCCCTACCTGGCAAAAGGTGGGGCAATCAGGTGGGGCAGTCGGCTCCAGGGCTGCACAACCGGTTCCGCAGCGGTAGGATCCGATCACGGGGCAGCTCTACGCTGTGCCTGCCGGGTCGGTCCTACCCGCAAGGATGGACGCGGTGGCGCCTGACGACGTGGCGGGCGCCTGGAACCGCACTGGAGGCCTGGCAGGGAGAGGGCTGGCTTCGGCTGGCCCTTTCCTGCGTCTGCGGTCTGCCGCTCGTCCCTTTCAAGGGTGTCGGCAATACCGACACCCTTTGCTCGACCCTTTCAAGGGCGTCCAGTTCAACCGACCCCCTTCGAGGCCTTGACGTGCAGCGGTCTGCTGTGCTTATGCTGTGGATGTCCGGCAGCAGTGTCGGGCGTATTCCACGATCAGAACCAATGGCCCGATCCTTCGATCGCGTTTGCCGCTGCTGCGGCACACCCTTTATCGCCTTCAATCCAACCGCGAAGTGGTGCAGCACCCGTTGCTCCATGCGTGCATTCCAGCGTCGCCGCCGTGGCGCACCTGAGGCTGATCACGGCGTGTCGTTCCCGCCGGCCGTGCTTCAGGCCCAGATCGTTGATGATCCCGATGACCTCCCCTTGGCCTGGCGGGATCCGGCGCCTGCTGCTTCAGCGGTGCCCTTCGCCTTCGGCAGCTACCAGGTCCGCGTCATCACGGACGCCCAAGGCGTTCCGTGGTTTGTGGCAGCCGACGTGTGCAACGCCCTTGACCTTGGCAACTCCCGCGACGCCCTCACCCGCCTCGACGACGACGAGAAATCCAGCGAACTGATCCCCACCCCTGGCGGCCTCCAGTCCGTCACGACCGTCAACGAACCCGGCCTCTACTCCCTGATCTTCGGCAGCCGCAAACCCGAGGCCAGGGCGTTCAAGCGCTGGGTGACCCATGAGGTGCTGCCCACCATCCGCAAGACCGGCAGCTACAGCACCACGCCCACCCCATCCCTCCCCCCAGGCGTCCACGTCATCGCCTCCAGCCCGCGGCAGGCCAACTGGCTGTGGAAACAGGCAGTCGAGGCTGAGGTGAGCACCGCGCTGATGCGGGCCCTCGCCTATGAGAATCGGCAGGCTCTCGGCCCTGATCACTTCCAGCTCCACCTCCTGCCCGCCTAACCCCCTCCCTACCCTGCCCTTGGACGTGGCGTCCGAGTGGTCCTCATCCCCGCCCTGGCCGGCGGGGTTTTTCATGCGCACCGCAGACTGAGGCAACTGCCAGCCACCCGGTGAAACGTGCCGCCTCGCCGTCCCATCTGCTTAGCCGTGACGTGAGCTGGCTGGCCTGGTGGCAGGAGCTGATCCTGAACTGGGTGTCGAGCTGGGATTCCGTCGGCTGCCTCACCATCACCAGCGCCGACGATCCCGACGAGTGGATGGCCTGGGATCTGCCCACTGACCTGGACCTGAAGCGGATGGAGCTGGAGGAACTGCTCGACGTGCCGGTGGGGGAGGGGTGATGTTGGAGCTCAGCCTGACCATCGACACCAGGGCGATCAATCAGTTCGCGCTGCTGACTGAGAAGAACATCCGCTATGCCACGGGCAGGGCCATGGCGGCGACTGTGAAGGCTGCTGAGCAGCGACTGAAGCAAGACCTGGCCAAGACCTCAGGCGGACCCATCGAGGGCGGCGCCACCCGCTGGACCATCGGCGGTACGTACAACCGCCGGCCGTCGCCCAACAACCTAGTGGCCGAGGTCGGCCTGCGGTCGGATCAGTCCCGCGCCGCTGGTCGCTACATCTCGGTGCTGGCCCGTGGCGGCCCACCGCGTCGCAAGGCCGTGGACAGCAAGGCTGCTGGTGTGGTGGATGGAAGCGGCCTCACCATCGTGCCAACCCGAAGGCAGCGGGTGAACGCTCAGGGCAACGTCACCCTGGCGGCCTACACCAAGGCCCTGGCGTCCGCCTCCTACATCCGCAATGGCCAGCAGTTCAACCGCACGACTGGCGGCCGATTCTTCGTGATCCCGATCAAGGGCCCGGCAGGAAGGATGGGCCTGTTCGAGCGCACCAGCAAGGGCCGCTACGGCACCCTCAGAGGCGCTCAGATGCGCTTCACCCTAGAGCCCAACCCCAAGCCCCGGCGCAGCACCTACGACCTGACTGGCGACCTGCAGCGGTCCGCTCAGGTGGTGTGGCCTGGGGAGATCACGGCGCAGCTCAGGGCGGAGCTGGCGCGGGCTGGGTTCAGATGAGGCGCTATTGAGAATCAGCAGGCGGCTGAAATGAGAATCAACAAGGCGCACTATTGAGAAACTCAGTCATACCAAGGGATTACGGGTCCTCCTGGGGGTCTAGGGGACAAGGATCTTTCGCGC
>JBIKKO010000300.1:0-2969 GCA_044360315.1 Oligoflexales bacterium
TAACGAGTTCTCGTTTCAACTTTCGACTTTTTGTCGCCCATTCCACTGCAAGTTGGATATTGGTCTGTTCGAACTCGTTGAGTTCGCTCTGTATGGTAAGTCGAGGGATCAGGCCGCGCGCTGAATCCGGATCTAGAGGCGTCGCCCCATCTGGATACTTGATTTCCACCTAGTCTTGATCCCACAAACGCTTGTCGAGGTTGCCGATAAGTTCATCCGCGAATTCACGAATCTGCTGATCGCGTTCCTTCTTCGCTATCGCTTGGTCCTCGAGCCCCATGGTTCGAGACACCTTGCCGACAAACTCTGTCGCTATCTTGAGTGCCTTTTCTTGTAGAAGGGATTCGAGGGTACCGTGTGATGAATTGGGCAGAACGGCATAGACAACGCGGCAATCGATTGCATCGGCAATCCGTCGCAAAGTGCCAAGTTCTATTGTTTGCTTTGCCTCACTGGCTTCTAGCTTTTGAAACGCTTGCCTGCTAATCCCGAGCCGCTTTGCAAACTGAGTTGGCGACATTCCTAGAGCTTCGCGGATATCTCGAATCCATCCATCTTTCGGAATTTCAACTTTAGCCAGTGGCAGTAGCTTCCCATATAGAGAATCGAGCTGCCGCCGACGCAATTTCTTGGTCTTATTTTTTCGTTTATCCATGATCTTAGCGTAACCTATATGTTGCTATATTTCAATATTTTGCATCCTATAGGATGCATTTATCGATATTTACGCAACTTTTGGGTTGCCATACAATGATGCCACAATGAGGATTTTCATGCTTTTCGATACCTAACCACGGCAGGGGCAATTGCTACGATAATGCGCCGATGGAAAGTTTTTCCACACATTCAAAACTGAGTTGGTTTACCAAACAAAGTTTGCGACAAAAGTCGAAGCCAGAAGAGCGATTTTTGAATGGATCGAGGAGTTTTATAACCGCAAAAGAATCCACTCATCAATCAGTTACAAATCACCAGTTGCATTTGAGGAGGAGCTTATGCTAACAGCTGCTTAATATCGGCTCGTGTCCATTTTTGGCGGGTAACATCAATCAACGGGTGAACTTGATTATGTATATGATGTGTAACATCTAGTGGCTTGCGGTACTGGCTAAGATGTGGTGCGGCCTCTTGGCCGTCCGGCAGCGACAACAGCTAGGTTTTTAGGCAGAGGTGATTAGGATGGTGGCACCATGTTGGGTGAGTTTGTGGGCGCATGTGGGATGGCATGACATCTTGACTGGGAAAGCGCGTGGACAAGATGTCTGGAAGGCTATGATTATACTTTTTATTTTCCCTGGCGCCAGCATCCAGATCCCGATGTGATGTCGGTCCAGGGCTGGCTTAACGTGCGCTACAAATGGTTCTAGCTCCATGCCGCGGTGTCAATTGAGGGATCAAGCCGTGCGCCCTTTATTTGTGCAAAACTCCGGCGCCGTAGCTGAGTCCATGGAATCCATCGACAATTCGATTTCACAGCGTTATTTTAGAAGCAATTTTATCGCATCAAGACTATCGATCACATGAGCGGCCTGAAGTTTGTATTTTTTTCTAAGAGAAGATCTATTGAACTGATCTTCGCTGTTTTTGATGATCCTAGACCTGTCACGATCTGACAAACGGCCAAATTTCACCTCAGAAATGGTAATCTGATTTTTGCGGGTCTCCCTCACAACGTCCCATTCGAAGTCACGTTCCCAGTACCTTTTGGCGTCTTTATAGTGATCTCTGATCATCTTTTCTAAAACATTTCCCGCGTGCTTGTGGATGGCCGCTAGTTTTTCATTTGTGGAGAGGATGTTCCACCTGGTCCTCATGGGGGAGTAGGTGCTAAACCAAAATAATAGCGCAGGGTCGGCAAGCCGGTAAAAGCTTTGTTTGGAATCACGTTCGTTCGCGCCAAAGGGGTTGTCTTTATGAACAAATCCAAGATCTACCAGTAGCCTCATGGGACGCGAAAGATTTGTTGAAGGCTGACCGAGGCGTCCACCAATCTCGGAGATTTTGTGGCACCCTCGACCTACGCACTCTAGAATCGACCTTGCCATAAGTCCTATGGCCCCCTCGTCTTTGAGAATACGTTCTGGTTCATCCTCCATAACAGAGCCCGATTCAAAATATAGCGCCTCCGCTACCTTGATAGGATCAAGGGAAGGTATCCTTTCGAGAAATTTCCAATAGCGCGGAAGCCCCCCGGTCAGAGTGTATAAGATCAGTGAATTTTGATCTTTTGCCTTTAAGTCCAGGGCCTCACAAAAATATTTATACCCCATGGGGGCTATTTTCATTGTAAGGTCACTTCGCCCGTAGAGAGGTTGGCTGCTGTCTGTGACGAGGCCGTGCATAAGTGACTGCGAGGATCCGGCAAGTATAAGTGTTGAACCTTTGGGGATCGAATGATCGACAAATTTTTGTACCATGGATGGAAGTTCAGGGGAGGATTCTGCCAGGTACTGAAATTCATCGATGCAAAGAATCCAGGGCCCAGCGGATTTTTTAAGGACGTTAAAAAAATCTGTCCAGGTTTTTGGGAGTATTGGAAAATCGATGACTTCGGCAATGTCATTTGAAATTTGTTCCACCTGCAGTAGCGAGTGCCCTTCGATTGCTTGGCTGTAGCATGATTTGCGCTGTCTTAGCCAATGTCTTAACAGCGCGGTCTTGCCGACTCGCCGCCTGCCATAGAGGACAATCAGGCCGCCGCCCCTATTTTCGCATTGATCGAGACTAGCCAGTTCGCTCTTTCGATTTACAAATGCCTTCATGATTTCTCCATGTCTATTATTATGCTTGGAAAACATTATGCGCTACGAGCATAATAATATCAAGATAATCGTCGGGGGTTAGGAAAAATTGCCATTATTTCATCGACTTTGCGGCGCAAGAATGATTGTCGACGATGACATCACCGACGGCGAAAAGATTGCCGAGCCGCTGGCGAGACTCGGCATCGTTTCAACGGGTCCACCGAA
>JBIKKO010000301.1:0-2967 GCA_044360315.1 Oligoflexales bacterium
TTAGGCCGCTAGCGGTGAATTCAACGATAGACCGCTTATTTTCTGTTTCCATTCGTGAAAACTCGGTAAAGTGGCGATCTCCACTTAGGATAATCGTTGACACATCAACATTATCGAGTAATTCAAGCAGACGCCTGCGGCTTGAAGGGTATTGGTACCAGCTCTCCTTTTCGGTAAAGTCTGGTATGCACTGGATGCTGGATCCAATCAAGATGAGATCGGCACTATGAGATGCTAACTCATTTTCAAGCCAATGCCATTGCGCAGTTCCCAACAAATCAGCGTCATCACCTCGGTTTGGTTTGAAATACCGCAGATCGAGAAGAATGGTTAAAATGCGCTGTCCCTGAGCTTCAAGTATGTGAGATCCGTATATGCCTTCCCGGTTCCACCTCGGGCTGCTGTGCGGTTCGTCTAAGAATTCTAGATAGGCTTTTTTGCTTAACAATTTATCCGTGAATTCGCTTCCAGCGTTGTTATAACCGAAGTCATGATCATCCCAAGTGCCTATGATTTGGCAACGTTCAGCAAGTTTGCGGTAGCCCGGCCTGTTTTTAAGCGTCTCATACGCGGCACGGCGAGCGGTGTACGGAAAATAATCGGCATATATGGAGTCTCCTAACCATATCCAGAGGTCAGGATTTAAATCCACCAGATGATTCCAAAATGTCTGTGGCTTAGTTTGATCGCAGCAAGATCCGAACGCTATCATAAAATCGGGGCGCTGAGGATTATCAATATCCATCATGTTTGTCATGCCATTGGCAAATAATCGGTGACCTGCAAGCCCGAGCAAAGCAGCGCCACCGGTCATTTGTTTTATGAATTGACGTCTATTTTTCATGAAATCGTTGCTCCCTGCGATAAACTTGAAAGATAAATAGTTGGGGTTTTTTGAGGTTTTACAAAAAAAGGATGACGATGGATAGGCGTAAATGCTTCTTTAAAAATAATTTAAAATATACTGATCGTTGATCTTCGTGTAGTAGACTAAGATAGAGTTCATTAAAAAATCGACGAGATGTGGGTCAAGAGGGTGGACTATGATGTTAAAATCAATGTATTCACAGACGTTTTTGGTGAAATTTGTCTTGGGTATGTTTTTTTGTTTTGGATTGTTAGGATGTAAGTCTTCGCAACGGATCGGCCGATCATCAGCTCTGGAATCTGCATCGCGATTTGCTGATTTACCTGCTGATGAGGATGCCGTTGTTCCGCCCTCCAAGGAGCACCGCTCAGAGATCATTTCGCGGGCTGGTGTTTATATGCCTGAACCCTCGGGTGGTGGACGTCGTGAAAGAACCATTTTGCAGGGGCCACAGCAATTCCAATGGAAGGATGGCCGTCTTGTTCGGAAAAATGCAGCGGAGCTCGGGTTTAATCAGTTTGTGACATGCGACTACCAAGAGCCGTGGACGGACGACAAGCCAGGAGGGAAAACTCCAAAGTTTTTCTGCTACCAGCAGTCAGAGGGTCAATCTGATGCAAAACGACGAAAGTTAAAGGTAAAGTACGATAGTTTCCAATCCCCTAGCGTAAACACAGGCGTCTATGGCGAAGTGTTAGCGACTCGACTGCTCTGGGCTCTAGGATATCCCGTGGATACTGTGTTTCCAGTTCAGGTTCGATGTGTGGGCTGTCCTGAGGATCCCTGGAAGCATATTAGTTCCTATTGGGAACTAATAGCGACTGAGCAACGCGGTGGTGGTCAATCATCTGCTGGTGCCAAAAAGGCAGATTTGAGGCGAGCCGCTGTAAGGTTTGTGAAGGAGCATTTATCTCGTTTTGAACAGTTTTCCAATCTTGAAATTAAAACAGAGAATGACGTTCAGCTTTTAAAAGCAAAAGATGGTCAAGTTGTTTTCTCAACTGGTGACGGAATGCTAAACCTGGGAGAAGGAAAGCCGCCGATCTCTATTTATGATACTCGCTCATCACGGTTAAAAACGGTCGACATCAAAGGAGCAAAGGACCTTCAAATTGCGCACCTTTCCGTCGACGATACTGGTCCTTTGACGCTGTTTACCCGAGATTTTGTGAGTGCTATTGTCGAGTTTAAACATAACTCGATTCCAATTGAGATGTACTATCATCAGGGATGGTCAATTGGGCAAAATTCAAAGGAGCCAAAGGAGAGTATTGATATAAGGAATGTTCGCAACAATGATCCGGAACTGAAACTCCAACGTCAAGAGCTAGCATTGCTCGCGGCTTTTATCGGGCATGCGGACAACAAAGATGAGCAGCAGAGAGTCATTTGCCTTGATCCAGAAAAGATAGAGGCTGAAGATAAAGATTGTAAAAAAGAAAAAGTATTAGATCCGAGAGTTGAGCGTTGTCAAGAGGGGACCAATCAGACGTTTACGAATTGTAATAGACCCCTTCTGATGCTGCAAGATTTGGGGTTTACGATGGGATTTGGAGCTAAGACGTCAGGCAAGGATCGCAAAGGAGAAACGCAGTTTGATAGCTCTCCGCAGGCTCGATTGTTTGGAGCAGCCGATGCAGCAGGCTTTCTTGAAGCGCCGATCTTTCGAGATGAGGCTCGGTGTCTAACGACCGTCAACAACTGGGCGACCGGGTTTGATATTTCCGAGGAAATTTCTGAATCAGCAAGACAAAACCTTGTTACTAAACTTCAAGCTCTAGCAGATAACGATGCTGATATGACAGGCCTTTTCCAGTCCGCAAGACTCCATCTTAAACGACTTCATGCCGAGCAGCAGCCTCCACCGCCCTTACGGGCAGACATTGAGGGATTTGGTGGTTCTGGCGGTGATTTAGAGGCGAAGCTTGTCGGAGAATTCAAGGATGCATTTAGGAAAAAAGTCGCTGAACTTGCAAAGATGAGTTGCCCAAAGTAGGGCTGCTCCGATGGCGGGAACCTTTTATCATATTTAATTTCAGTACAAGCCATTCCACCTTTTCTATACATTAAAGGTGTCTTGGTTCGAACTACAAAACTAT
>JBIKKO010000302.1:0-2962 GCA_044360315.1 Oligoflexales bacterium
GAATCTCTATTGCGTCAACATAGCTTCCGACGACGACCCCTATAATTTTAATGCTAGCCAGTTAGGTGGTTTTGACTCGCCAAATGCAGATTATAGATCATTATTCTCGAGTCAGCGCGTCGGAGGCACGCCTTTGTCGGGTCCCCTGAATACATTTTCAGAATAAGTCTGAAACAGAGGAGTGATCCGACAGGTTTTGATGGATGGTCTTTGTGGTTTGTGATTGTTAGGGTGGGCCGCAGGGAAGTGGGGACTGTTCAGCATGGGGGATTGTGATGCCCGCCTGGCTGCTTCTTTTGCGGCAAGCCTTCGTCGCCGAGTATATTGGAAATTGAAAACTAGGGTCTGACGCCCTCGAGACTAGTAAATGAGGAATCAGGGCCTAGGATTGAGAGTCTTTTAAAGCGACAGACCTGGATTAGAAGTTAAGACTCCCGATCGTGGCGACGGCAGCGATTAATTATGACATCGACAAATTGATCGATATCACGAAGATTCTTTGGGTAGGCGATTGGATCAAGGGTCCTTTCGGCAGTAATTCTTTCGTAAATGGATTTCGCTTCCTTTAACTCTTTGCGTGTTGGTATCGGCACCAAAAGCTGCTGAAGCTTGCCGAGTTTAACTTGGGGGAAGACCCGTCCCTGTTCTAACACTGATTTTTGATAGATTTTCCGCAGATATGATGAGTTAAATAGAATCGCTAGCAGATAATACCAATCTCTGTCCCATGATGGTTTAAGAATTCCACACTGAATGGAGCGTCCGAACGCTATGCCGTTGAAGTCTACAGCCGCTATCGGAAACTCTGCTGTTTGGCGCCAGACTAGTTTTGGCGAGATCGAAAATACCGAAGATGCGACCCGCACGACCTCACCCGGGCCAGGAATGTTAGCAAAGTTATGCCGCAGCCATCGCTCGGTTTTTGGGGCTATGTAGAATTCGCTTAAATCCTCTCCTTTCCAATACATGATGTCATGATCTGACTGCTGCGGCCCAGAGTAGAGTAGGCGATCTGCAAGGCTACCTTTGCCCTTTGCGGCCAAGCCGACGCCGACTCGCTGATAGTTGATGCCTGCGTCTTTTAAGTCAAGAATTTCTGCCAATGGAAGGAAATTGAGGGTTCGTTTGTGTGACAACTGAAGCGGTGAAAACTCAAGGTCGGGACGCTCTAGAACGCAGGAAAATCGAACCACGTTCGCCTGGGTCTCGGAGCGGATTTCTGGATTTTGACCTGGAGGCACAAGATGAGCTGCATCGATAAACGAGAAGCGATCTACAGCGGATTGTTTTGATTTCTGCGTTACGATGATGCAGCTTGGGCAGGAGACATCGGGTCCAAAGACACCATCCCCCAGATTCACAACCAGCTTAAGCTGTGTTTTGGTAAGCAAGTATTCTCTCACATCTCGTGAACGCTGTTGATATAAGCACCCAGACGGTAGGATAAATCCCATGAACCCGTCTTCACGAACAACTTCGACTCCTTTGTGAATGAATAGTTTGTAGATCTCCTTATGACTCTTTGAAACATCTTTGTATTTAATCTCTATCTGCGAGCGATGCCGATCAATCATGGCCCCCCATGGTGGATTTCCGACAATCGCATCGAATCCCTGGTCTGGTAGGTTACAAATGAATTCCTGATCCCACTCAAAGGCTTTGTCGAGGCCTAAGCTGTCGCCTGATTTTAGTTGGTCCCTAAGGCTGTATAAGGGGGTCTTTGCGGAGGCCGTCTCTAGCCAAAGCGTCATTTTTGCGAGCTTGGTTGCCGTAGCACTGATATCAACGCCGTAGATGCAGTGCCTTAATATCAGGCTTCGGACGTGGTCTGGTTCCGTAACTACCGTGTGACCCACTCTAGACTTAAGCTTACGAATATACGTCTCGGTTAGATAGTGAACAACAGCCACGAGAAAATGTCCCGATCCCATCGCAGGATCGCAGATTTTTAACTTGAGAATATCCTCAGGATCTAGCTCACGGCAAAGCTCAGAAAGAGAGTGTTCGACAACGTATTGAACCAGAAAATCCGGAGTGTAAAAGCTCCCAGAAGCCTTGCGCTGGAGTGTGCCTAGGCTAAAAATCAGATCTCCTGGCGTCAGGTGTGAACTATTAGTCCATCGCTGATGCTTAGAGCTGCGCTGGGGTAGGTCTGAGTCATTGTCGTTCCTGTTCGAACCACGAGTCGCTGTCGATAGGGTAAAGTTCAATAAGTGTTCATGGATCCCACCGATGATGCGCGTTGAAATCTGATCATACGGAACACGTATAAATGTATTCGACCTTTTACAGGGCACATATGCCAACTCAAATAAAATTCGGAGCATGTCGTCGTTTGATAGTTTAAAGCGCTGAATGAAATCCAGCTCATTTGGCGTAAACATCGTTTCTTTGTAGCCAGAGATTGAAAAACTGATAGATGGATGATTGATGCCGTCTTCAATAAGGTCAAGACATTGTAGCAGTGTATCGTAAATCTCTGTTCCGCCTGTTGCTAAATCCATTTTCACAGCAAGGCTATGTTGCGTGGACGCGGCACTTCTAGGAGCGCTTGATGAGCCGTGATGAACCGTTATCTGGTCTACAATGGTTTTAAGAGACTTTGAGCGATAGTCTTTAATCTTTTGAATTGGAAATATCCGCTTAGCTTCACAAAAATAAAGGAAAAGGATATTAAATAAAAGTCCCTCTGCAGCATCGAAGATGCGACTTAAATCTGTCTCTACATACTGGGAACCAAGGGAGCGTTTATAGCTATTACAGGTAAACTCCACAGCGGTAATAAATCTCTTTGGCAATGCGACTTCAAAATCATTGATCCTATTTTTCTTATCTTTGATGATGCCATGATCAAAGCATTGATCGTCATCTCGTCTGTACCGACTGGCGGTCGAGCGTAACTGATGAATGGAATGAATATTTTTACCTGGCATAATTTTTTTCGATCATTGATTTGTCGTTC
>JBIKKO010000349.1:0-2935 GCA_044360315.1 Oligoflexales bacterium
CGTACCGTGACACGCTTAAGCCACTTATCACTCATGCGGAGCATGATACCAGGTTCAAATTAGCCTGTCCAGAGAAAAACTATCTTCAATAATCACTGCCGGTTGATTTAGGAAAGAAATCGCCCTGCGACGCCCTGATATTCGGATTGACTTTAGCTGCACCTGTTATGATAAACTCAAAGATCTATATCACGTCACCTTGGGGCCCTCAAAAACGGGACATGCGCAGTCTAAACGGTGATAAATGAAATACTGCCGAACAAACAGCAGCACTCCCCTTTTTATTACCCTGGCCATTCTGGCTGTAACACTTTACTTTAATGCCCAATCACAAAATACTGAGGCTCAAAACAGGATTGAAAAATCAGCCGCAGAGATCGCCACTGGAACCCCCATTATAGAGCCACCCACAATAACCCCATCAGTTACTTGGACTCCAACTCCTGACACCCCAACACGAACACCAACCTGGGATCCATCTAGTTCAGCCACAGCAGCTGCAACTCAAACACCTAACGCCACTCTGACCGCAGCCGCCTCCGCGTCGGCAGGAGCAGGGGCAACACCGACAGCCACGGCCACCGCCACTCCAGCGCCGACGATCTCAGGTGTGAAATGTACCTGTTGCACTAATTGCACTACGCGCCCGATAGAGGGACAAACCTGCGAACAGGCTTGCGCCACAGATCCTGAGTGTGCTCGAAGTTGTCCAACACCAGGCCCCAATGACAATTGTACCTGCGCCACCTCACAGCCTCCTTTTTGCGCTTTTATGAGCACTAGGTGCATGCCAACCTGTCCCAACTGTGCGCTTCCGCCTGTGGCGACGGAGGTTCCACCGATAGTACCTCCAGCAGTTGGAGTAGTTATTTCAACTCCGATAACTAATCCAGGCAGCGGCAATCTGGAATGCAATCTTCCAAGCTGTCCATCTTACAAGTTTCCGCAGGAGTGTAGCTATCAGTTCGGATGCTATCAATTGACTTGGACATTTAAACCGCGTTGTTTTCTCGCCTCGAACTGGCCAGGTAGCACTGGAACGATCTCAGTAGGAGTATGTTTTCCAACCGGGCAGATAGTTGATCAGTGTGATAAGCAAGCCTGCTGTGCAGCTGTTAACAAGGCTGTTTGCGAGTTGTTTGGTGTTAAATATTGCTGTAACCCATCCTGCAATAGTCAGTTAGGTCAAATTCCTTGTGGAGGGGTTTGTTGCGACCAAGCACAATGTGCCTATAATCTGTCTAATCAACCTAGTACATGCTGCGATCTAGATTGCCGCCCCGATACTGGCCCGACGGGTGGCTGGTGCAACTGCTGCGGCGATGGGACCTGCGCGGTCGACGAAAAAACTCTTGGGGCTCATCCGTGCCCCACAGACTGCGACACCAAAACCCCAACCGCCACTGCCACTCCGGTTCCACCGACTATAACTCCTTCATCCACTCCGATCCCAGCCACTGCTACTCCAACCAAAACAGTTGCAGCCACAGCCACCCCAACCGCCACGCAGACTCCGCTGAACTGCGACGAGTGTGGTGTCGGCGGCACTTGTCAAATAGGAGATATAAATTGCTGTCTAAGCAAATGTGATGTTTGTTACGGCATCAACCCGTGTAAATGGATCAATCAACCCTATTTCCCGAGCATTCCGACCACAGACTGCACAGCTAGTGATCAGAGAGTATGTGGAACAAAATGCTGTCAAGCCCCGCTTGGAACCCCCGTGTGTAACGATGGCGCATGCGGTAGCACTGCTGGATTTACGGGAAGCCCCTGTCACGGAGGGCTTCTATGCCCGACAGGGTGGAGTTGCTACCAAACCAACGGCCAGCCAGCTTTGATCGGTGCTAGTACTAGTAGTAACAGATGTTGTCCTCCAGGGGTTGTCCCGCAACCGAATAAACTTGTAGAGTCTGGGTGCGTTGGATGATTGATAACCCGAATTTCGCAAGTTGAGTAGTTACACCGAACGTATCTTCACCACCCGAAAAAAATCCCGCTCAGCTGAGATATCGCCTAAATAACTTACTTCAAAATTACTGACTCCACCGGCTGCTGTCAGCGCTCTCTCTACGACAGCTTGTATCGCTTCACCCTTCCCCGCTCCTACCTCACAAAACAACGCCCCGTCAGCTCTTAAAAGCGGCACAGCGCTGCTGATTATCTCTGCCGTATCAGCCAAACCGTGATCCTCCGAGAAGAGCGCCCCAGAGGGTTCATAGGACAGCTCGATCGGGATCTCCTCGAGAGGATCGATGTAAGGGGGATTAGCAACGATAAAATCATAAGGAGGCGTTAAACGCTTTAGGTCTCTACACCAAAAGCCTTGTGAGAAGTGAATCAAAGAGCTGACCCTGTGTCGCTCAGCGTTTATCTTCGCTATCTCTAGCGCTGCTTGACTGAGATCAACAGCATCACAGGTAACCTTCTGACACCCCAACCTCGTTAACTCCTTAACGAGTGCAATAGCGAGGCACCCAGAGCCGGTTCCGAGATCGAGCAAGTGTACTTCACTACGCTTAGAGCAAGCTTTTGCTACCTCGGCAACCAAGAGCTCACTCTCAGGTCGAGGCACGAGTACATCCGGTGTAACATAGAGGGACAACCCCCAGAACTCGCGCTCTCCAAGGATATAGGCTACCGGCTCGCCCTTTTTGCGACGCTCAATCAGCGCGAGGAAAGAGCGGCGTGCCTCGTTTGTACACGGTTCGGGAAAGGCCAAAATTAAACCACTCTGCGAGACCCCTAAGACCTGCCGCAATAATAGCTCACTATCTAAGCGCGGAGAAAATGACGTCAGAGCTAGCGCTTCCTCGCCTAAACAAAGCACCTGGTAAACCGTTAGCATCAGAGGCGTACCGGTCACATATTCCAAAAACCTACGAGTCTCTGACCAGGTACTATGGAAGGTACTCCTGTAGGCGTCGAGGCGAAC
>JBIKKO010000136.1:0-9341 GCA_044360315.1 Oligoflexales bacterium
CAGCCTGGGCATACAAAATCATGCCCTCGTCTAAATCCTCTTCCTCTGCTGCCGCTTCCTCACCAGACTCCCAAACACTATCCACATATTCCTGGATAAGATCCTGGCGCTCGATAGCCGGTTGACTTTCTAACTGGTTTCCGAGAGCAAGACTTGACATTATGCCGACCGACGCTAGTACAAGACGGGTTTTCATCGCTGAGCACTCCAATTGTTTAATGACTCCATATTTCTATCTTATCAGATTTTATCCGCAAATAAAAATGTGGCCAGTTGAACGAAATCGTCTGGAGTTAACGTCTCGGCTCGTCGATTTAAATCAATCGGACAGTCCTCATCGGGACGTCCTTTCATGAAGGGGCGAACTGCATTGCGCAGTTTTTTTCGTCGCTGCGTAAACGCTATACGGCAAATCGTTTCCGTGAACTGCAAAAGCTTACCCTTAGGCAGATCATCTGACCTAGGTCGGAGCGTTATCACCGCACTATCAACCTTGGGCACAGGGGTAAAACAGGTCCTCTCAACTCTAAAGTTGAAATCACAATGGGCCCTTAGCTGGCAGTAGACACTGAGGCTACCGTAATCTTTATTATCGGGAGGCGCGACAATCCTCTGGGCAAATTCAAGCTGCACCATAAAAATTGCACCGTTGATGCGGTCAAGATGGGGTAACAGCCACATTAATATCGGAGTTGAAATGTTATAGGGAATATTCCCAACAACTCCGATGGGCTCCTCTGGCTGAGAGGCCACCCAAGAGCCAAGGTCAAATCCAAGGACATCCGTATTGACAACCTCTACATTTTTTAAGTCCCCGGACTTGATCATATCTTGTAGCCGAGCTGCAAAACGATCGTCTTTTTCGACAGCCGTCACCTGTAATCCAGCCTTGGCGAGGGCCGTCGTTAGAATTCCTTGACCTGGCCCGATCTCTACGATGCGACGCATGCCCAAGTCTTGCGCATGTTCGACAACGCGCTTGACCGGCCAGTCTGTATTTAAAAACACCTGACCTAAACTCTTTTTTTGAGCAATCTTATCGGGATATCGCACCGTTTCCTGATTTTGATCACCGTAGCCACGACGCATAACTGATCCTCTATCTCTAACCCGTTAACTCTTTCGAAGCGAATTGTTCAAACGGGTATCTAGAAAAAACATCCCAATCAAGCCCATGAAGATGTTGATTCTTGTTCTGCTCATAGTATGCCATGGCGGCAATCATTGCGCCATTGTCTGAGCAATATTTTAAAGGCGGAAACCAACAAGGAATTGCAAAGGTAGTGTTCATCATCTCACGAAAGCGACTGTTAGCAGCAACGCCACCTGCTACAATTATTGATCGAACATCACGTCGGATCATTAAGGCTGAATTTAATTTTCGGACTATTTGACCTAAAGCTTCTTCTTGGAACGCGAACGCTATATCAGCATCAAGGGTACGCTGATCACCAGAACGTGAAATCGAATGAGATACAGCTGTCTTTAAACCAGAGTAGGAAAATGCAAGCTGACGCTTGCGCTCTACCATCCTTGGCATCTCAACCTTGCCTGGAACACCTTGCCGTGCCAATGACTCGACGTGAGGTCCACCAGGGTAGGGCAAACCCAACATCTTACCGACCTTATCAAAGGACTCACCACAAGCATCATCCATCGTGTGGGCTAACAACTCAAAATGGGTCGGATGAGTCATATAATACAAATTTGTATGCCCACCACTCACAACTAAAGCCAACGTTGGAAACACTTTTCCTAAGTCGCCGGTCAATCCCAACAGAGCCCCCGCAACATGAGCGTGGACATGATTAACAGGAACGAGAGGACGATGCAGAGACTGCGATAATCCTTTGGCAAAGGCCGCTCCTACCAGCAAGCAGCCAATAAGACCTGGGCCTTGGGTTACTCCAATCACATCGATATCTTCCGTTTTAACTCCTGACTGAGCTATCAATTGTTGATAGAGAATATCGAGCGCAACGAGATGCTCTCGGGCCGCAATCTCTGGAATCACACCACCCCACTTGGCGTGCACATCCGTCTGGGAGGCAATCAACGAACAGAGGACGTCTCGCCCGTCTCTTACCAAGGCAAGAGCCGTCTCGTCACAACTTGATTCCACTCCAAGGATCAACATACTGGATACCAGGCGCCTCTTAAAAAAACCTACTTCTTTGTCTTCAAAGCCTTTTGGGCCTTTTCACCCTCAGCGGTTCCAGCAAATTTAGTCGCAACTTCTTCGTAAAACAGTTTCGAGGTGTCTTTATCTCCCATCGCCTTAAAGGCATCACCCAAACGAAGCTTAGCCATTGCCAAATTTTTATCACCAGGCTTCATTTCGACCAACTCATTGAATTGAAGGGCCGCCTCTTTGGGACGCTGTAGCTTTAGAAGACTTTCTCCGTAGATCATCAGAACCTGTTCACGATCTCGACCCTTCGCACGGCTCAATACATTGGGCGCGTCTTCGATCACTTCTTTATACCGCTTACGATCAAACGCGGTCTTCAAACTATCTAAACTCGCAACAGACGATCCTTTGGGCTTCTTGTCGTTAGACTTTCGTCCTGCCGCGCCACCTTTCTCGAGTGCACTAATGATATCCTTTTGTTGGACTTCAACTTGCTCAAGCCTAGTCTTAATATCTGCAAGTTGAGCTGCTACCGAGTTTTGCTCTGCGTCCTCTTGCCCTGGCATTTGACCAGTTTGGACACCGATACGCAGAGCATCAATATCACCTTTCATGCGTTTTAGTTCTAAATTAAGCTTCTCGACCTCAGAGGAGGTAGAGGCGAGTGACTTGTTACTTTCACCTAACTTCTGATCGGTCTGCTTTGCTTGTGCCGAAGAAGATTCTAATTCCAAGACCTTGGTTTGCAGCCGATAGATATCTTCTTCCATTTGGCGCTTTTGCTTCGGCAAAAGACAGCTGCTTAATATTAATGCAGAAACCATCAAAAAAACCAGGTGTTGGGCAATAAACGTATTCATCAAGCCAAGCCTCCTTCAAAAAACATGGGGCCAACACGCAAGACAGAGTGCCCCGTTAGCATACGGCGTCACCCCTATGTTGCCATGGGAAGAGCATTAAATCTAGTTTTTTGAAGGGCTTACAATGAACAACCGGCCTCACGCCACCTGTTTACCGCCGACGGTTCCCGATCGAATCCGACGGCGTAACGCCACAACCAGCTGAAAATATCGATTCGATTGCAGTTTCCAGTCTTCTACGTAAGCGCTGTGCAGATTTTGATCAACCGCTACCAGCTTCAAATTTTCCTGAGCCGCCAGTAGACCGTTTATTTTCGATTCAAACGTCTTCAATTGCTTTTGCCATTCATGGTCAGCTGCGGCTTCCGCTTTCTTTGTTTCTGGTTCTCCGCTATCTTCAAGGGATGGTCCGCTAGTTCCTTGTGGGTTTGGCAGTGTATTATCACCGGTGATGTTGTTCGATTGGTTGGAACCCGCTTGAGAAACGGCGCCCTGTGCATCGTCGGCATTGGGGGTCGAGTTCTGGCTCTGAGCGATTGCAGATTGCTCGTCCATTTGGCTACCTCTTACACTGAAAATTTACATCACCGCATCCACATAGGTAGATCGGCGGTTCAACGAAATTTTTTAAGCGGACTACATAGCGTTCGCTACGTTTCTAGTGACCTCAAAGACTTGTTAAAAATGAAAGAAGACTCAGATGAATTTAGAAAATCAGGATGTTACCTCTGAACCAATAGACCTTGAAGAGATTGAAACACCCTTAGCTATTATCCCTCAAGACACTCCTCAAGCGGCCACTTTTGAAGACGCAGGCGTTTCGCAAGCGGTGATTGATGTCATTCGCGGTATTGGATGGACGGCCCCAACTCCAGTCCAAGGTATGTGTTTGCCATTAACCACAAAAGGACGCGACGTCGCGGGTTTTGCCCAAACTGGAACCGGTAAAACTGGTGTATTTGTAATCACGGTTGCAGAGAGGCTGCATAACGATCCTCCACCCTCGCGAAAGCATAGTGATGTAGCGAGCCCCGAAGTGGTCGTATTAACTCCCACTCGCGAACTCACCATGCAGATCGATGATGACGCCAAAAAGGTTTTGGCTCCCCTCAAAATCAAATCTGTCCCAGTGTTTGGGGGTGTAGATATCGACAAGCAGTCATCTTCATTCAAGGATGGTCCACGCATGATCGTGGCGACTCCGGGCCGTCTGAAGGATTTTTATCAGCGCAAAATGGTTGATCTTTCTCAAGTTAAAATCTTCATCTGTGATGAAGCTGATCGCATGTTCGACATGGGATTCATTGATGATGTTGAATTCTTCCTTGATAAAATTCCTGAAGAGGCTCAAAAACTTCTATTTTCTGCTACGACTAATGACAACGTCAAAGAACTCGCTTTCGAGTATTTGAACCATCCCGTTTATATCTCAGTCAATCCAGAAACATTAACCCCTGAAGCCATTGAACAGCATGCCATCATCTGCGATTCCTCGAATAAACTTCGGGTTATGCTTGGTCTACTTGGTGAACATAATCCTGTTTGCGCCATTATCTTCACCAACACCAAGATGACGGCAGAATGGCTACATTTTAAATTAAGTGGCAATCATATTGACGTCGATTTGATCACGGGAGATCTACCACAGAAGCGACGGATCCAACTTATTCAGCGCATCAAAGAGGGAAAGGTCAAAGCATTAATCGCAACCGACGTGGCAAGTCGCGGCCTCCACATCAGCAAAGTTAGTCATGTTTATAACTTTGACGTACCAGATGATCCCGCCAACTATGTCCATCGAATTGGACGCACCGCCCGAGCGGGGGCCAAGGGAAGCTCCTACACTCTAGTCTGCGAAGACTATGGAGAAAACATCCGTGCCATTCAAGATATGCTGGGCAGCCAAGTTCACTTGAAAGGTGAATGGTTTAACCCTGCTTATTTAGACATCAAAGATTTAGCAGGAAACCCGTATGCCGCTGGCGGTGCTCTGTTTAGAGAACCTCGTGATAGAGACTCCAAACGGGGGGCGTTTGCGAAGGATGATCGCGGGTTTAAAAATCGGCGTATCGACAAGCCAGGTTCGAGCCAACCCAAGGACCCTCACTATGGCAAGCCAGCGCGCGTCGAAAAACACCACCGCACAGAGAAACAGGAACAGATCAAAACACCAGTCGATCCACGTCGAAATCACAAACACCAGGCTGCGCAGCACAAGGCACCACATGCAGCCCACAGTCGCACGCCCGCTACACACGACAAACCGGTTCTATACCGCGCCGAGGGTACGCCCATTGGACTGTTTGGTTGGGTGGTGAAAATTTTTAAGGCTTTGTTTGGTATGAAGTAATCAGGAATTTGACAGTCCGCCAGGGCAAATATAAAATTTGGATCGTTGCGAACCATTGATTGTTTTGAGGTGCTTTATGTCTCAGGTAGTGGTCACAGAAGATAACTTAAAACAGCGTCGACTGCGCTCTGGAGAGCAAGAGAAACGTATTGATCGCGAGGGTCAATTTCGCAAATGGCTGAAGTCTGATATCACTGGCTTTGACCCAATTGCTGCAGTTGTTGGCCTAGCTGTGCTGCCGGTTGTTGCCATATGGTACATACTTTCAACAATTGTCAAAGTCGCCATTTTTGTGTCGATTGGGTTTAGCCGCATGATTGGCACCCTCCTCAGCTCAAGAAAAGAATAATCGCCACGCAACGATAATCGACGCGCTTGCGGCGAAACTTCCAATCTGATTGCTGGTCACAGACTTATGGGCTAATCAACCCTGAAACTAGGTTGCCTTAGTAAGACATCCAGCTGAGGCGCCATCACAGACACCTCAGCTCGACAACAACTTTAGGATTCAAATATAATCTGATTACTCAAGTTCGGGCGTCGCTCGCGATAAAGTTTCAGCTGATTGGCCCGAAACAAACCTTGCCAGATAAACCGTCCAATCACCTCTGACCACACCAGACTGATCCTCCTTAAAGTCTACCGTCACAAGATCGCGCTGCGCCGGGGTCAAACGTCCAAGAATTTGATCCGCATCATTATACTCATCCCCTGCAAAGTAAAGCTGCGTGGTCAACGAAGGATAACCAGCCTTATGAACTTTGACGTGAATATGCGGCGGGCGCACCCAGCCACCTCCCGCTGGATAAGCCCCTGGCTTAATTGTCTTTAAGCCAAACCGGCCATCGCTATCGGTTACCACCTGCGCCCAATACTGGAAGTTAGGATCGAGTGGGGCGTTATTGGGATCCCGCGGGTGATTATATTTACCGGATTCACAGGCCTGCCAAAATTCAACTAAAGCTCCGACCAGCGGTTGACCTGTCGCAACGTCAACGACTTTACCTGAAAGCAGAATAGGCGCTCCGAGAGCGCTCGCCGTGCGTCCCGCTACACGTGTCATGTCTGCGTCCTTGTCTAACTGATCTCGGACCGGATAAAATGGACCTTCAGGTTGTGCTGGAGTTTTCTCTGCAGCTACTGCATTTGCCGCTCCTGCTAAACCTACGATGTATCCTGCCGCAAGAGTACCTGCACCAGTGATCGCGACACGTTTGATCGCCTCTCGTCGTGTTGGATCAAAATTTGACATTATTTTCACTCCTTCATCTGTTTGGGGGTAGCTCTTCATTTTCACTGTTGCATTGTGCAGATGTGCTCGATATAACGAAAATAGATAAAATTTATCCCTGTGATAGGACAAAACTATGATGCCTTCCCCCTATGATCTCAACTACTTCCGCGAAACTGCACTCACTTTAAACATGTCCCGTGCGGCTGAGCGTCTGGGAATTGCGCAACCGTCTTTGTCGCTTGCCATTCAAAGAATTGAAGATTCTCTGGGCGAGAAAGTATTTTTTCGCAGCAAACGGGGACTCACCCTCACCCAGCCCGGTAAACAGTTATTAAACCACACCAACCACCTTATACACACTTGGAACGAGGTCAAATCGCGGGCCATTGCCTCTGCCCAACAGATCCAGGGACGCTTCGTGATCGGATGTCATACGTCCGTTGCCCTGTATTCACTGTCTCATTTTTTACCGAAAGCTCTTCAAGACCAAACCGGCCTAGAGGTAAAATTAGTGCACGATTTATCGCGGAAAATTACGGAAGCGGTTATATCGTCTATTATTGATGTGGGAATCGTCGTTAATCCGGTCAAACATCAAGACCTCATTATCACAAAGCTAGCAACTGACGACGTTACATTTTGGGTTGCTGACGGCCCCAAAAACACCACACATCAGGCCGACGTTTTGATCTACGACCCAGATCTGATTCAGACCCAAGCATTGCTAAAGAAAACCAAGAAGGCTGGCATCACCACCTCGAGAACAATCGAGACCAAAAGTCTCGAAGTTGTATCTGATCTCACAGCTCATGGCTGTGGTATCGGCATACTCCCAACCAGGGTTGCCCAGAACGCTAAAAGGCCTCTCCGAAAAATTACCCAATCTCCAGTGTTTCGCGATGAGATTTGCCTCGTCATTAGAAGTGAAACCAGATCAGTCGCTGCGATAAAGTATCTTAGCGACGCCATCAAAACGGCTTTCGATTGACCATCGACAACACGATGTCAGAAAACTTCTGCGCTTTGAACCTTATCTGCGCATTCAGACTTCATCACATGCAGAGTTGCTGGCGTTTTTTTGCGCATATTTGTCCCAAACCACAGTTTTCCTTGTGGCTTTCGGCTGATCTTTCTGCTAAAATCCTCGAAGAGATTTCTTCATATAATTTTAGCTAGGGCTCAGAAAGTCTCTGCTGCCATCTGAGTGGTGACGCTTTGCCAAAGGTGAGTCGTGATGGCCGAAAAACATGTGCTGCTAGGTAGACTGCGATTTGTTGGCTTTGTGGCCACGGGTCTTCTTTTGTTCAATGGCTGCAAAAAATCACCCGTTAACGGCTCTCATTCGAGTTTGCAGGATGTGACGTCCATACAAGTAATGACTCGTAGCGGGGAAAACTACGATATCACCTGTATTGATGGCACCTCCCAGGTGATTCCGATTGCAGAATTTCCCAACAAGGATCCTCGTGAGATTTGTCCTGGTATTGCATTCTCTGAGTGCGGGCAGCGAGTCGTCTACTCTAATGGAAGAGAACTGAAAGCCGCCAATGGCTCTTTCTATTACCCAACGGGTGCTGTCGCATTAGCTAATGATGGATCGGTCAGGTATTTCAACGGCCAGTTGCTCGCAGATTCAAATAACAACCTGTTTTTTGCCGATGGGTCTCTTTTGCAGGGTCAAAACTCAGCGCTAATGTACCCGGAAGGAAATGTGCTTAGAAATTCGAATGGTGCCGTATTTTACCCTGACAAAACTAGCCTATACTGGCCAAACGGTAGTTTAAAATACCCCAGAAATTTACGCATGATGGATGAGGATGGAAGCTTTTACTACGGAGACGAGCGAAGCCGACCATTAAAAGTCGGGGAGGTAGTCTATTTCAAAGACGGCTCCATCGCGCGCTTTGGTCAAACGCTATATCGCCCGGAAGACCGCAAGCAGACGCCAGGGCAGATTGTTATAGAGGAAGCTATCCGTGATGAAGCCGTTGTTCGGGGGTTGATCAGGTTCAACGTTCTACCGTCTCAGTTCATTTATTTTATTGACCTTCCGAAGCTTCATCCAAACGTGAGCGCTAGGTATGACTCGAAGAAGAATTCATGGTATTTCCAATACCAACTTACGAACGCTGGTTATCCAATTCATATCACGTTTGACGGTAAAATCATTTCAAAAGTACTTTATTTGAAGACGGGCTATGTGAATTCGACGGTCGTAGTTGACTTTTCAAAGAGCCCAGTGATGTGCCGTTTGGTCAACACAGCAGCTCAGGTTTCATCAACACCACTTTAACTTGGGGTCCCTCATGAGTAGTAGTTCAAAGTTATTCAACTTTAATGGATTGGGAGTGCGTTCCGTGGTACGAGTCAAAACACTATCTTGGATCGTTGGTTGTGTTGCATTGGGCTTGCCGTTGGATGGTTGCAAAACACCATCGTCGAGATTAAGGCACGCGGTATCCACGTCCGGGATCTCCGGCGTTGTGGCTCCAGGAAAGGGTTTTGATTTGCGAAGCAGAGAGCTCACGGAGAACGTTTGTGTGGTCTCTCAAGACCCGCCGCAGGAATCGTCGTTATCCATTAGCTCTGATGACTCTAGTTCCGCGGGTTACGACCCCGATCCAAATCTGAATCTGGTTGGCGCACCCGGGTCTGCTGGCTTTATTATTAACTTTGCCCCTCCTCAGCCAAGTGTGCGTTCAAAATTGTCACTAGCAGGTGAGCAAAGTGGTCGATCCCAAATCGATTTGTTCTATGCCCATACAT
>JBIKKO010000303.1:0-2913 GCA_044360315.1 Oligoflexales bacterium
ATTTTCTCCGGCAAGGTGTCAATTACGTGTATGTGGGTTCGCCCCATTTGGACCGAATGAGTAAGATCAAGATTGAACCAAATTATTTAGGATTACCGTTGGATAGGAAAATCATCGCTTTCCTTCCAGGTAGTCGAATGACTGAGCTGAAGCTGATTCTTCCTGTTATGGAAAAAATCAGAAAGGCGGTTGTCGCAAAAGAGCCACATGCTGTTTGCGTCATTCCCCTAGCTCAGGGTCTTGAATGGACTGATGTGGCGGCTATCTTGGGAGTAGACCCAGGAAGGACGAGCCACATGAGTTGGAGTGCCGCAGGATTTCATTGGCTGAGCGGCGCCTCGCTCGAATTGTTGAAGGTGGCAAACAGTGCCGTTGTCGCCTCCGGTACAGCCACATTGGAGTGCGCCCTTGCGGGAACCCCGATGTCGGTTGTGTATGTGATGAAAGACGTTTCGTATCAAGTGGCAAAGAGACTTGTCGATTTGAAGTGGGTCAGTCTCGTGAATCTTTTGATGAATGAAGAGGTTGTAAAAGAGCACATTCAGGTTATTGATCCAAGTGCAGTTGCGGATGAGGTCCTTACTTTATCGGAGGATACTATTGCGCGACGGCAGATGGTGCAGCAGTTTGATCGACTATCGTCGGGACTGCGGCCTGGCGCCTCAGATCGCGCTGCTCATTGGATTCTGCAAGATCTTCGCATTAGGGGTGCCCGGGTGTGACGTCCAAGCAGCATAGATCTTTGATCGACTTTTTAATGCGTGTCGTTGTTGCGCCGGTCATGCGTCAGCGTTTCGTATTAGTGTCAATTTTCCTTGCACTTTTATTTTTGTCCTTGTCTCAAGCAGCATTTTTGGTGCTCATCAAGGGCTTTTTAGCTGCCTTTTTTGCAGATGTGACCACTGACGCAATTGCGCTTTCTGCTGTGATACCTCAGCGTTTTATCGCATTTATTGGGACTGATTTTGATTTAGTCATGAGGCGTCGCTCGGTCGTCGTTTACGTGCCAATAGGGATCGTTTTCGCAGGTTTTTTGAAAGCATTTGCGTCTTATATCTATAATGTTGGTGTCGCTCGACTTGCCCTAAAGGTTGGGCAGCACTATCGCGAGACTGTGTTTCAAGCTATCGTGTCTCTTCCATGGTTGCGGTCTTCTCAACGCAGTCCTGGCGAGTGGATGTCGGTTATAATGGCAGATGCTGTGTTTATTCAAACCCGATTAAGTGATTTTTCAACTGCATTTATCAAAGATAGTGTGCTGATTATTTCTTGCTTGGTTACTTTGGCGTTTATACATTGGCCAGCGGCTTTGATTTTGCTCCTTATTAGCCCATTGATTGCCTGGCAGATGGGGAAGGCTGGAAAGCGAATCTCTTGGTTTACAGAAGCCTTTCAGCGTGAACTTGGTCTGCTATCAGGGCTTTTGCTGGCCATTCGTGAGCGATTTAGATTTATGCGAGCCCAGCAGGGAGAGTCCTTTGAGAGCTCTTATTTCGAGGCCCGCAATAAAAGTTACCTCGATATGATGAGTGGATCTATTTTTATACGAGCTATCGTTGCTCCTGGTATGGAATTGGTTGGGTTTTTTATATTTTCAGCTTTTTTGTATGCGTGGACAAGACAGGTTTCTGGATTTTCGGTTGAGCCTGATGTGGCGATTCAATTTTTTGTAGCCCTTGGTTTGATTTTAAAGCCAGTACGAGAAATTGGAGAGCAGGTGGCTCGATGGAGTGAAACCATGGGGGGGCTACGTCGCTCAATGATGATTTTGGAGGAGGTCGCCCGTGAGGGGTCTTTGAAGATGCAAGGGCAAAATCGTTTTGAGCCGGTACATTCATTGGTTGAAAAGAGTATTCGCATTGATTCGATTACAGTTAATTAT
This sequence comes from Oligoflexales bacterium, assembly GCA_044360315.1. GTDB lineage: Bacteria > Bdellovibrionota_B > Oligoflexia > Oligoflexales > RGVZ01 > CAMDKS01. The sequence goes on from JBIKKO010000303.1 coordinate 1,883, forward strand.
GGAGCTAGACAGGCCTTTCAAGGAGAACACTTGCAGCTTAGCCGCGGTAAGTCCGTCGCCATCATCGGGCCAAGCGGAGCCGGTAAAAGCACCTTGCTGAAGTGTCTTTCTGGCCTGGTAACACCCACTGTATGGCATGCATCAACACCTTGGGATCAGGTCAGAAGTAAGGCTGCTCTAGTCAGCCAGCAGCCATTTTTGTTTAAAGACTCGATTCGCTGTAATTTAACATATGGCTTGTCTGAAGAAAGACTGAGCGCAATAAATGACGGCGATATTATGGCTGTGCTTGCTATCGTAAACCTACAAGATTGGATGGTATGTGGCGAAGGTTCTTTGAATACTGAGTTTAATCCAGTGCAGTCAAATTTATCTGGTGGTCAAATTCAGCGCCTGGTGATTGCAAGAGCACTGTTACGATCTCCTGAGATACTTTTATTGGACGAGTCGACTTCAGCTGTTGATGCAGGAAGTGAGCAGGATATCACCCAACGATTGATTGCAATGAATAAGCAAAAGGGCTCATTTTTGTTGGCGGTGACCCACCGCTTGCGCTGGTTGTCATTATACGATGAGGTTTGGTTTGTGGAGGATGGGCAGATCCTTATGCGGGGTTCCCATCAGCAATTGCAGACTAACGGGCGATATCGGATGTTTTGTTCCGAGGCCGGCCTATGAAGGCATTCATGTTACATCTGTTGGCAAAAGTATTTGGTTTGGTTGTTTTGGTTAGAAATAGCCTCTTTGATGCCGGATGGTTCACGTCAACGCGGCTTCCTGGACGTGTTATTTCCATCGGTAACATTGCAGTCGGTGGCACTGGGAAGTCTCCAGTGGTCATAATGGTAGCTGCGATGATTCAAAAAACCGGAGGTTTTCCCGTTGTTTTGACGCGTGGCTATCGCAGTGGCTTGGGTCGTAACGAGTGGCAAGTGATTAGAAATGGGCAAGTTGTTGCCGGGACAGCCAGAGCCAATATCGTTGCAGATGAGGCAATGATGCAGTCTAGAAAGCTGCCGAATGTACCGATT
>JBIKKO010000028.1:0-27640 GCA_044360315.1 Oligoflexales bacterium
CTGAGCAAGTGCAGCAGCATTCATTTTTAAAATAGCCGCCCCCATTTCTCTTGATATCTTGTCGATTTGATCTCTAGTCGAATGATATGCCGGATAGGACTGCCAATCATGATCAATGGTTAAAATAGCCGGAATATTGTTATCAATAAATGGCATATGATCACTGCCAAATGGATTAAAACTTGTGAAGTATCTTAAGCCTGGAACCATGGCAGCGGATGCAGCGAAAATCTCAGATAGCTGACGAAACTTTCCAGCGGTTTCGAGTAAGACATCCTCGGACTGGTCGACCGAGTAGCCAATCATATCCATATTAATCATTCCTTTAATACGAGGTCGTGTGGCCTGAGGTAATTTTTGTACATAAGATTTCGAACCGACTAGTCCTTGTTCTTCACCGCTGAAGACAATAAATATAAGGGTCGCCGTTGTTTTTTTATTCGCGAATACGCGAGCTAGTTCCAAGACACCGGCAGCACCAGATGCGTTATCTTCGGCGCCTGGCGCCGCTACGGCAACATTTTCACTGATGGAATCGTAGTGTCCGCCCACGATATATATGTCATTCGTCAAAGATTCGTTAAAGGTGGTGATGACGTTCCAAGCATCATGCCCTCTTACGTAGAATTTTTGTGCAATCACCGAGCTTGGATTAAGTGCTGTAAACTCATTGATAAACCAGTCTCGGGCAGAAACGATATCGACTGAGGAAATATGGCGGTTCCAATTTGTGAGCGTAGCGACATCCCCAAACCATCTTACTGGGTCAACTTCATCCATGATATCTTTAATTTTATCTTTGGACTTAGAGCTGATAGCAGCGCGTAGAGGCATGTGGCGTCCTGAGGCTACGTAGACTGTGTTTTTCTCAAAATCTATAACTTTCATGTGATGATTGGACGCTAAATGCTTAGATTTGGTCACTAGCACTATTCGACCACTGCGGGTGATGATTTTAGTTTGATCTGGTATGTCTTGACTGTGACCACCGATGACGATCGCAAGGTTTTGAGCCTCAAGCCCAGGCCAAACAGATTTGAATGAAACACCTGCTTTTATCATTTCAACCGAATGACCGCCAACAACCAGGGTATCGCCAAGCTGGGACCACCATGCAAACGACCTGTTAGTTTTTAGTTGCGCGAGTGCTGTTGGATCGATGGTCTCAATGTCTATTGTGGCAACAATATTTAAGTGTGTCTCTTTAAAGGATGCTAGGACTACTAGAGAAAATAATGCCACGAAAAGATGTCGCATGGATGCCTCGCGATGAAGATTTAAGAATCATTAAACAACACATCGGAGAGGATTGTCCACCGACATTGAGCCAGAAGAGAGACAGTCATGCGTGCGGATCAGCTTTCTGTACAGATGTGGAGCCACAGTGGGCGAGGTAACGTGGAGAGGAGTGTCAAGAAATTGGTCGATTTGTCGTTTTTTCTGACTAAGATTTTATGACGTTGGGCCGTTAATGAGCTGAAATGACTTGGATCACGGTACTGGTACAAGAGTTGCTCCTCGGAGCTTCGACGGTCTTTACCCCCGTCACTGTCTTTGAGCTGCTGTGGTCCTTTTTTGTTGTGGAGGTTGGTTATGCGGGTGAGGTTAGGTATTGTTTTTGGTTTATCGTCTTTGTTCTTGGTGTCTTGTGGTTCAGATGCTCCTCATCGGGATTTAGATCATAATGCAACAGCATCCAACACAGTTAGTCAAAGTGATTTGCCGCGGTTGATGATTGCTCGTGTAGCGGATCATGAGGCTGATCAGGAGAACGCCGTTGTTGAAATTCGTACGATCGAAGGTGATGTCAGTATAGCCTCCTACGAGGATGCTGCTCGTGCTTTTGCGCGGGGGCGTGCCCTTGATGTGGGAGAAACTGTGTCAGCCTCCTTATCGGGGAATAAGTCAGCTCGCGTTGATTTGGGTGCCCCCGTCCAGTCACCCATCCAAAGTCCGGTTCAAGCTCCCATAACGCAAAAATCTCAACCATGTGCGGACCCCTGCAAGCCCCAAGTTTCGGGTGGTAAAACAAACGGTGGATTTATCCGTGCCGAGCGCGGGGGATTGTTTTCTGGACTCGGGTTATTCGGTCGCTTGCAGCCAACCGTTCGTTGCGGATGTGGTGACGTCGGATACGATAAGGCCGGCATCTACTCTTCGAAGGACTATCGCTACAGCGTTTATCAGCAAGCTCCCGGTAAAGGTCAGAATAATCCTAGCCAGGTAGCGTTGCCGCCTCCTCCGGCAAATGGTCCTCAAGGTCCTCAACCTGGCAGAGGTCCTCAAACCGGCTATGGACCAGCGCCGATAGGCTACTATCCTGGGGGCGGTAATCAGGGTTCAACGCCAGGGAACCAAGGTCCAAATTCTGGGACAGCGGGCGGACGTTGATTCATCTTTGTACGAGGCAATAGGTCCCATCCGGTAAAGGGGTGGGGCCTTTTCGCTTTTTCACGCTGGCCTGGCGTAGTGCCGGCATTTTGATGTCTGGCAAACCTAAAAATTGTAATTATATTAGATGGCTGCATTGTTTTGACTGAATGAGAATAGACCTTGCTAAAGGGATCGGAAAGGCGCAAAATGAGGCGTTTTTGCGGTTTCTTTTTTTGGGAGTCTTCATCATGAGTCGTTCGTGGCAAACGTCCCGTTCTTTATTCAAAGATGCCTCTTCAGTCATACCAGGTGGTGTCAATTCCCCGGTTCGAGCGTTTAAGTCAGTTGATGGTGAGCCAATATTTATTGACCGCGCGTCCGGAAGTCGGCTTTGGGATGCAGATCATAACGAATACATTGACTATGTGGGGAGTTGGGGGCCAGCAATTGCTGGGCATGCTCATCCTGAGGTTTTAAAGACCATATCGGAGGTCGCAGCAAAGGGGATTACATTTGGTGCGCCGACAAAACTTGAAACCGATCTGGCCAAGGTCATCATGAGTCATCTGCCGAGTCTTGAGATGATTCGGTTTGTGTCTTCGGGTACGGAGGCCTGCATGTCGGTGTTGCGTGTGGCACGGGCCTACACAGGGCGCAGCCGTATTATTAAGTTTGAGGGCTGCTATCACGGGCATGGGGACATGCTTCTTGTGAAGGCAGGTAGTGGCGCTGCAACTTTGGGAGTTCCGGATAGTCCTGGAGTACCGACAGGTGCGGCTGCAGATACACTAACAGTACCTTATAATGATCTAGGTGCCACAGCGGCGATGTTTGATCGTTATCCTGACGAGGTTGCGGCGCTCATCATCGAGCCGATCGTTGGTAATAGTGGCTTTATTCGGCCTGATCCTGGATTTCTGGAAGGGTTGCGAAGTCTATGCACCCGCTATGGTGCTTTATTGATTTTCGATGAAGTGATGACTGGATTTCGTGTGGGCTTAAAGGGTGTTCAGGGTTTAGTTGGGGCTCATCCCGACTTAACTTGTCTCGGCAAGGTGATCGGTGGTGGAATGCCGTTGGCTGCATATGGTGGTCGAAAAGACATTATGGCGAAAGTAGCTCCGAGTGGTCCTGTGTACCAAGCTGGAACGTTATCAGGGAATCCTGTTGCCGTATCCTGCGGTTTAAAGACTCTTGAAATTCTGATGCGGCCACGTTTTTTTGAGGAACTTTCGATGCGCACAGGAACTTTGGTTGATGGTCTCAGGGATCGGGCCAAGAAGCATAGCATACCTTTTTATGCGGATTCTGAGGGTGGTATGTTTGGTTTTTTCTTTCATCCAGGTCCTGTTAGAAACTTTTCTGACGCAAAGAATGCCGATATTGCCCGCTTTAAGAAATTCTTTTGGGGTATGTTGGAGCGTGGTGTATACCTTGCACCGTCAGCATACGAAGCAGGTTTTGTTTCAGGCGCTCATACCTTGGATGACATTTCACGCACGATTGATCTTGCTGATCAGGTTATGAAAGAGAGCTGTTGAAGGCTATGCCGCAGTCTATCACTCAACTTGGATGGATTCCCTACTGGAACTTGTTGCCCATGTATCGCGAGTTACAGCGTACAGCGGGCAGTGCCTTGAAGTTTATGACCGGCCATCCTAGTGTTGTTAGTCGCTGGTTAATAGATGGGTCCGTCTCATTGGCTCCAGCGTCTAGTATTACACTCATGAAAACTCATAACCTTGAAATGGCTGTGCCGCTTGGGATTGCTAGTGAAGGTCCTGTATTCAGTGTGTATCTTGGGTTGCAGCGTGAACACGAGGAATTTTTTAATGTTGTGCGGATAAAGCAAGTATTTTTGCGTGAAAAATTTTTAGAGGCGGACTCCCTGTTTAGAAGCGATGCTAGGCGCATAGCGCGGTATGTGTTGTCTGAAACCAAGGTCAGTCACGATGTGATTTACCCACCAGGTTTGATGTTAACATCTGCCTCGGCAACCTCGGCAGCGTTGACCAAGGTCCTGTTGAACCTATGGTTAGGGCCAGATATTGCCCAACAAATGATATTGCGAACGACTGCGAAGTCCAGTGATCTGACGAATGCTGACGTAGGTCAGCGTCCCGTTGAATTGGTGATTGGGGACGAAGCGCTTTTGCGTCGTCATGAGTTTTGGAAGATTCTCGATTTAGGTCAAACTTGGTTTGAGCTAACCTCATTGCCGTTTGTTTTTGGTCTTTGGCAAACCAGTCATCCGTCGATCAATATGGGCGCGAAAGCTCTGCTGTGGGAGGCTGCCTCATTAGCTCAAGTCAAAATGGTGGTTCAACCTCAGATTTATTATCCCGATCGTTTACCTGTAGCCGGGGATGGTCGAGTCGTGGATCTTGGGGCATACTGGAAAGTGATCCAATATAAGCTGACGGAGCGTCACCTGCAGTCTTTGTTGTTGTACTATGCGCTTTACCAAAAGATTTGTCATAGTCAAGACGATGACCGCTTATCTGAGCGGCTTGTGAGGTGGAGTCAAACTTGGCAGCACACAGGGTCTGTTGTGCAGTAAAGGAAAATAGTTATGACTGCAGTATCTATTATCGGGGTTCCTTCAGATCTTGGTGCAAATATGCGAGGTGCAAACATTGGCCCCTCGGCGATTAGGATTGCCGGCCTACATGAAAAACTTAAAATGTTGGGTTGCAATGTTGAAGAAATGGGTGATTTGTCCATTCCACTACGAGAGATGCTGTCGAACGAAGAGGTTTCGACGAAGCATAAGAACGCTATCATCAAGATTTGCGAGGCGTTAGCAAATGAAGTTTTTTTAGCGTTAAGTCGAGGACGAAAGCCTATTGTGTTGGGAGGTGATCATTCGATTGGAATCGGCTCGATCACAGGTGCTAGCCTTTATGCAAAAGAGCAACAGGGCAAGTTGGGAGTCATATGGATTGATGCTCATGCGGATATGAATACGCCCCAGACGACGCACACCGGGAATATCCATGGTATGCCTCTGTCTGTGACCCTTGGCTATGGTTTTCCAGAATTGGTTAATATAGGTGGATTTTCTCCCAAGGTCGCTCCTAGCAACGTGGCCTTGATCGGAATAAGAACTTTAGATAGTGAAGAAAAGGACATCTGTCGTAAAAGCGGCATTCGATACTTCACGATGCGGGAGATCGATGAGCGAGGCATGCATGCTGTGATGAAGGAGGCCATTCAGGTGGTGACCAACGGCACTGTTGGATTCCATGTCTCTTTTGATATCGATGGGATCGATCCGCTTTACGCCCCCGGTGTTTCAACCCCTGTGACTGGTGGTATCAGTTACCGCGAGGCTCATTTGATACTAGAAATGATGGCCGACACCAGGAAGCTTTTGTCGATGGAATTTGTAGAATTAAATCCAATGCGCGATATTGAGCATAAAACGGCAGGTCTTGTTGTGGATTTGATTCAATCTGCGTTAGGTAAGTCAATCGTCTGATCATTCTTGAAGTGAATGGCAATATAAGTAAAAGAGTGGACCTGTGGCCCCTGAACATAGATTTGAACTCATAACAAACGACGGCAAGGCTCGACGTGGGCGTCTTCGTTTGAAGCATGGTATTGTGCAAACACCGATCTTTATGCCCGTTGGTACTGTTGGTAGCGTAAAAACACTGACGCCAGCTGACCTGGTGGAACTCGACGCGCAGATTATTCTCGGCAATACATATCATTTGTTTTTGCGTCCTGGGCTGGAAGTCCTTGAGTATTACCAGGGGCTGCATAACTTTATAAAATGGGATCGTCCTATTTTAACTGATAGCGGCGGTTTTCAGATATTTAGTCTTGGTAAGTTGAACAAATTAGTTGAAGAGGGCGCTCACTTTGCTAGTCACCTTGATGGTACCAAGTTTGTCTTGACTCCAGAGCTGGCGGTGAAGATTCAAGAGACCATTGGCAGCGACATTCACATGGTACTCGATGAGTGCACGTCATTTCCCTGTGATGTTGATACGGCGCGAAAGTCGATGGAGCGTAGCATGAGGTGGGCGCGCCGCTGTCGAGATGCGAAGTTGAAGTCAGATCTTTGCCAGTTTGGAATTGTGCAGGGCAGTATGTTCCCAAAGTTGCGCGAAGAGAGTGCAAAAATTTTGATGGATATTGGCTTTGAAGGCTATGCCATCGGTGGTTTGTCGGTTGGCGAATCGAAGGAGGATATGCATCTAATCACAGATGTTTGTTGCTCCGTCTTGCCGGAAAATCAACCTCGCTATCTTATGGGTGTTGGCACACCACTCGATATTATTGAAGGTGTGAGCCGTGGTGTGGATATGTTTGATTGTGTGATGCCGACGCGTAATGGTCGCAACGGCACACTGTTCACCTCAAAGGGGCGAGTTAACATTAAAAACTTACAATACCGCTTCGACGATAGTCCGCTAGATCCTCAGTGTTCATGCTACACATGTCGGACCTTTTCTAAAGGTTACCTGCGGCATCTTTTCTTGGCTGGTGAAGTGACAGGCCTCCGGTTGCTGTCTCTTCACAACATCGCTTATTATCTAAAGTTAACTTCAGATATCCGAACCGCCATCGAAAACCAGACATTCTCCACTTTATTGCAGTCGCATCGCGATCTGTGGCGATCATAAACGTCTTATCTCAACTATGGCTTAAGCTTCCTTTGATGATCGAGGTCGTCGGGGTTAGTCCTGGTTCCCGCTAAAAATCATATTCATTACCGATGCTTTCTCTTGTCTTGAGATCTCATGGGACGCGGTTTTTTAGTCCGCAGTTACGAGAGCAACAGATCGTGCATCCATCATTTGTTTGGTCATTTTGACCGGTCATTACTGCATCTTGCAACAATTTTAAAATCCGTGCACAAACATTATTGGCCACTAGGCCAAATCTGTGAGACACAAGGGGGGAATCAATGAAAGCGAGATTTAAAAAGCAGCTGCTCGGGAGTCTGATGGTCGGTTCAATCTTGACCAGCTGTCAACCGAGTGAGCAAATGAGTCAAAAAACAAACCAAACAAAGGTTGAAGTGGTGCCGACGGTTGTGACCGAAGGCAGGCAGCGCGATCAACGGATCAGTGACCAAAGTGGGACGATTCGTGTCATGGGGTCTGAAACATTGCTGGCCGACCTGAAAAATGGCGACCTAAGGCAGCCGATTGCTGGGAGCCTAGCGTCTACGGTTGACGCACAACCGGCTGCTCCTGGTGTTGAATCTGGTCCCGTGAAGGATGAGTCGCTATACATTCAGCTGCCTCGTGACGTTCTAAATCACGGGCATCTGTTTGGTGGTGTAATAACATCCGTTTCGCAGGGTGAAAGCGAAAAGCTCGGACGCCTAAAACTAGCAGATCTGTCGCCGATCCATGTTCGTCCTCTGGTTGCGAAGCAAGAGGGTTCTGCCGATAGTTTTTTTGTCGTTTTAGTCGGCTGTGTTTCCCAGTGTGCCGAAGCAAGTGCTCAGCAACAGCTCATCGGGTTGCCAATTCAGGGTATGACGCCTGATGGATCGCAAATCGTTATTGATGTATCGAAGTTTGGCGAAACCTTAAATCTGGTCGATGTCCTAGATCCCAATGGAGAGTATTCTGGACTGACAACGTTGGCAACGCGAACGGTTGCCGTGGATAAGAGTGGCGGTACTCTGGTGTGGGATGTTGAGCACACGATGGTCCCGAAGAACTCGGTTGATGTCGCCGTTGGAGATAAAATCCTAATTATCGCTCGCTACTATCTAAAACTCGAGTCAGCATTAAATTCGGCATTTGTTTCTAGGAAGCAAGTTCCGGGAGTCGGATTTTTCACTACAAGTCGCGCTAATGAAGAGCTGATCACGAGATTCTCTCAAACGGAGTTTAGCGGTAAGCCAATTCACTACTTCATTAAAAACGTTCCCGCTCGCTACCAGGCATCCTTTGCGGCCTCATTTGAAGACTGGAATCTTGCGTTTCAGGAGACCATCGGTAGAACCCTTATATCGTATGAGTTTGTACCTGAAGGTGATCCAAAAAATGAGATTTTGACGGCCGGCGATGTTCGCTACAATATTTTGGAGTGGGATGTCAAAAATCGTGCCCCTTATGGTGGACTTGGTCCGTCTATAGCGAGTCAGACTACTGGAGAGATCTTTTCTGCCAACGTCCTGGTCCAAGGTCCATCGATTGAGAAAATTTATAAAGAATGGTTTGGAGTTTCGGAGAAAGCGCAACAGCTTTCGGCGGCGGGACAGAACGCGCAAGCTGAACGTCTTTTGGTTGAGGCTCGGCGAAGTATTCTAAAGCAGCTGGATCAATCTAGAGGCGTCTCGAAGCTAAAAATATCGTTGGGATCAGCATTAGAATTTAGACACCATGCTGAAAACGAACAGCTGCAAGATCGAATTGCTGCCCGTCAGGACTTCTTTGATCTTCCAGTTGGTGAAACCTACGATACATACATGTACGGTTATTTTAAGGACTTGGTGTCCCATGAGTTGGGACATAATCTAGGTCTTAGGCATAATTTTAAGGGAAACCTGTTTGCCTCAGAAGACGGATCCCATCCATCCCAGTCTATTATGGAGTATTTGAATCGGGAGTACCGTCACAAGGATAAGATAGGGTCCTATGATAAAATGGCCATTCAGTACGGATACGGTGGTGTTGCTCCTGCAAAAACCGATATGTTTTGTACCGATGAAGATGTTGTTAGTGCAGAAAATCCGCGGTTTTCAGCGGAATGTTCCCGGGACGATGCGACTCATGACTCGTTTGCCTACTTCGGAAAAATCTTGAACCGTGTCCTCGAAAGGGCCGTGGCGTTGAATTCTGATCAAGCTCCCACCTGGTCGGTTGCTGATCTCGAAAGTCAGCTAAATCTGAGCACTTCGGGGATCCTCGCCTATGCAACCTCTGCAGAGGCCACCGGTCAGAGCTGGTTAAACTTCAGCCGACAGGGACGTCCATCTCAGATCGACCAAGTTCCTAACTATGTCTTAAACAGCCTGAGGGGGCAGGTGTGTAGTCCGGAAATCCTCGGAGCAGCTCAGCAGAAAGCGACAGAGGAAGCTAAAGCTCTGACGGCGAAGAGTTTACAGGATCTGCAGCTTAAGCTAAGTGACTTGTCTCAAAAGTTTGGTCTAGCCGGTCAGATTTTCTGTAGTTTGTAAAACAGTCTCTAAAATAATATTCCGAGAGTGGTTCACTTTAATCCCTCTCGGAATTTCTAATTTATGGGGGAAGAGTCGGTATTCTCAGCGTATGTACCTGGCGGACAATCGTTGAGATTTATATAGTTCCCAGTGAGCACCGTTTGCGCGGAGGTCTGGAATGCGAGGAAATGACATCCTTCATTGGGTACGAGACGTTTTAATGCGTGGAGAATCTTGCCTCCGCACAAATCGCGGGGTGCCGATTGTTGACTTCATCTTGGCAGGTCATCGGGCCGGACTGGATGTGTTCTCTAGCATTCGTCTTGCTCTATCTGACTTGAGTCAATGGGATCGGTGTAAGCAAGACGCTTTGGCCATAGAACGTGGGGTGATGTTTAGGCTTGCTATCATGATTCTCTCCATTGTGTCGGTACGACTTTTATTGCTGTCAATGGTCATCGATGACTTATGGCTCGATTGGATTTATCCAGATCGCGTCGCCGTGACTGTAATGGTTCTGTTACTCTTCTGTTCGTTTTACTTATGGTGGCGCTTTAACAACAGTCGCGGGCTCATTGTGTCCTCAGATCGATATGTAATGAGATGGATTAGGGACTACATGATATTGAGTCCGGAAGGGGCAGGCTGTAAGCAGGTTTCAAGAAATCTTCGCTCGGTCTTTCGCTCTCAGATCATGGATGGTGCAGATGGTATTGAGTGTGCGCGCGGACTGTACTTGGACGCACTGGGTCGGCATGTGTTTGAGATGCGTCATCGGATTGATCGATGGCAGACGTTTGTTGTTCTGATCGAAATCATGTTGTTCCTAGTGATAACTGGTGGATTGGTGTTTGTTCCTCTATGTGTCTGGCTGTTCAGTCGTTCGGGTACTGGATAGGAAAGTATCAGGGTCAATCTATCCTTGGCCTTTGGGCATGGGGAATGATTTACGTAGCTCTGCTACAGGCCTAGGTGCATCGAGACAGGTCGTGCCCTCTACCGCAGGTTTCTGTGTTGATAGCGGTTCGATTTCCTTTTTAAGTCGTTCTGGCGGGGGATGCTCGGGCATGATATTCTTGTAATCGTTCTTTTAACCTCGCGATTATGGGGATACCGATGCACGCGTCCAAGAAGACAATGTTGTCTGCAGTTCAGCCGACCAACAAAATTACTATTGGTAATTATTTAGGGGCGATAAGAAACTGGGTTTCGTTTCAAGATCAATATGAATGTTATTTTTTTGCAGTCGATTTGCACGCGATCACATCCCGTCAAGATCCCAAAGATCTTGCTGAAAATACTCTATTCGCTCTGGCGACGTATTTGGCTGCTGGTATTGACATGGATCATGCAACGCTATTCGTTCAAAGCCACGTCCGGCAGCATGCTGAGTTAGCATGGGTGCTTAATTGCTTTAGTTACATGGGTGAATTGGGACGGATGACTCAGTTTAAAGACAAGAGCAGCCGGGTCGGAGAGACGATTCCAGTGGGTTTGTTTACATACCCCAATTTGATGGCGGCTGATATTTTGTTGTACCAGACGGATCTAGTTCCAGTCGGTGCGGATCAGAAACAACATCTGGAGTTGACGCGTGATATTGCCTTGCGCATGAATCATATTTACGGGAATTTGTTTAAAATTCCGGAGCCATTTATCCCAAAAGTTGGGGCTCGGATCATGGATCTTCAGGATCCGGAAAGTAAAATGAGTAAAAGCGTATCATCGGAAATGGGGGCGGTATTTTTAACAGATTCACCAAAAGATATTGAGAAGAAATTTAAGAGAGCTGTGACTGATTCAGGCACTGAGGTGGCTTATAGTGACGACAAGCCAGGGATTAGGAATCTATTGGATATTCAGAGTGTTATTACAGGTCGATCAATCGAAGAACTGGTATCTTCATACAAAGGTAAAATGTATGGTCACTTGAAACTAGAGACAGCCTCGATTGTGATCGAAGAGTTAAAGCCGATTCAAGAGAAAACAGCAAGATATCTTCAGGATCGAGGAGAACTTCACCGGATGATGCGCATCGGCGCCGAGCGCGCAGCCGAGAAGGCAGAAGCGACGCTCAATAGCGTCTATCAGGCAGTTGGATTTTTGTCCAGATAGTATGTTATCATTAGGTTTATAACAAATGTCAGGAGGAAATTCTATGATGCAGAAGATTGTATTAAGTCTCGCTCTAGCGTTCTCTGCGAGCCTGATCGCTTCAGTGCAAGTGTCGAGAGATCCGATAGGCGAACTTGCCAATTATGAATTGGATAAAAGTTCTGCTAGAACGACATCACTCATCCAATCAGGTTCGGCGGTCTCGACCGTCAAGGAGTTTCTACCAGATCATCCCAATGGCCCGAGTTATAACGTTAGTCTTGATTACGATTTTAAGGTTAAGTTTTATGGTCAGCGCAAAGGCACAGCATCGTGGCCTTTTAGCCAGGATTTCTTTGATGAGCAGTTTATAATCAATTTACGCACTACAGGAATTTACGAGACGCCTGATTACAAGATTCGCCACCAGGGCTACGCAGACGCAAGGACTCTTGATGGCAGCGCATACCCTAACAGTGACGTGGTTTTAATTTACGATATCAAGGTGCCGGAAAAGGCTTTGATCTTAGATTTGTTGTACGCATCAGTTGGGATAGATCCAAGTGCCTCCAATAAACCACCGCTAGAGGACTTGACCATCAAAGCACATCTTTTTGCGGGCGTCCCCGTGTTGAGTGCTGTGAAGTTAGACCTCGCGGGAAAAGTCCAAGGTATTAATGCAAAAGCAGGTCTCGATTACCGTCGCTAAACAGTAAGATGGTTTTAGACCGTGTGTAAGTTTGGCCGCATAGCTATGCGGCTTTTTTAAGTGAAACCGTGATCCTGGTTCCATGCCGTTGCGGTGACTCGTGTTCAGTTTGGCTGTCGACTGTGATGGCGCCCCCATACTTTTCAACATAAGCATGAGCGAGTGGTAAACCATAGCCAGTGCCTCTTTCTCCTTTTGTTCCTGGCCTTGATGTGGGTTTGTCGGCTCTGAATAGACTAGGTAGAATGTCTTTCGGGATACCAATCCCCTGATCGGCAATTGTCATCCGCACGTCAGTTTCAGTTGCTGTGACGTCGATGGTGATTGTGCAGCCTGGGTGACTGAATTTAATTGCATTTGAGATCAGATTATTCACGACATTGTGCCGCAGGCTTGACGGCTCAGCAATTACACTGCAGTTTTTGACGTGGTCATCATTGTACTTCAGTTTTAGATTTTTCTCGTGCAGGGCTTGTTCAAATGTGGCCTCACATTGTTTGATGATATCAAAGAGGCCTACCCGTGCCATGGTTAGACTTGTTTTACCATCCTGGATAGCACGCATGGCTTTGATGTGATCGATGATCTCTACTTGTGCTCCGGCGGATCTTAAAATGCGCTCAAAATAAGACGCCAAGTCCTGATGTTCTTTTGATTTACAGCTTGCAATTCCTTTCTGTGCATAAGCCATCGTGACTGAGATAGGATTGCTTAAGTCATGGCTAAGAACTCGTACGAGTGATTTTAGCTCCTCATTTTTTCCAGCCTCAGTTTCTGCTTTGATTCGCGCCTCGTCAATCGATCGAACCTTCGCCATCAGACCGAGGGTGAGGCACACGATTTGCACCGCCTGTCCAATTGGAATTAAGTCGAGTGCAAGGCGAGGAACAGTTAGGGCAAAGACCTGAACAACGAGCCATGGGATCACAGATAGTATTAAGCTGAGGGTGCCTAGGAGGAAATATCCAGCTTGAGGTGTTTTGTATCTCCAGGATTTAAATGATGCAATGGCCATGAGGATCATGCCAATGAAGATCATACGATCACCGCCAGAGATTGCAAAGTTAGAAACACTTTCAGAGAAGCTGAGAGCAATAAGAGTCCCAAGGCTGATCATAGTGGCCTGAAACCATTGATAGAGAATCGGTGTTTTGCTTCGAAGGGACAAGAAAACGGCTGTATGGTAAAGGACCATCATCGTGACGCCTGGTCGAATCACTTTACCGATGTCAGAAGATGACAAGGGGATACCACTTAGTAACGTTGATGCGTCCTTGTAGCCAAAGCTTACGAAAATCAAGATGATCATAGATAAGGCCATTAGGGCAAACCAAGCATAGGCATGATCGCGAAGACGGTATGCGAATACTGCGGCGATCAGGAATACGATGAATTGGATTCCCATACAAAATCCATTCATCAGGTTTCGAGATTGGATGTAGTCGGCAAGGTCTTCGCGGGTCGTGACCGCAATATCGGGCTTAAACGGTCTAGTGGTGCGTGTTTGAATCAAAAAATCTGCTGTTTCACCTTCTTCCAATATTATTGGAATGGCCACCATTCGCTGATTAAGCGCACGATCGGATACGACAAGAGCGGCACCGGACCGGCCGAGAGGTTGTAGGTTATCTCCGGTTATCTTGTAGAGCTCCATCATCTCCAGGGTTAGGTTTGATGCATGGTAAACAACAAAGTCGCGGGCTTGAGGTAAATCATTTTTTAAAGTGACCTTAAGCCATTGCTGGTGTGCGCCTTGTTCGGTCCGGTAAGGTTTGTCTTTAGCATTCGTCCAAGGAAATGAGGCCCAATCTTGGGGGTTACGCAGGTCTTTGGCGTTAAAGTATTGGTAATGTCCGTTTGGTAGAATTTTTGTGGGGTGTTTGGGATCACTAATTGATAGCACTTCCAAACCATATGCGGTTGGTGTGGCAAAGGCGATGTATAAGATGATAGATTTAATCACGTTGAGGCTCCATTAACTCGGCGTTCAGCCAAGCATAATCATATTTCAATTCGCGCCAGCAATGCTGCCGCCATGCATCTTATCTTCAGGGTGTTTCGGGTGTTGTTTTGTGTTGATTAACTTAAAGGACTGTTTTTAGATTGTGGTTAATCGATAAACGGCGTTTGTCTGGTGTTATACAAGATTTAATTTTTGCAATAAATTCCATGCTTTACGATCAAGATTGCTGACCAGGTTTGATTCGACCTGGTGGGGGTCCAGGAGCTTGCGTGTGGACGGGGGGGAGGGATTGGGGCAATCGAGGGTCATGACCTGTGCCG
Source organism: Oligoflexales bacterium (assembly GCA_044360315.1). Lineage (GTDB taxonomy): Bacteria > Bdellovibrionota_B > Oligoflexia > Oligoflexales > RGVZ01 > CAMDKS01. The sequence goes on from JBIKKO010000028.1 coordinate 14,592, forward strand.
TGATTTTGTGATGGGTTATGGAATGTCGTATGACTCCGACCTTCTGCCCATGATGGGCATTCATTCGATACTGAGGCTGACTGCCGTCAACCACAACCCGTTGTCCGTCGCTGATTTTAGTCAAAAATCCCCAGGTATTTTTTAAGAATCGCGCGTCAGAGGGGCGCTGAAAAAGAATAATTTTGCCGTCGTGACGCATGATCGTGAGTTCAACTTCGACAGGAATCATCGCGGTCTTTGATTTCTGAGCTGGTGCTAAGTGTTGCGATTTATGCTGCAAGGCTCTACAGGCCTTGGATATCGGACAGGCGTCGCAGCTGGGTGATTTGGGAGTGCAGATGTTTTGACCAAGCTCCATGACAGCTTGATTCAGCAGACCAGGTGACCCAAGCGCGCACAACTGATTCATGAAACCTTGAAACATCTTTTTTAGTTGAGGGAGATTAGGCTGAGATCTGATGTCTAGAAGACGACAAAGGACCCTTTCTACATTACCGTCAACGACCCCTTGCGGCTCGTCTCCCGTTATGGATGCGATTGCGGCGGCCGTGTAGGAGCCGATTCCTGGTAATTGTAGCCAGCCCTCGTGAGACTGGGGCATTGCGACTCCATCTTGGTCCAGTTTGATGCATGCCTGATGCAGCAGATCAAATCGACGGTAGTAACCTAGGCCACGCACGGCCAATCGGATGTCCTCTGTCTTGGCTCGCGCCAATGCCTTCGGGGAGGGGAATTGCTGTAGAAACCGCTCATAGACAGGCAGTACGGCTTTGATGACCGTCTGCTGCAGCATCACTTCGCTCACCCAAATGTGCCATGGGTCACGAAACTTTTGCCACAGGACGCGCCAAGGAAGTGGACGCTCGTGCCGTCGATACCAAGTCAGTAATTCAAGATGCAGGAAAGCCCCGGGAATATGATCATCGATCAATGGGGGCCTTCCTGGATTCACAGAGGTAAACCTATGCTTATGCTTGGTGAGATTTGGCCGGGCGCTTGGTCGCAGATTTCGTGGTCGGGCTCTTAGCCTTCTTAACCTTCGCAGCGACGGGGGCAGCTTTTTTCTTGGCGGATTCGGCTGCTGACTTAGCTGCCGTTTTTACCTGTTTGACGGTGTCGTCAACGTTGAACCCACGCTTTTCAGCTGCGGTTTTTACAGTTGCGGTGGCCTTTTTTACAGTGGATCGGACTTTGGACTCTACTTGATCCACATTGATACCGGCTTTGGCAGCATTTTTCTTTATCTCGCCGACAACACGGTTGATGGTCGGCTCAAATTCTTTGAGCTTTTTCTCAAGGACTTTTTCGATTTCGACTCCAGCTGCCGACAGATTTTCCTTTGTGGCATAGGACTTTACTTTTTTGACAAGTTCGTCAGAGTCCTTCTTGATAGCGGTCTCGAGGCTCTTAAGGTCTTTTTGCAGTTTTTTGATAAAGTCTTTCATCTCACGCGTCTCCTGTTGGCTAATGGACGGCCCACATCGTGGACCGCATCCACCATTTATACACGGGTTTGCCCGGTTTTCAAATGCTAATCCTGCATAAAATTTGGAGCCCGTTTATTCAGGAAGGCCTCGATACCTTCTTTTGATTCATCACGGCCAAAGCACAGGGCAAATGCTGTAGCCTCAGCGCAAAGTCCCGCCTCGAGGCTCATATGTTGGGCGTCCCGTACAAGGCGTTTGGTCTCTGCCGCTGCCGCTGGGCCTGTTTTCATGATCGCGTCGACAATTTTATCAATCTCTGCGTCGAGTTTATCGTCATCAACAACTCGAGATACTAGTCCGACTTGGAAGGCTTCCTCACCAGACAGCATGCGTCCACGACCAGTTAAAAGCATATCCATGGCAAGGTGGGGTCCAACACGCTTGACTAAGCGCTGGGTTCCGCCAAAGCCAGCGATTAATCCTAGGTTAACTTCAGGCTGACCGAATTTGGCAGATTTTCCAGCAATAACTAAGTCACATGCCATAGCAAGTTCACAGCCACCACCGAGGGCAAAGCCCCTGACCTTGGCAATCGATACAATAGGAAGTGTCGAAATAATGTTACCAATCGATTGTCCCAAGTAAGCAAACTCTCGGGCATCATCAGGAGTCATGTCTTTCATAGCACTAATATCTGCGCCTGCAACGAATGCTTTTTCTCCCGCTCCTTCAAAAATGAGAACGCGATGGTCATCGGGGCTTAGATCATCCAAAAGGGCATCCTCAATCTCTGAAAGCACTTGTTCGTTCAGTGCATTGAGGGCATCCGGGCGGTTGATGGTGATCGTGAAACGCGGTCCCTTTGTTGATACTTTAATTTCTTTGTACTGGCTCATTCAATGGTGATCCTTTTAAAGAGGGTGTTGCCAACCATCGTGACGTTCGTGGAATGGCTTCATATTCATCCTAGTATTTGTAAACGCCGCGCTTAGACTTTCGACCGTACCAGCCCGCTTCGACATACTTGGTTAAAAGCGGAGAGGGTGCGTACTTGGGATCTCCCAAACCAGCATGAAGAACTTTCATGATGGCATAGCAAGTATCGAGTCCAATAAAGTCCGCTAACGTGAGCGGACCCATTGGTTGGTTCGTGCCAAGCTTCATGCCTTTGTCTATATCTTCGGCAGAGGCGACGCCCTCCATGAGCGCCTGGAATGCCTCATTAATCATAGGCATGAGAATCCGATTGACCACAAAACCAGGGTAGTCAGCGCTTTGGGATGTTTCCTTACCGAGACTGACGGCTAAGTCTAAAATTCGCTTCGTTGTTTCCTCGGACGTGGCAATTCCGGGTATCACTTCTACTAACTTCATCAAAGGAACCGGGTTCATAAAGTGCATCCCGATAAATTTGTCTGGGCGATGGGTTGCGGCAGCCAGGCGCGTGATGGGGATGGATGATGTATTGCTTGCGAGGATGCATGATGGCTTTGCAATTTTATCCAGTGATTGAAAGAGTTCAGTTTTGATCGATTCATTTTCGATAATCGCTTCAATGATGATATCGCAATCTTTCGCAGCATTTAGGTCACTAGCAAAGGTCAAGTGTCCCAAAGCCCCTGCCTGTTGATCCTGTGTGATCACCCCTTTTGCAGCAAGCTTTTCCAAAGATGCGCTGATTCCCGCTTTAGCGATCTCGAGTTGCTTGGGGTTGATGTCGAGTAGGATCGTTTTTAAGCCCTTGGTTGCGCAGACCTGAGCGATTCCCGCTCCCATCTGCCCCCCGCCAACGATTGCGGCAGTGTGAAAACCTGTTAGTGCTGTCATGGTTAAATGTTCTCCATCAAGGTTTTTGACTTCGTGTAACTATTGGCTAAGTATCGGGTTCATGTCTACTAATATTGTTGTTGACTAGTAATTAGGCGGGCCTTTGGGGGTTGTTGCTATGATGTTTATGACTCTCGGATTGCAGATTGATGAGGCAGCGGTTTTGATAAATTTTTGACCGCTGGTTGGGCGTTTAGGGAAATTTTGGACAAGGTTTGTCTGGTGGCGGTAATGAGGCAGTAATGCGCGATCCTGATTGATAAAAAAGCTAAGCTGACTCTTGGAAGGAGCCTGCGAGAGGTTTTAACGGGGTGTGTCTGCAGGCCATCGAGCCGGTTCGGATTTTTTTTCTCAATGGTCGGGAGTGATCTCTCTCAGGATAGATCGAAGTTCTCTTACAGCATGGGAAAAATAATGGGAGGTGCTCTGGGCTGTCTGCGGCGTAAGGAAAATGAATCGACGTTGTTTCACCGCGCTCAGGTGTTGCCAGGTTGAGTGTTTTGCTATCTGAGACCGAACGCTTGGAGTATCTTTACTGAAGATAACCAGGGCGTCCGGATTTAAGCTTAAGATGGTCTCTGAGTTGACTTTCGGCCAACCAGTGAGTCCCGCTTTGCGAGCAGCATTGAGTCCTCCCGCTCGGTAAACGAGGTCATCAAATAGCGTATTTTGTCCCATAATGACCCCATCGGGATTATAGAGAAGCAAAGAAATTCTCGTCCCCAGAACAGGAGTCGGCGCTGCTTCACCCAGGAATTTATCTATCATAACTTTTGCAGCATGATCGCACGCAATGGCTTTACCAATGGTCTTGATATTGTGCGCGATATCCTCTGCGTTGTAAAAATTTTGGAGGGTCTTGAGGGCAATGGCTTTGCTTCTAATCATCGTCAAAAGTTCGGGGCGGTTAAACGAAGCGGCAAAGACTAAGTCAGGCTTTAACTTGAAAAGACTCTCAGCCTCTGAGTGGGCGCGTCCTGGGACGGTTTTGGCTTTTGCCGTAACGTTGCTATATTCGTCGTGATCCACCAGTGACGATAAGGCAACAAGGCGTGCCGTGCCCCCGCAGGAGGGTAGAAGATCTAGTAGAATTTCATCACTTGCCAAAGACAAGGATACGATTCTTTTTGATTCACTCTTACCGAACGCCGACGTGCTAAGGCAAACGGTCAGTAGCAGCGGAATCGATACCCATGGTAGGCGGTTCATTCTGTGGTCCTTCATTTGAGCGTTTTTAGCATGTTCATTGCTATCACAGGTTTAGCTCAGGGTAAATGGCGCCCTTGTCTCTGCTTGATCACTGTCTTTGAATCAACCCAAAGGCGAGCAAACACTCTTGGCTGAGCATCAGTCGGTGTCTGTATTCAACAACTAAGGCGTGATAGCTGGCGCAATGAGTGAGTGATTCGACGCAAGAATGTATGGCATTAATTTTAACTATAGGCAGTTAACGGTCTAGATATGATGTGCTAAATCCTGCGCAGCTCGACTGCTGTCAAAATGGCATAACCATTGCTTGCATTAATACCGGACGGAAGCTATGGCCGTGAACCTATGGCTAAACACTAGCGCGTTGGGGGTATTGTGAATCATATGGATCATCATTCTGAGCATAAACATTGGCAGTCGGAGCATTCATTCTGGTTGGACGAGTTGAAGTTGTGGAAGTCTGAGCATCGAGCAGCTTTGTCGGTTTCCAAAGATCTTGACCAAGCAGTTTCGAGGATTCAGCAAGAGCTCGATGACCTGGAGCATCGTATTTTTGATCATGAGAGTCAAATCGCCATGCACGAAGGTGTCATCGCAGACGGCGCTAAGCCAGGGAGCGGTGTCGATGCGTCTGGTGCAGGGATGACAGCGCTCCATGAACGCGAGGTTTCCGTTCACGCAATGCAGGGGGCCGCGTTTGACCGGGTTCGAAGGCGACACCAGGAGTTCATGAAAAGCCTAAGATTGATTGAGCGCATTGTTGATCGCCTCGGAGATTAATGATCGCGCGGTCAGTATGGACGTAAGCTCACGCTGTAAAGCGTAAAACAGTAGGCCCGCGGCCGACGAAACATGGGATTCAATGTTGATAAATTTTTAGGCAAGCCTTCGACGGACGTTTCTAAGCCTATCTCCAGGTGCCTTTATGGGATAGTAAACCATGTGCGTGGCCCCTAGTCCCCACCTGTGTGCGCACTAGGAAATAGATTGCCATCCTAGCTTTTACCCTACACAATAAGGCCACTGCCAAGTAGTGTGCCGAAAACGCAAGATTTTATTGCGTCTATGGGCGTAGTCGCAAGAGGCGAGAGGGCTGTGGTGCGGGCTAATCTAGGTTTTATTTTGATTACTTTCTTAATTGTGGTCGGCTGTCATCCTTTGCCTCGGCAAAGTTTATTTGAAGGATCTCTACCGCGCATAGAACCATCAGCAGGGGTCACAGGACTTGTTCTGACAACCAGCGATCAATCCTATACGTCGTCTGACGTGTATTTTTATCATTTTGCGACGGGGCAGCTTCAGTTATTAGCTACGGGTGAAAGTGGTGATTTGTTAGTTAAGTGGCAGGGCGGACGGTTGTGGCTCTTTAACCGCTCAAGTGGTCGGGTTAGTTTTAGTCACATGTCACCTCGCATTGGGCCATCGTCACGGTCAGTAGAACGACGCACCCCGGAGGCATTAGCAGGTGATCCGTCTGACGTCGTTGCGAGTTCTGCCACAACCTACGCTCTTGGACTTGGGGTCGCACACAAGCTTCTCATGGTGGATCTCCTCGGGCCGGACATGGGAAGTCTTGATCTGGGGGCTGTCGATACTGCTGAGACTGATGTTCCGTTTCGTCCAGGTGTGTTGTTTCAACATGATGAAGATCTCTTCTGCCTCCACCAGCAACTATCCAAAACCTGGAAGGCCACAGGTGGCGGTCGTCTATTTGTTGCGCGGCAAAAGTCCGACAAGGGTTGGACGTGGGTTGATCAAAATGCCGTAACAGCAGGAACCCAAGGGGTATTGCTCAATATTTCTAATCCCGTCTTGGCCTTTAATTGTCATGATAGCTCATGCCTTTTTGCTGGTTCATGTTTTGAGTTGATGGGTCCTCGTTGTGTGGCAGGTGTTGATCGGTTTGACATGCGGCAAAGGACAGTTGAGCGTTTGATCTCGCTGCCCGAAGGGTATCAAGCAGCAGGTCAGATGCTTCAAGGCGTGTCAGCGGGCCTAGTCACTGCTTGCCTGAAGCAGGAGGATCAAGGACAGGCAGAGGTTTTATCGATTGCGCTGGATTCGGGAGCGATCGTATCACGGTGGGATAGCGGTGCAGGTTTTTGTGGGCCAATGGCTGTAGACCAGTCGGCAAATCGAATGTTTGTAACGAAGTCAACAAAGTCAGGTAGTCAAATTATCATGCTTGATCAAGATATGAATGCATTATTGACCGTCGATTTGCCGTTTGTCATAGCTGCTATGGAGCTTGTAAATGAGTAAGGATCGACTTCGAGGTCGGGTGAACGATTTCATCGGCGTATTCTGCTTACTCAGTGTGTTTAATGTAGCTTTTTCTGCTGAAACACAAGAAGTGTTTATCGAAGGAGTTATAAGTGAGCGCCGGGAGGTAAATCGTCCGGGACAATCAGTGGTCATCAGTCCATCGGGTGAGACTCGTTTTGACACACAGACCCATTTTAAAGCAGATCCATCGCTGCAGATGAGTGGAACGGGACGAACCACTGGGTTTTCGTTGCCACTGTTTCGAGGCCAGGATGCGCGCTCGAGTCATGTTTTTGTTGATGATATGGAATTGCAAGATCCGTACTCGGGGTTGCCGATGATTGATGATGTGGATTTACGGGCTTTCGGCACCATGCTGATTCATAAGGGGGTTTCTCCCTGGAATGTCCCGGTGCTTGATCCGGGTGGTGTTATACAGTTCACGCTCCGTGGTCAGGATCGACCTTTGAAAATGGGCACAGCTCACGGCGACGTTTCGGGATCAATGGCTTGGTTGCGGGGAAGGCTAAAGATAGGCGATGATTTTTCTCTTGGGCTTTATGGGCGCGGAGTGCGGTCAAATGGCGAACACAGTTACTTTAGTGATAACAACACTATTTTAAACCCGAACGACGATAAAGTCCGTCGGAGGGCCAATAATGATTACGAGGGCGTTCAGGCCTTGATCCATAGTGCTTGGACTTCAGAAACGATGACAGTTAAGGGCCTGGGTTGGTCGCAGCAGAGCCAACGAGGGATACCTTTAGGTGAAGTAACGGGTGATGGCCGTGCAAGGGCGCGTTCCTCCACCCAGGTTTTAACAGCATCGCTACGAAATGATGTGACTGAGGACGTCTGGCTTGGTTTAGACATGGGTGGTATTTTTGCACAAAGAAGGTTTTATGATCCTGATCAAAGTATCGGATTTGCAACACGTCGGCATTTGATCAGTCGTTCTGTTCGAGGACGGATAAAGTCAGGTTATGAGTCTCAACGGCTCTCATTGATTGGCACGTTTGAGCGTCAAGATGCAAACACGTCCCTGTCATCCAGCTACTCGAGCGATCGGTTTTCGCCACGGGTTTCGATTTATAAATTGTTTGCTGGGTCAAAGTTCAGTTTTTTCAAAGATCATACGCTTGAACTGAAGTTTTCCACCCAGTGGTCAACGAATGAGGCATCAGATGCAGCGGGTGCCCAGCGAACCGAATCGCAGTCTAGGCCCTCTCATAGCGGATCAGTCGCGTGGAGTCGGTTTGTTGATAGCGTTTTGATTTATGCGCAAGCAGCAAAATATACGAGAGCACCGAGCTTACTTGAGCGCCTTGGAGACGGTGGTCAGATAGAAGGATCATCTGATCTCGCCTCGGAAGTTGCCTCCGCGTTTGAAGTTGGTGGCCGTTTGGTTTTTGATCTTGGCGATGATGTGCGAGGTCTTCTTAGTTTGGCACTGTGGTCAAGAGATAATGCGGAAGTCATTCGAATTGACCGAGTCTCTCCGTTGCGATGGCGTGCCCTAAATTTAGGTCAGCAGAAGTACCGTGGTGTGGAGGCTCGCGTTGACTTTGGTTCAGCCTTAGTAGGACTGGAGGGGGCTCTCAGTTGGATGCGGGCGAATCAAGCTGAGACCCAGAAGCTAGTTCCGGTGATTCCCATGTGGCAGGGGTCACTGGGCGTAAGATGGCAGCCGACGCCGCAGGTTAGTGTTCGCTCAGTCAGCCAATACGTTGGAAGGATGTATCACGATACGAGTAATTCTCGCGAAATCATGTGGACTCTTACCCATGATGCATCTGTTGATTGGGTCTCCCTTGATAACCGTTGGAGTGTAGGTCTGTCGTTGATGAATCTCACCGATGTCACATCAATACCCATTCGTGATGTGGTCACGGGCCAAGCCGATGGCAGAATCGCCAGACGCTATTATCAAGGCCAACAGCTTCCCGGTCGATCTTGGCTTGTGAGTGCGACGGCGGGGATTTAACCCATTAAATTTTTTTTCATTATCTTGAATTGGCGAACAGGCATGGTTATGGATCTATCGTGGGAAAGAGTTTTATTTCGGGAAAAAATTCGACGCGATCTAGTTGCCGTTATCGAGGACCCACGTCTTGTGAAGTCAGGCGGCGCTGATGATTTGCAGCGTGAGATGAATACGAGTGTGACAAGGTTTTTAGACACACAAGGCGATCGACTCGCGCGTCTTGTTGCCGCTCCGTCGTTGCAACTACCGCTTGGTAAATGGTTTGAGCAGATTTTCCTTGCGGCTCTTAGGATTACATTTCCATTCGATACCATTCATCACAGTGTGCGCACTGGTGATGGCGGGGAGTTGGATTTTTTAATCCAAAGGTCTGACCGGATCATCCATGTTGAATGTGCAGTTAAATTCTATCTTTGCCATGGTCCAAATGGTTATGATCTGAGTTCTTTTATCGGTCCTGGCGGTAGGGATCGATTGGACTTAAAACTTGGCAAAATGAAGACCATTCAACTGAAGCGATCTGTATCCAGTTCGTTGTTGGATGGACGACCATTAGAGCGCGTGCTTTGGATGGGAGGGCGTATCTTTATCCCTGCGGGACTCAGAAGTGTATGGTCGGGCCTTCACCCGGAGATTAATCCTCACAGTTTGCGCGGTGAATGGCTGTCGTTGAGCCAGTTAAGGGATCATTTTGATGTCGAGGATAGATTGATTCTGCTGCCGCGCCAGTGGTGGATCACCGCTTTAGGAGAGTTGCCTTGGGATTTTCTTAATGGGTTTAAAGATCTCGAAGAGTCAGATCTCACACAAGGGCCGGCCCTTGTCGTACATGTCCAAGAGGAGTTGGGTAGGGTGCGGGAGTTGGGACGATACTTTGTGGTTCCTGGATAAGTTTCGAGGATCTCGTCAAGGCTCTGACTCTATTTTTGTTTGGGCTCGCAAGACAAATCGCTCAAGCTTCGGTAATCTGAGTGTTTCTATCCATCCTTTGGTAAATTTTTAAGTTTAAGCGATCAGTGACTTGATCAGTTTGTTTTGAACCGCTATGACAGTGGCTTCTAACTATGTGATAATAGTGAGCAGAAATCCACTCTAACTTGATCAGGAAACGCAATCCCATGACTGATGCGACCGCTGGCAGTATATCCGCAAGTTTGCCTTCGAACCAAAAACGCTCAAAGCTCGTGATACCCAAAGAGTCTTATCCAGGTGAGCGTCGGGTTGCGATGGCTCCATCCAACATTTCGACTCTGCAAAAATTGGGTTTTGAAGTTTTGATTGAAACAGGTGCCGGTTTGGCCTCTGGATTTTCTGACGATGATTATCGAAACGTTGGTGCGGTTATCATCAACAACGCTCGAGAGGCGTTTGGCTGTGGTGACGTAATTGTCAAGGTCCGTCCTCCGACAAAAGATGAGGTTGCTCTAATTCGCACCGGAGCATTCTTAGCAAGTCTAATCCAACCATCTCAAAATCAGGAATTATTGCATGGTTTGGCGCGCGCCAATATTTCAGCTTTAGCTTTGGATATGATCCCGCGTACAACGAAGGCCCAAAAGATGGATGTCTTAAGTTCCATGGCCAACCTCGCGGGCTATCGTGCAGTGATTGAGGCCGCGGCAGCCTTCAGTAGACCATTTACCGGACAAATCACTGCAGCTGGTAAAATGCCACCTGCAAAGATAATGGTGATCGGGGCTGGTGTTGCTGGACTTGCAGCGATTGGTGCAGGGCGTGGATTGGGGGCTATTGTTCGTGCATTTGATACGCGCCCTGAAGTCAAAGAGCAAATTACTAGTATGGGCGCAGAGTTTTTGGAGCTCAATTTTCAGGAGGATGGCTCTGGTGAGGGTGGCTACGCGAAGGTTATGTCTCCTGAATTTATTAAGGCTGAAATGGAGCTTTTCGCGAAGCAAGCAAAAGAGGTTGACATTATTGTTACCACGGCCTTGATTCCGGGTATGAAGGCACCAGTTTTGATCACCGAAGACATGGTGCGCTCGATGCGACGAGGTAGTGTGATCGTCGATCTTGCGGCAGAGCAGGGAGGAAACTGTGAGTTAACGAAGGCAGGAGAGATCGTCGTTGCCCATGGTGTTTTTATTATTGGATTCACGGATCTTCCTAGTCGTATGGCGTCTCAGGCGAGTCAACTCCTTGGAAATAACATGGTGAATCTCCTCGATGCCATGTGTACTCTCGGTAAGGAAAAGACCGCATTCAGAGTCGATATGGACGACGAAACGATTCGTCCTGCGATGGTGACCCACAATGGCGATGTCACCTGGCCACCTCCTAAAAAGCCTACAACTCCAAGTCCTGCAAAGCCTGCAGCGAAAACCAATCAGACGACCCCAGCGAAGAGTGCTGGCGGACACGGGCATGGAGCCCCTGCAAAACAAATGGACGGACGACACCTGGTGGCCTACTGGCTTGTGGGCGGAGGTCTATTGTGGTGGCTTGGCCGTTCGGCCCCGGCTGAGTTTATCAATCATCTGACGGTGTTTATACTGGCCTGTTTCATTGGTTGGCAGCTTATTTGGAATGTGACGCCGGCTCTGCATACGCCTCTGATGAGTGTGACGAACGCAATCAGTGGGATTATTGTCGTCGGTGCGATGCTTCAAGTGTCGGGTCCGTTAGGTGATGTGAGCACCTGGCTCGCAGCCATCGCGGTGCTTGTCGCAACAATAAATATTGCTGGTGGATTTTTAGTGACTCAACGCATGCTAAAAATGTTTAGAAAATAAGGAAATAAGCCGTGTCGCAAACTTTACTATCAGTCAGTTATCTTTTGGCTAGTGTGTTTTTCATTTTGAGTCTCGGCGGTCTATCGACCCAGGAAGCGGCAAGGCGTGGCAACATCTATGGTGTCGTGGGTATTCTTGTTGCCTTGATTGCGACAGCCATGAGCCCCTTGGTGACAGACTTCACGTTATTGGTCCCAACGATCATTCTCGGTGCCTTGATCGGGGCGTTACTTGCGGCCCGTGTTGCCATGACCGCGATGCCAGAACTTGTCGCGATTTTACACAGTTTCGTAGGCTTATCGGCGACGTTGGTCGGCATCGTTAATTTTATGCAAGCGCCCCACGGCGCTGGTGGCCATGCTGATCACGGTGTGATGACGGTGATTCACGATATTGAAATTTTTATAGGTGTGTTCATCGGCGCAATTACGTTCAGTGGTTCGATTATCGCGTTTGGTAAGCTTCGCGGTTCGATCTCTGGTAATCCACTCCTTTTGCCTGGGAGACACTGGCTTAATTTGGCTTTGGTCGTGGCCTCACTTTGGTTGGGGGCGTTGTTTGTGCAATCCGCGTCGACAGGTCTTGACCCTTTCCTACCCACAGCTCTTCCAGGTTTGGTACCTCTTCTTGTGATGACTGTCATCGCTCTCTTGATAGGCGTGCATATGGTGATGGCTATCGGGGGCGCTGATATGCCAGTCGTCGTTTCGATGCTAAATAGTTACTCTGGATGGGCAGCTGCAGCCGCAGGATTTATGCTTGCAAATGATCTACTGATTGTAACGGGAGCCTTAGTGGGGAGTAGCGGAGCGATTTTAAGTTACATCATGTGTAAGGCTATGAATCGAGGTTTTATCAGTGTGATCATGGGAGGCTTCGGTACAACCTCGGCCAAGCCAGCGTCTGCAAGTGTGGCTCAGGCTCCTGCAGGAGAGGTTGTTTCTGTCGATGCCGCCGAGGTTGCTGATCTCTTGAAAACATCACGTAGCGTAGTTTTTGTGCCTGGTTACGGAATGGCTGTGGCTCAGGCCCAGCACCCGATTAGAGAGATCACGGAGATTTTAAGAAAAAGCGGCGTGAAGGTGCGTTTTGCCATTCATCCGGTTGCAGGTCGTTTGCCTGGTCACATGAATGTGCTTCTTGCAGAAGCCAGTGTGCCCTATGATATCGTTTTAGAAATGGATGAGATCAATCAAGACTTTCCCGAGACCGATACGGTAGTTGTTGTGGGGGCAAATGACGTGGTTAATCCTGCTGCTCAGACCGATGAATCAAGCCCCATTTATGGCATGCCCGTGTTGGAAGTGTGGAAGGCGAAAACTTGTGTAGTTCTAAAACGCGGTATGGCATCGGGTTATGCTGGTGTAGATAATCCATTATTCTACAATAGTAATTCTAGGATGCTATTTGGGGACGCAAAGAAGAGTATCGATTCAGTTCTCATGTCTTTACGCAGCGTCGCCGCGTCTTGACCTGGCGGTTGCTAGTTAGTTGTTTTTAACTACATCAAATGTATCAATTGGAACGCATGGTCTGGTCGGGGCCGTGTAGCGTAAACTCGAGCATGAGTTTTGCGACATTTATGTA
>JBIKKO010000304.1:0-2910 GCA_044360315.1 Oligoflexales bacterium
GATAAAATCCCTGTGTCGTTGCCTAAAAGATATGGAGATTTTGAAGTCAGAGAAGTTTTATTACGTGTGAGCGATCTTTCGATTGAACGGGATCAGCGCCCAATTCTTTCTCGGGTTTCGTTGCAACTTCATCGCGGTGATTGGCTGGCTTTATCCGGAGAGGTGGGGTCCGGTAAAAGCACATTGCTACAAACTTTTGCTGGGTTAAATCGCTCCTTTTCAGGCGATGTTTTTGTCAATGGAGAAAGCATTAAAGCACTGCAACGATCTAAACGCCTTTCCGATTTGCGTAACATTGCGTATGCCGCTGAACGCCCCTTTGTTTTTTCGGGTTCGATTAAACACAACTTGTGCTTAAACCAATCATTTACTGATCAAGAACTGTGGAGCGTGTTAAGTCTGGTGGGGTTGGCAGATGAGTTGACGAGTTCCTGCCGCGACCTTGAGTCTTTGGTCGGAGAGGGTGGGGTCAGTTTGTCTGGTGGGCAGCGCCAACGATTGGCTTTAGCACGTCTAATTTTACGACCGTCGTTACTTGTTTTGTTGGACGATCCATTGAGTGCAGTTGATACAGACACTGAGGCCAAAGTGATGAAAAATTTGCGACGGATTTGGACGGATTGTGCAGTTATCTGTGCCTCCAACAAACCGTCGACACTCAGCTATTGTGACAAGATAGGGGTCGTTGCGCACAACAGAGTCGAGATCGATGGCGCGTCTATGTCGCATGTGTTTCACGATCACCCGAAAGAAATCTCCAATTTCATGGAACAGCCAAGTCATGGATAAAGGCCAAGTCCCTCAAAAAATTTTTACGCATGTTTTGGCGTTACGGCCTGCGCTAGTAGGGGCTCGTCTACATTTAGTTTTGGGCATGTTGATGGTGATTGTTGGCACAATTTTGGTGATCAAAGCCTCTGTGCTACTAGGTCAGGTGTGTGCAGGGCTAAGTTCTGATACCACGCTTGGTCGTTCCATGTATGTATTGATGAGCTTTTATTTGATTTTAGAAATTGGTAGTGTTGCGGCCCATTATTCAGGTCGACTTTTTCTCACAATCGGGGCTAAAACGGCGCTACTAAATCTGCGTCGAGCTTTGTTTGAGAAGATAGAAAGACTTCCCATGGCTTATTTTGATGTCCAGCCCCTGGGCCGGATCATGACGCGATTGACAAATGATGTCGATGGAGTTGAAGGTTTTTTTGGCGGAGGACTTGCACGAGTTGCGACAGCTAGTGTGCAGGTTATCCTAGTGTTGGTAGGAATTGTCACGTTGTCTCCGCGATTTGGATCGATGGTGGTAGTATCGGCATTGCCAGCATTGTTGTTTAGTTGGTTTACGCGGAAGCGCCTGAGTTATTGGTTAACAGAAAATAAGGCTAGAAACGCACATGTGAATGCAAAGCTAGCTGAATTCATCCAAGCACTTCCCGTGCTACGGGTGCTTGGGCTTGAACAATGGTCGGCAGATGAATTTAACCGAGATGCTCGACACCACCTTTCATCAAGCATCAAAGTTCTTTCGTGGAACAGTTTTATTCGTCCTCTGACCGTATTTTTTAGTACATGGCCTACCGTGGTTGCAGTGGTTGGAGGGGGGGTTCTTTTGCTGAAGGGGCAAATGGAGTTGGCAGGGTTGATAGCGATCATAAGACTATCGGAGAGATTTTCAAACCCTGTGAGAGTTGTAACCCAAGAGATTCAGGTACTCCAAGACGCTGTTGCAAGTGCTGTGAGAGTGGGTGAAATGCTAGGAGAGCCAGATGAAGTTACGCTGGGTACTCGGGATAGACACAACGGCAAGGTTACCGGGGACTTGAGGTTTGATCATGTGAGTCTGCGGTATACGAAGAGTCAGGCAGCGTTGCATTCTTTAAGCTTGCATATTCCGTCTGGTCAGAAAGTTGGAGTGATTGGGCATTCAGGTGCAGGCAAGAGTTCTTTTTTGAACTTGATTCCTGCGCTCTATCTGCCGTCTGAGGGCCGCGTTTTTATTGATGACGTTGACATTCATGATTGGGATCTTCAAACTTTGAGATCTCAAATTGGTTATTTGTCTCAGGAGCCTTTTTTATTCAAGGGACCAATCTCTGCAAATATTTTGGGAGTTTGTGGTCACAATGACCCGAAGATTCGTGCGGTGTTTCTTTCAAGGTTACAGGCCCTCGGTCTAGGTCGGGTCTTAGATCGGTTTAGTGATGGGTTGGAGTCTGAGGTTGATGAAGGTGGTTCAAACCTGAGTAGTGGTGAAAAGCAAATGATTTCGTTTTTACGTTTACTCTACGAGGATCGACCAATCCTGCTTATGGATGAGGCTACATCCTGTTTGGATCATGCTTGGGAATCGTTGATTCAAAGAGCTATTTTGGGGCTGATGCAAGGCCGTCGCAGAACCTGCATTATCATAGCCCATCGTCTAGAAACACTCAGGTCATGTGACAGAATTATCAGAATACATCAAGGCAGGATTGTTGCAGACGGTCCTCCCACCTTGATTTTGGATGATCCTCGTACTAGCCGACAAGTTGTTTTTGATTTTTAATCTTTGGGAAATACCTCTTCCAGATAACAAATGAAGAGCCAACATTTAGGAAACGACGGCATAAAAAAACCCGCAGCTCCAAAGGCTGCGGGTTTTGAATTTTAGACTTTAGCCGTAATCACATACGGTTAGATCGTGGGCCGCGGTTCTCGCGGGGCGGCTGAGGGCGCGCTTCATTGACCGTCAGGCGACGACCTTCGAAGTTTTGGCCGTTGAATTTGTCGATAGCCGCCTGAGCTTCTCCATCTGAGCTCATTTCAACGAAGGCAAAACCTTTGCTGCGACCTGTGTCACGATCAGTGATGATTCGTGCGGATTCGACTGTACCTACTTCACTAAAAAGGCTAGCCAATGCCTCTTGAGATGTG
>JBIKKO010000305.1:0-2891 GCA_044360315.1 Oligoflexales bacterium
TCATTGGCGGTTATAACACCAGCCATTCCGCCAAACTCGTCAATGAGAACTGCGAGATGAGTCCCTTTTTGTTTCATTGAATCTAAGACACGCTCGGCCCGTGCGCTATCAGGTAGAAACAATGGCTCGCTCATACACTCCTGAATGTTGAAGGTTTTGTGTTTATAAAAATAATCAAAAGCCTTCTTCACAGAAACAATCCCTATGAGATTGTCGATGGAGCATTTATACACAGGAAAAAAGGCATGGCTACAAGTTAGCATCTTTTCAATGTTAGCGGCCTCTGAGTCTTCAACATCAAGACCAACTAGCTTAGTCCTCGGCGTCATGAGATCACCAGCCTTGATGTCACCAAACTGTAACACGCGCTTAATCATAGTTTCTTCGTTACGATCAAAGACACCCTCATCTGCCCCTTGCTCCACGAGTAACTTCAGCTCATCTTGAGTCACCGTTTGCGCTTCGTCGGGACGGGGTTTAAAGGGAAGCTTGGCCAAAACAGCATCCGTCATCCGACTAAGCAAGTTAGCGATAGGACCAAGCGTCAGGCCTAGACGCTTTATAGACGGAGCAACCCGCACTGCAATCGATTCAGGTGCAATTAATGCGAGGCGTTTGGGCAATAGTTCACCCACAAACACCATAAGAAATGCGTCAAAAGCGATAACGATGGACATCCCAAGGCCATGGCTCCATTGGGCTAATTCAGGAATAGAAGCACGCACCCATACGGCGATGTCTTCAGCCATCGTGGCGCCCCCATGGGCGCCGGCCATAATACCCAGTACCGTCAAGCAAATTTGAACGGAAGCCAAAAACCTGGTCGGAGATTCAGAGAGACCTAAGGCCACAGCTGCGCCATGGCGCCCCTCTTCCACCATCCTCTGCAGTCTTACTTTTCGGGATGATACGAGAGACATCTCAGCCAATGATACGAAACCATTAACCAAAACTATGCCGAGTAGAATCAGGCCTTGCATTCAGACTTAGCCTCAGCCCGCGCTTTAAAAAACTCAATCACTGCAGGTAAGATCGATAAAATGATGATCCCAAAAATAACGTAATGGAAGTTTTTTTGGACTATGGGAAGATTCCCAAAAAAGTAACCAGCAAGGGTGAATGGTAACACCCAAAAAAAAGCGCCAACAACATTGTAGGTGGCAAACTTTGAGTAATTCATATGACCAATGCCTGCCACAAAGGGAGCAAACGTACGCACAATCGGGATAAATCGCGCAATTATGATAGTTTTACCGCCGTGCTTATCGTAGAATTTCTTTGTGTGATGAAGATGTTTCTTATTAAGAAATAGGCCTTTTTCTTGCTTAAAAACCTTCGGTCCCAAATAGCGTCCCACCGAGTAATTGACCGCATCACCTAAAACTGCTGCGAGAAACATAAGGCCAATCAACCCCCACAAATTCAACCCTGTATCTGGGATTGCGGCGATAGCACCGACCGCAAACAAAAGCGAGTCTCCCGGTAACAGCGGCATAATGACAAGACCCGTCTCAGCAAAAATAACCGCAAACAAAATCACGTACGTCCAAGGACCTGCTTGTTGAACCAAATCACGAAGGTGTTGATCCAAGTGCAGAAATAAATCGATAATTTGTTTTAAAAGTTCCACGAAATGGTTGTCTCCCAATGATTTAAAGGCCATTATCTACGTTGATAGGGCTAATTTCAATGTCTTTTAATTTTGAATTTCTCATTAATTTTTAGGTAGTTAACTGGTTTTAAAACTTTAATCTTTCGCAATGGGACGCCATTTTAATGGATGCATTTGGAATTCACTGGTTTCGCCGCGATCTTCGAATCGCGGGTAATCACGCGTTAAAACAGCAAGTTGATCGCCACAAGGGCCGCGTTGTCGGAGTATTCACCTTCGATGATCGATTTTTAAGCAGGCCTGACTTCTCCCACAATCGCTTCCAGTTCTTTCTCAAGACATTAAGCGTCTTGCGGGATGATCTTCGTCGGGCCGGTGGCGATCTACTCGTCCTTAGCACGAGTCCAGATGACGGCTTTAAACTGATTAAAGAGAGGCTGCAACGAAGGGGCCTGTCACCTGGCACAGTTTCATGGTCAAGGGATTACGAGCCCTACGCAAGGGAGCGTGATTCAAGGCTTCAGTCCACAATTCAATCATGGGGTTGGGATGTTTTGACAGAGCGTGATCACTTATTGATTGAGCCGCATGAAATCACATCCCAGCAGGGCACCCCGTTTAAAATCTATTCACCCTTTGCAAAGCGATGGTTTGCCCTCTTCCATACAGACGATATTCGCGAGCGCGTTCTCCGACAACGCGCCGGACTTACCTTTTTAGACCTTAAGGCCAAAGGTAAAGAACCAAAAGTGTTTCATTTAACCTGGAAAAATCTCCTCGGCGACGACTGTCCAGAAGATCATCTAGAACGATTTCTAGAGGCTAACACCAAGCACGTCACCATCCCAATCCCCGATGCTGGTCCTGCGGTGGCTTGGGCCCAGATCCGTGCTTTTAGCGGGAAGCTTGCATCATACGGAGAAACACGAGATTTCATGGCCGTCGACGGAACATCTAAACTTAGTATGTTCCTCAAAAATGGTACGATCACAGTGCCACAAATCATCGCTGCCTACGATCTCATGCATCTAAAATTTAACGGCGATGATGGCGCTACAAAGTATTTAAAGGAACTCGTGTGGAGAGAATTTTACTACCATGTAATGTGGCACTGGCCTAACGCTGAACACGAAGCGTTTATTGAAAAATATCGCAACCTCGCCTGGGACAACGACGAATCACTGTTTGATGCCTGGAAGCAGGGCAAGACCGGTTATCCGATCGTCGATGCCGCCATGCGGGAGCTCCTAACAACTGGTTGGATGCATAATCGAGCGCG
>JBIKKO010000306.1:0-2885 GCA_044360315.1 Oligoflexales bacterium
CTGAGCAGCTTGCGTCTTTCCTTGGACTCAAAACAGCAGACTGTGAAGAGTGCCTACAAAGGCTGATTTGTGTTGGATTAATTGAAGTTAGTGGGGGTGTCTACCGTCCGGTGGCCGCATCTACACACACGTTTCCAGAGGGTGGTAATCTTGCAGTGCGAAATTTTCATGAAAATTTACTGAGTCGAGCCATCAATAGTTTATCACGTCCAGTTAATGAACGGACGGTGATGAATCTCATTACTGCTGTACATAAGTCTGACTTAGATAAGATCAACGCCCGTGTGCGCGATTTTATGAAAGATCTAGAATTTGAGTTGGAGGCGGAAGCGTCACCAAAGGATGATGTCTATGCTATTGGATTTTATAGCTTTTCGATGCGAGGGGACCGTTATGTTCAGTAGGTTTTTAACTCAATGTTTATTTGTCATGATTTCGGTCGCCGCTCTGCAGACGGGTGTCAATGCGGGGCAATTGGTGGGTAATGGTGGGCTGGTCTTACACTGTCCGTCGGGAGAGTCATCGAATCAGCCCTTGCCGGTGTATATGACATTAGATTTCTTTGAATATCGTGATGCGGAGGACAAA
The DNA here is from genome assembly GCA_044360315.1 of Oligoflexales bacterium. GTDB lineage: Bacteria > Bdellovibrionota_B > Oligoflexia > Oligoflexales > RGVZ01 > CAMDKS01. The sequence goes on from JBIKKO010000306.1 coordinate 589, forward strand.
ATCGACACGTCCCTGAATGAAGTGCCCGGTGATGCCGAACAGATTGCCGGTGAGGTGTTATTACGATTAAGTCGTGTGGATCACGTCCGGGCCTCCAGATACCGCTACTGGTTAACGAAATTTAAAGCTGAGAGCCGACTGCAGGACTCAGAACTTCCGCGGACGATGGATGCTGGACGCGTTGCAGAGCTACCGAGACACTGTCAGATTCTACAAGCAATCATTCAAGTGACGCCACGCGACGCATCAGCGCCTAGATACCTTATTGACAGACTTTTATGGGATAAACTGTCACACTTAGACAAGGCTGGTCTAATTGTGCATGAGTTTGTTGTGCGTGATGCTAAAGATGGTGATCTGTTGACCACGGAAGACGTCAGGAGATTTGTTCGTTTTTTATTTTCAACGAGTGTGATTGGTGTCAAGCCAGATGACTACGGTAAGGTTCTTGCTGCGTCTGGTTTGGCTGCAAGTTCAAGATCGGCAAAAATGGCCCAAGTGTTCGAGATGTGCAAGGCGGTTTTAGAAAACCGTGTTCTGCGAGTGCCGCAACGTACGGACCTTCGATATCAGGGGCGTGAGATAGTGCGATCATCGCGAGATCTCAAGACAGGTAGCGTTAACTTTTACGGTAACACGATCGAGATACCCATTACGATGTATAATGAAGCGGATTTCTGGGAGAATAAAGGTAGCGAGAGGTTAGGAGGATTTCTACGCGCTGAAAAGAGCCGCATGTCAGGGACACTGCGAATCTTTGAACTGGCCTCCAGTGACGTGATCTTTGCAAGTATACAGTCGACAAACGAGCGCTTTGTAACCATGCCGCAGTTACAAGGGATTATCCAGATTGTTGACAAGAAGATAACGTTTAAGGGTCATACGGCAGGATTTTTTGACTATAAGTATGGGAAAAACAAGGCAACCCTGGCGCGTTCTCGTTTTAGTTTTGAATGGTTTGTCGAGGGTTCGAAGATTAATGAGACAATGACGATTGAATCTTTTGAAGTGAATCAAAGTGACTGGACCGACAAAGCAAGCTTGGGTCTTGGATGGCCGTGGTGACTGCAGCTTGCCTGGGGCGAGCCGGCGGTAGGGATTTTGCAAGTTTCGCGCGCAGGGTGATCACCTATTGGACGATGGAAACGGATTAATATTATACAAGTAATCAAATCAAAAGATGAACCGAATCCCGAGTTCGAAAGCAAGAAACGACGCAATGAACGGACTAATGGTGGCAGACGGCGCGATCTCGGCATGCAGGTGAACGGGAGCCTCTGGGATTTGATACATGATACCTAGAGGGATCCTCACACCAAGGCCTGACAGATGTTTTCCTCGATCGGAATACGTGGACCAATAACGATTACTAAACACAAAGGCACCGGCTCCGACAAATGGCATGAGTTCAGGGTGCTTTGGGGTGATGTTAGCTAGTCTGATTCCATAGTCACCTGCTAAAACTAAGTTGTGTCCTACAGAGATCTGAATAAAATTTTGGTCAGAAAATTGGTGGTAACCAGTCAACCCACCAAACGTACCCACCGTGACACCAAATCCAGTCGTCCCCGGGGTGTAAGAACTGCTTGCGACAGCTTCGCCTAGAAACCACAGTCCCAGCGGGAATAGTTTTGCGATCAATTTGATCACTGGATTTTGACCTCTTTCAGGTTTTGCTCATTGATTGATATCTTACTGGATTGCCTAAGGCTGTGGATCAACTCTTCTTGAAGTTTTTGACGATACTTTTTTTGGACGTCCGCTTTCACCGACTCATACTTAACAACGTCGTCGCCCTTTATGTCGGTGACTTTAATAATATGCCAGCCAAAATTTGTTTTGACAGGTGCATCATGGAGCGATCCCTTGGGTGTCTTAAATGCAGCGTCTTCAAACTCAGCGGCCATCCGGCCTCGACTGAAAAAACCGAGGTCAACTGTTTTGTCTTTTGAGTATTTCTTTGCGATGGTTTCAAAGTCCTTAGGTGACTTGCGCACCTGGTCAAGGGCTAGCTTGGCCGTCGCTTCGTCTGGGCAAAGGATGTGCTGGGCGCGCACCTCTTTTTTAGAAAATAGCTCCTTATTTTTATCAAACCACAGCTTAAGTTCGGCCTCTGTTGATTGCTTCTCAATAGTCCGATCCATGTAGGTTCCTGCGAGAAGCTGCGCGGTTACATCTGCAAGGCGTGCCTGATATGTCGGATCTTTTTCAAATCCTTCCGCTTTCGCCTTGCGAGCTACAAGTTGGCTGTTTATCACGTGATCGAGGAATCGCTTACGTAACTCGGGGTTTGCGGC
>JBIKKO010000307.1:0-2884 GCA_044360315.1 Oligoflexales bacterium
TTTACAACCGATATCGCGCCGGTGGACTCTTTGCGCAGTCGAGCTTGGCGGAAGATGCGAGGGAGTCGCTTAACCCTTGTGTGCTTGGGTGTCGTGTTGGTTTACGCGGTGATCGCTGGGATGGGTTATCTAGGTTTGACGCCGGATTTTCAAAAGCAGATGGGTGAGCCTTTTACTCCGCCTTCATGGTCGTCACCAGCGCTGTGGCTTGGTCTTGATTTTTTTGGTCGTAGTGTCCTCTTCAAGCTGTTTGCCGGTGCAAAGACCGCAATGACGATTGGTGTTTTGGTTGTGCTAATCAGTTTGCCGATCGGGTTGTGTTTAGGCGCTCTATCTGGGTTTTTTGGTGGGAAGGTTGATGCTGCTGTGCAGTGGCTTTACTCTGTTATTGTTTCCGTACCCTATATTCTTTTGATTATTGCGATCAGCTATATTTTGGGTAAAGGTATCTTATCAGTATGTGTTGCCATGGGTACGGTGGGGTGGGTAGGGTTGTGCCGTCTTACCAGAGCCGAGTTTATCAAGCTTCGTGAGCGGGAGTTTATAATGGCTAGCCGCCTTGTGGGTGCTGGTCGCTTCCGATTGATTATTCGTCATATGCTACCAAACGTCATGCATATAGCGATCGTAGCGGCCTCTTTGGAAATTATGGGCGCGATCAAAGCGGAAGTGATTTTGACTTATCTGGGCGTTGGTGTCCAGGATGGTTCAAGTTGGGGGCAAATGATCGCAGATGCTCCAGGAGAGCTACTGAATGGTATTTGGTGGCCCACGTTGGGAGTTAGTTTTGCCATGTTTCTCATCGTCTTTGCCCTGAATCGTTTGGGTGATGCATTGCGGGATGCCCTAGATCCTCGACTTATTTAGCGCTCGTGATGCTCGGTCTGTCAGGGGTTGCCCCTTCACCAAAGCATCCTTATCGGAAAGACCGTTCCAGGCACGAAGCTTGGCGAGGTCATCCACGCAAGGTCATCCCCAGCTCGCAGCGCGTCGGGGATCCCCTCTTTATCAAGTCATCTATGTTTCAGGGATCGCCGCATGATGCCGTCAAGCATGTAAATCAATGAACCCATCGACCAACCGCTTTCTCCGAACTTTTGATCGCTCAAATTCGACGACTCCGTGTTGCCTAGATGGCGAATCTTGCTCTAAGGATTGATGCGGCCTGACTTGATTGAAATATCGACGTGCTCACGTAGAAAGCGTGGTAACGATAAAGTGGCGAGATATCTCACATTACGAATTATTGGACGGCACGCGCCAGGCGAATTGCCTTGAACCTTGCTCAGTCACTTGCGCTAAGTTTTTCTACAATCATTGCGTCGCCAAAATTTCTCAATTCAAGTAGCTCTTAACGCTTTATGTTTACTTTATCTAAAATAGCTTATGGTTGAGAAAAACGACACGTTTCAAGTGCCAATCAGCTAGACACGGAGCTTCATTTTTTTTCCAGCTTCTTTGAGCTTTTTATCCATCGTAAGTAGTCGGCCATTATATCGCCTCGCTGTTACCGCATAAAACATATCATAGGCCGTCATATTATAGGCAATTGCTGCAGCGAAAACCTCTTGAGAAAGTTCTGACATCGGTATTAGGTCATCAACAAGTTCCAAGCAAATATTTATCCCGCTCTCGCAGTCTTCTCGAGAAAGTTGCTCTGATTTTTGAATCTTCCAAAATACGTTCACTATTTCCGAACAATACAAGTCAGGCGAAACAACCAAACTCGCCGAAGTTAAGTACTCCCGCAGTTCTTCGCCGTAAGGTCGATTCAAGAATACTTCAACCGCAGCACTTGCATCCAAAACGTAAATCATCTTGCACGGTCTTCCCGAATCAGATCGACAATATTGATATCTTTAGACCTAGTCTGTACCTTTTTTGATTGAATCTTCATTAAGGCCCGTGCCCGGCGCGAAGAATCCCGCCCTCCAGCGTTTAAGGCTTCACTAAGCAAAATAATGGCTTGCTGCGCTAAACTTCTGTGGTCTCTTTCAGCTTTCGCTTTCAATGATTCGTACAGATCTTTAGGCATATCACGTATTTGCAAGCTTGCCATCAGTCCCTCCGTAACTCAATATGCAGTATGCATGAATAATGCATGCACGTCAAGAGACAGATTATCTGGGGTCTATACGGAATTTCAAAAGCCTTGTCCTCCACGCCTTTCAGGTGTGTGCTCTATATAGACAGATCCAATGGGAATAATCCACCTCGATGCGGTTTCCTACGCCCACCCGGCGGCCGAGGCTCATTGAGTTTTTCTATTTCCGAGAGAAATCTTTGTAGCATTAGAGAGATGGCATCCGCCGCTCGATAGAGCCAGTTGATTCGACAAACGCTCGAGGCAATTTACGGCACGATCCGACAGTGGTATATTCGTTAACGGGAAAGACCACATCTCTTAAAGCTGATTCCATTGTGCTGGTGAAAGGGCGCATGTCCAACGCTCAGCTCTACCAAGATTTAGGGATCCATCATGAGAACGGAACTTTGAGTTTACTGCGTATTATTGGCGATGCCGAAGCCCCCAGCACGATCACGCAAACTGTTTATGCATTTCATCGCGCCGCGCAGGAATTTGATGATACCATTGACCCAGATGCTCGATCCAAGTTGGATCTTTCTCGGAACGCAGCTAGGCACTCCCTTGCTTGAGAGGGTGACTCATATAAGTTCCAGTAGACCTCTTTCTTTTTAAGGGTTCTGTGAAAGCGCTCAAGTAATCCAAGTTGTTGAGGTGTGCGATATTGAATGCGCACATGCTCAAATTTATCGCCGATCTTTACGTGTTCTTGAAAAGTCTTAGCGACAAAACTTACACTATTATCGGTGACATGGTTGATTTTATTTGCGATCGGCCCACAAAGGTTCGAGGCCTCTG
>JBIKKO010000308.1:0-2880 GCA_044360315.1 Oligoflexales bacterium
CTCTGGATCGGTCAAGCCATGGAATTTTTCTGGAAGAGGGCGTATCGACTTGGTTACGAGCTTAAATTCTTTTGCATGTAATGCTAACTCGCCTTTGCCCGTACGAAAGATGAAGCCACGAACCCACGCAAAGTCACCGTAATCAAGAAGCTTGTATTCAGCAAAGTCCGACTCGGTCAGATCGTTTTTGCTCACATAAATCTGCATGCGCCCTACGCCGTCATCGCAATCGATAAAAGCGGCTTTGCCAAAATCACGAACCAACATAGCGCGGCCAGCAAATGCATAGTCTGTCGACAACGCTGCAAGATCTTCCTTAGATTGACTTCCGTGTCGTGAACGAAGCTCAGCAGACGTGATGTTGGGCTTAAGATCAGTTTTGTAAGGCAGTGAGCCAGACTCGTTGAGTTTGTTTCGTTTTTCGAGTCGAGCAACAATTTGCTCTGAAAACGTGTCGGTCCATTGCTTCACAAATTTTTCGCGCATAGTAGAGGGTCCTTTAAGATCTGTGGGGTCAAACCATACCAAATCCATGGCGATGAAGGCCAGCGAAAGCTTGCGATGATCTATTCTAAGTGGGCGAGCAAATAGACGTTGCCGTGGTTGCCGCTCTGCCTTAGCATGAAACGGCGGGATAGCAACCGTTATAGGAGTGCTGGTACCTGGCGAATGCTCAACGTGTTGCACAGATAGGCCTAACACCTTTGTTTAAAAAATAAGCATACCAAGGCTTCCCCTGTATGATTGATGCCCACACACACCTTTCTGATCCAAGACTTATGCCCTTTGCAGAAGATCTCGCTTACGCGCTGCAAAGGGCGGGATTGAAGCGCGCTGTGTTAGGTGGTGTTAGTCAACGTGAATGGGAGACGCAATTCAAATTGTCGAAATTGTTCCCTGGATTTGTGACGCCCGTGATTGGCATTCATCCTTGGACCGTCCGTGATGGCGGTGAGGATCAACTCGAAATGATGTTTGAAGTTTTAAAGATTTGGTTGAAGGATGCTGCTGCTTTGGGAGAGGTTGGTGTGGATTTTTATCCGACCCGTAATCTGGAGCAAGTCGAAAAGCAAACGTTGTGGTGTCGCAGGCAACTCCAGCTTGCCGAGGAGCAAGGAAAGCCGGTTGTATTGCATGTTGTTCGTGGTCATGACGTTATTCAGAGCCTTTTGAAAAACTATAAACTAGGTTCAGTGATGGTTCATGGTTTTCGCGGGGGACCCAAGCAAGCGCAGTTTTATCTTGATCGTGATTTTTATCTATCACTGGGGATGAGAAGCTTTAAAAATCTGCAATTAACTGATTTGGATTGGCTCCCTAAAAACCGCTTTCTCCTAGAAAGCGATGCTCCCTCTCCGCGAGATGATCCCACGGATTGTGAGGCTGTCTGTGCCGCGTGGCTAACGTCTCTTGAGTATTCTGCATCCTTCCTCGCGCGGCTATGGTCGCTGCCGAACGAAGCAGTCTGGGCCATGGCAGAAGAAAACTTGAATCGTTTTTTAAACCGATCGAATGCTGTTACTATTGAAGAGTGTTGAGATCCCATACGCTCGCTTTTAGTTTTGTTTACGATGAAGCCAGCACGTAGGTGGTCTGTTTTCTCTCAAAATAGACTCCTAGTGCTGGCTTTCAGGTTTGGTCCGGGCGCATCATGCGTTTAACAAGACGTCAATGGCCTGGCTCCACCATATCAATCAATCGTTCCGAGGTCTGGTGGTTTTGGCAACGAGCTATCTGATGTTGCAAATAGGCCGAACCCGGCGCTGTCGGGAGTTTTTGCCGTGTCAATTGCGTAGACTCCGTCACTTCCCTGAACAAAACATTGGCGGGCAATCCGTGCCTGATTACCAGTCAGTTCTTGACTCTTGGTCCAATTAGTTGCGTCAGTTGCATTTGCAGTGGCAGGAATGTAGAACCGATAGTTTGTGCTGTTTCTAGAGCTGGTAAAATAACCACTTGTCGGACTACAGCTTGAACCACAAGCGAACGGGTGAAAGCTACTGTCTGGAACAATCGTTTGCGCGTTCTTGATTGATTTTCTAATACTACCATAGTTAAACGCACCGGATGACGCACATCCTGACAGCAGTTGGGTGGTTGCGTCAGCAGAAACATTCGCCACAAAACCGCGTGGTTTTTCTGAGTAGTTTGCTCCAGGATTGACCCAGTAGGCAAAGTTTCCTGCGCCTGTGTTGGGGTTCATATCGTACGTGATCATCATGATGCCAGATGCAGCATCGTTTGCGTTGGGAAAGGCGACTGTGGTCGTTGGATCAATATAATCACCACCAGAGTCCGTTGCCACATTTAGATTAAGCTCACCATCCACAACGGCGTTTGCAGAGATCTTTGTATTAATGCTTGCGGTTAGCAGCTTATACTTCACGGAATCCCCTGATCGAGTGTAGTTAATTGTAAGAATACGCTCCTTCGTATTGGTTTGTGCCCCGAAATCCTTGTCACGGCGGATGACAATTGTTCCCGAGTAAGCTGTGGAATCTGCGCCAGGATTGTGGGTCAAGATAATTTTTTCTTTTGGATCATTCGCCCCTGCTGCACCGCCGGGTTGCGACGGCATTTTCATCTCAATCTCCGTGACGTAAGCGGTACCTGTTTTGGTCATTTTTGCGGTGCTGACGGGCATTTTTGTAGGGTCCTTGCCCGCCGCCGTGGCAGCGGCTTCCATAATAGCCTTGAAGTCGATTGACTCTCCATCTGACGATGGTAGCTCGCCAGAGCCTGACTTTTTAGCCTGGCAGAGCATCATCTGCACCATCCCAAGAGTTCTGTCGACCATGGCTGACAGCTGACGGACCTTTCCGCGTGTGAAGCTGACCATACAAGCTTCTGTCGATCCAGGAACTTTCGATTTGCCATTAC
>JBIKKO010000029.1:0-27342 GCA_044360315.1 Oligoflexales bacterium
ATCGGTCCAATAAACTCCCGATGGTCTCGCCGCACGAGATAAAGTCGTTCGGTTTTCATATCTACCTTCTAACCTCAGTCAACAAAACCGTTATATTGTCCCGCCCTCCGGCGTGATTAGCTGCCGCAATCAACGTTTGGGGAATCGCGTCAAATTTTGAATAATTTTTTCGAATAATCGTCGCGATCTCTTGATCAGAAATCATCCCACTTAAACCATCCGAACAGGTCAAAAAGATCTGACCAGGCATCAATGCAACTTCATAAATGTCGGCCTCACAGTTTGCATGCAAGCCCAAAGCCTTGACCAGAGCCTCGTCTCGGGCACCTGGAACCACCTGCTCAGGCTTGAGCCACCCCTTGGCAGAAAATGTCGACACGTTATGATCGATGGTCAGTTGAAAAAGATGACCGTTGTAGTACAAATAGGTTCGACTATCACCGACATGTGCAAGGTGCAAACGATCGCCGACAAAAACAAGACAGTTCACAGTTGTTCCCATCCCAGCAAACTCTGGCTCAACCTGCCCTCGCATGATGATGTCGGAATTTAACTCATCAATTGCGCCAACTAGAAAGCCATTGACCTCCCCGTGACGGATGACATCCACTCCCATGAATGCACGTTTCATGGAATTTACAGCAATTGAGGAGGCGATTTCTCCTCCTTTGCGACCACCAATACCATCTGCGACGATGCCTAAACCCTGAGTCTCGTCATAGAATATACTATCTTGGTTGGCCTTGCGTTTGCGTCCTATATCAGTCGCGCCCGTCATCCTAATCCGCATTCAGATCCTCCAGCCACTTTAGTTCAGCATTGACGCTTGATCGGAACACCAACGCCATTGATTGCTGCCCGCCGGGCAACCAGGACGGGCTAGTAGTGGCAACCAACCGAGTGCCACCTAACCTAACCTGCACAATGAAGCTTTTAGACATCCTTAACTCCATGATTGGCCTTTCAACGAGCATTCACCCGCTTGATGCATCTATCGGACTTTCTTGACAAAGCTTTATAAAAGTCCCACCCGTTAGCTGAGATTTTGCGGCGAGCATTCCGCGACGTCCAGCCCCAGCCCCCCATTGTCAAAGGACACCAAAAAGCCAGCAGCCCAAGACGCCCCCCCATTTCCTTGAAACGAGGCTAAAAAAGAACATGGCGTCACAACGAATTTTAATAAAAATTATAATAATAATAGGATGATGCGTTTACCACTTGGATTAAATCTAAATCCTCATGTATATCGTGAGATCGCAGACTAACTCTTGGTAAAACCCTAAACAGGACCGCTTATGCCAACACGTTCGTACCGGTGGAGTCAATTCGGAACATCTATTTTTTCAGTCATGACACTCGCTGCAAACCGCCACGGAGCTGTAAACCTCGCCCAGGGTTTTCCAAATTTTGATGGCCCTGACGTCATCAAAGATGCTGCCATTAAAGCAATCAAGGGCGACTTGAACCAGTATGCTCCATCCATAGGACTACCGCGCCTTCGGGATCTTTTAAGTCAACGGATGAAGCGAACAAGCGGCGAAGACTACTGCCCAGAGTCTGAAGTCACTGTTTTCTCAGGTGCAACTGAGGCTTTGTTTTGTGCGTTCCAAGCTTTTTTACAACCAGGAGATGAGGTCATTACGTTTGCGCCTTTTTTTGACTGCTACCCGGCCGGTGCATTTTCTGCTGGAGCAAAGCTGGTGGAAGTTCAACTCCAAGCACCCGAGTGGACGTTCACACGAGACCGTTTAAGACAAGCGATCACTCCCCGAACCCGGATGATTCTCGTGAACACACCCCACAATCCAACAGGCCGCGTATTCAGTCGCGAAGAGCTTCAGATCATAGCGCAGGAAGCTATAAATCATAACCTGCTCGTGGTCACTGATGAGGTCTATGAGGAACTTATTTACGATGGCCTATCGCTGCCCCGTATGGCGACTCTTCCCGGTATGCGCGAACGAACGGTTGTGATCTCCAGCTCTGCCAAGACATACAGCCTTACCGGCTGGAAGGTAGGCTATACTTTTGCTCCGCCAGAACTGACCAGAGAGCTTCGCGCTGTCCATCAGTTCACGGTATTCTGCAGCTCAACCCCGCTTCAGGCTGGAATTTGCGCAGCACTGGAGCTTGCAGATGATTATTACGACGACCTTCGCTTGGCGTATCAGGAGCGTCGGGATACCTTATGCCGCGGCTTGGAAGAGCTCGGATTTAAGTTTAGAAAACCACAAGGCACTTACTTTGTTGTAGCCGATTATAGCCATATGTCAAAACTTCAAGATCAAGAGTTTTCCTTGTGGCTCACGGCTCAAAGGAAAGTAGCCGTCATCCCGACAAGTGTATTTTTTGAACACCCCCAGACTATCGCGTCTCGTCAAAACTATGTGCGTTTTGCCTTCTGCAAGGACATAGCTACATTAAAGTTAGGTCTAAGCCTCCTCGCGGCAGCTCCGTCTTAGCATGAGCAAAAAAACTTTGGCAGATATCAGATAGAGTCAAAAAATCTTTGACCCATGGATTTTTACTACGAGAGGACTCCTTCTAGATTGAGCAGATCCACCCATCCTAGATGTTCCTGAAAGTATGCTGAGGGCTCTCGGGCCATTCCTCTCAAAGACCAAAGCCCCATGGCCGCAGCCATAAAGGCATGAAACGACTCAACACTAGCGGCAACGTCGTCTATAGAATCATCGAGGATCTGAATCCCAAGTTTTGGAAGCCAGGCGCTCGTTTTCTTCGCAGAGAGCTCTGATAGAATCTCGCAACGCACCGAAAAACCCAGTTCAAAACTACGGTACGACGTCGACCATCCTTTTCTATCCAACAGCAACTCAAGTTGCTTTAGCAAAAACGGCACGTTGGTTTCCCGCAATTCGATGTGAGGCAAATCCATTCTGAGACGTCGCTGTAGGGTCTTTGCTCGAACAACAAGAGGTGCCAAATTAGCACTATAGGTCGGCTCAAGGTTGCCAAACTCACCCGCCCGTCCGTACATGGCGTCCCAAAGTCGCAAATTTTGAGGGTTCAGCGGTCGAAGTTTATGCCGACCCCTGCGCTCCCGCTTCTCCTCAATGGCCATCATCATGCCAACAGCAACGTCTTCACAGCGAACAACGCCAGGGCAAACGGGGCGTTCACAATCAACACAAGGAGGCTCTGAAATGGGGCAGTCCACAAAAGCAACACCCACTTGCGGCCATTGTTTTAAAATGTCAAGCAAACGTTCATCAGAAAATAGACTGCCAACTGAGCCAATCTTCTCATATAATGAAACGAACTGAGACTTGAAACCATCGGCTTTAAGGACAACGAGAGAGGATTTTTTAGCGTTAGGGCCCGAAAGATGGATGCCAACGCAAGTCATGTCTTCTTGACCTCGGACCGTCATTGTTTCACCCGGCATCTAAACACGCCACTTAAAGAAGGGTAGTACACTTTGTCCCGCCGCTATATATTGTTATCACTCTTTTCCATGCTATCGATAGCCGGCGGGTGGCACAATGACGCAAAAAGCGCGCCAACAGCTGTTCCTGCGAAAAATCAAAACGTTTACACCCAGGCCCAAAGTGAATTTGCAAAAGGTAGTTGGGATACAGCGATTCCACTGTACAGAAAACATCTTAAATCTGTACCGACCGATTATCGAGCCTGGAGCCAACTGGCAGCAGCCTACTACCATTCGGGCCAAATTCGCCTCGCCTTAGATACCTTACGTCGCACGGAAAAGAAGACTCCCGACAAGTCCTTCAATTTTTTCTATCAAGGTATGTGTATTGCAGTTCTTGGCGCAGAGCCAACTGCCGTGAGATATTGGGAGTATGCGGCATACTGGCGCGACGAGTTTGCTGCCAAGGCCACCTATGAATTAGCGGTTTACTTCTACAACAATGGCGACGACGCAAAATCACGGCACTGGCTAACGGTCTACATGCAAAAGTTCCCCAAAGGCCCGGAAGTCGTGAGTGTTAAGGAACTTCTAAAGTCCCTCGCTGCGAACAAAAAGATTGACGAGACCAAAGGCTTTGATCGTCCAGACCCAGAATTGGCTGCCTTCAAATACCACCGCTGGTCTCTATTTAAGACACCCCACTTTTGGCTCATCCGAGTTGGCGCAACCAACATTGAGACCTCCGGTTATGAACCTGTTAGGACGGGGCAAGGCTCAGGCACCTTGGTCAAGCCTCCTGTCAATGACAGTGCGTTAAACATTACGGCATCACTCGGCATCGGACCAATCCGCCAGAAAAAATCCACCTCCTTTGCTGGCTATACCTACAAGCAAAAGTGGCTGATGGACATGAATCTCATATCAGCCTGGTTTGAAGATGGACTAAGCATGGACCTATTTCCGCTACGAGGCGATATGCTTGAACGGAGCCACCAGTTTTTTGGAGATTTTCGGCGTCAAATTGGCACAAGCCTGTTTGTTGGTTCCTACGGTCGGCTTGAGTACAGTCGCCTGGGATCAAGCCTTTTGCCAAGCCCCGACGAGGCGGCCTTGAAAGTTGTCACCGCACAAACTGACACCCAACTCCTCATCCCATGGCTAGGCTGGTCGTGGTCGCCCACCATGCGCTCGATGTTTTCCCTGTATTTGCGCAAAGAGATCCACAACCAAAGCCCTGAACACAGCAATAAAACTTATGAATTCAGTGGTTCAGAGGGAAGCCCAGCCTTTAGCTTCACGCTAAGTCACGCCATGGACTTCCCAGAGCAACGTTTAGAGACGAGTATTGACCTTTTCCAATATGAGTTTATTTATAATGACTACTTTCTTGATTATACACGCCGCGGGCTGATCCTCGGGGCGGACTATAATATTTATAAAGGCATTGGAGCCAACGCCATCATTGGTTATTACCGTGACTCCTACAAGTTACCGCACATTAAAACAGGAGGATGTGGCGCGACCGTTCCCCAGTCAGGAGATGAAAAGCCATCATCTTGTCCCAGGACAGATACTGGCAACATGATACAAATTGGCTTATATTATAGTAAAAGCACTAACACTCGGTTTGAAGGTTCCTATACGATGGTGGAAAACAGTAGTAATTTAAAAGTATATTCCGGAACCAAAAATACCATCCTCCTTAACGCCACATGGGCGTTTCCGGGAACCAAGCGCGTAACCCGTATGACCGAAAGGTTTGCGGACGCCGCCTTCACGAAGGATTCCGAGCAGTGAGCAAAACCCCTGACGTTGCCACAGTCCTCAACGATTGCAAACGCCTTAAGACTCCTGTTCTCATCGGAAGTAGCGGACTTGACATCTCGTTTCAGACCACAATCAAGGAACTTGACGGACGAACTGTTGTTGTCGAAAATATGGTGAAACCAGAGTACATCTCGCGCTTTGCACAAGGGACCAAATTTTTCCTTCAATGCAAAATGCTACGATTTCAATCGACATCGGTGCACCCACGCGGATCTTTCATGGCGTTTGAAATACAGGAGAATTCGCTCATCGAGGAAACAAGACAGTCCGAGCGGTTTATGTTTACACCTGATGAAAAGGTCATGGCCGAGATTCTCAATCCATTTGACAAAAAGACCATTCTCAAGCGTCAACTGATGGACATGTCGGCCACAGGTTTGTCACTAAGAATTAACCAAGTTACTAAACCCTTCACCCCAGGTAGTCACCTACCGGACATAAAGGTAACCATCGACGGCAAACAGTGGTCAAGCCTTGCGGGTGAAGTTGTCTACAATCGAAAATTCATGGATCTAAACGGACAGGTCCGCGTTCAGGTGGGCGTTAAGTTTTTAAATCCACCCAAAAGATAAGCTACAAGCACCACAAGCGAAGAGGAAAATTTTGGCAGGACCATACAGCAAATTAGAAAAATGGCAGCGCATGTACGTCAATCGTTCCTTAAACATGGAGCGTATCAAAGCAATTGGCTTTGACATGGATCATACACTGGTCATGTATAACCGAGAAGAGTTTGAATCCCTGGCTTTCAGGGAAACACTGAAAAAATTTATTGAAGCAGGTTATCCAGAAGAATTAGCCGATCTTGAATTCAAACCTAGCTTTCTCATTCGCGGTCTTTTAGTTGACATGGAACGGGGCAATCTACTCAAAGTCGACGGCCATAAGTATGTAAAAACTGCATTCCACGGCACCACTCCTCTTGACAAAGAGACTCGTCACAAGCTCTACAACAGCGAATCATTCAAAGCCCAAGATTTCCTGAGTGTCGATACATTTTTTGCTCTAAGTGAGGTGCAACTTTTCGTCGAAATCGTCGACTATATGGATAAAAACCCTAGAAAAATAAATAAGTCCTATCGCGACGTTTATGCAGATTTAAGACGCTTTATTGATCTAAGCCATGCTGATGGAAGCATCAAAAATGTCGTCGTCTCTGATCCAGGTCGATTTGTCAGAAAAGATAAACATTTGGCAACCGCTTTAATGCGATTAATCGACGGGGGAAAATCGCTCTTCCTTTTAACCAATTCGGGATGGGACTATACTAATCGCTTGATGAGTTACATTCTTGACCAGGAGCACGACGAGTTTCCCTCTTGGCGAGATTATTTTGACGTTACCATTGTGTCAGCTGGTAAACCAGGATTTTTCACAGGAAGCCAACCCTTCCTTGAAGTGATGACAGAAAGCGGCCTTCTCAAAACACACTCTGCTAGCCTTTTGCCAAGAGGCGTTTACCAGGGAGGTAATGCCAGCCTTTTTCAGAAATTGACTAAATATCGAGGTGACGAGATCCTATACGCGGGCGATCACATTTTTGGCGACATCATGCAGTCAAAAGGTAAACTCAATTGGCGCACCCTCCTGGTTGTGGAGGAACTTGAGCATGAACTTGAAAAACTTGCCGAATTGAAACCAGTTTTCCAAGATATTCAGCAAAAGATCAACGAGCGTGAAGCACTTGATGAGGAAATTCAAATTATCCGATCAAAGTTAATGTCCATCAAGCGTCATATCCAAATCGCAGGTCGGGATGGAGACACCAAGAAGGCTCATCACCTTGAAAAAGAGCGAGATAAATACGCCGAAAAGATCTCTGGTAAAAAACCAATTTTAGACAAACTCGATAACGACATCAAAGAGCTCCTAAACCACAAAGAAACATCATTGCATGCCACTTGGGGTGAGCTAATGAAGGTCGGCTTGGAACGCAGTCGGTTTGCATACCAAGTGGAAGGTTTTGCATGTATTTACACCAGTCGTGTTAGTAATTTACGCTTTTATAGCCCGCAAAAACGCTTTTCAAGCTTCCACGACATCTTGCCCCATGATCCCTAGTGAAATTTTGCGAATTTTAGCTTTTTGCCAAAACTCGCTTTGGTAATTAAATTATCACACCTCCCATAAACAACACACGTCATGCAGGGTTACACTTCGAGGCAAGTCTCATTAATGTTTAAACAAAAATAGACCGATACCTCTTCGGACGAACGCGTCTTTTGAAGGAGGTTAGTCGAAGTGAGTGGTGAACTCATTGGACATCGCTACCGCGTCTTACGCAAAATTGGCGAAGGCGGCATGGCTGTCATTCACATTGCCGTGGATGAAAAGCTCGGACGTGACGTTGCAATTAAAATCCTAAAAGAGAGGTTTGAAAATCACGACGAAATCCGAGTTAGATTTCAACATGAAGCCCGTGCCATATCTGCATTTGACCACCCAAACATTCTCAAAATTTTCGACTTCTCAGGAGAAGGTTCCAAACAACTATGGATCGTCACAGAGTTAATTCACGGACGAAACCTAGCGCAGATTCTTGAAACAACTCCCAACGGGTGGCTACACCCGGTCATTGCTGCATCGATTGTTAGAGAAATTAGCCGGGCCTTACAAACAGCCCACGAACATGGCGTCGTACATCGTGATGTCAAGCCAGAGAACGTGATGATCACCCATCAAGGTGGCGTCAAACTTATGGACTTTGGCATTGCCAAAATTCAAAGAATATCAAGCATGACCCAAACTGGTATGTTCATGGGATCTCCGAGCTACATGTCGCCCGAGCAAATTCGTGGGAAAGATGTTGATCATCGCAGTGATGTTTATAGTCTTGGCGTTCTTTTTTATGAACTTGTGACGGGGAAACTTCCATACACGGGGTCTTCAACAGCTGATATCGCGATGAAAATCATAGGCGGCGGCTTTGCGCACCCAAGATTTATAATGGCTGGAATCCCAGAAGAGATCGATCGATGTATCGTAAAATGCATGGAGATACTACCTGAAAATCGCCCCCAATCAGTGGACGTGATCGGATCGATGCTTGATAGCCTGTTGCAACATCTAGGACTTGAAAACAGTATGCTTGAACTAGAACGCTGTTTCAAGGATCCTAAAGCCTATGGAGAGCGACTTGCTAAAATTCTGCGCGTCACAGAGTACAAAGCAGCACCCACGTTAGTCCTTGCCACAAATCAGCCTACGGCAGGCTTGGTAAATTCGTCAACACAACAAGACTCCAACCCTGTAAGCCGCTGGAATCAAGCCGCTCTGAACTCTCCGATTCCACGTCCTGACATTAGTGGACAAAATCTTCCGCAAGGTTCGACCCGTCGCGATCATCTTTTGCCCCCGCGCACGATTCCTCATTTCACAAAACGTCATCAAAGTCCCGAAATGATCGCTGCTCATTTGCCAGAAAGACGCCAACAACAACGTCCAGCGCAAACGAGAATGCTGCCTCCACCGAGGCCAGAGTTAAAGACACCACCCAGAAGCATAATGCCCAACACCCCAAAACACATGGCCCAGCCACCCGTGGCGATGGTTCGCCCTCGTGTGGATGTAAGACCGGTTCTACGCTCGGTCCCTGTTGCTCCAAAAAAGGTGATATACGCACGGAAAGCTCCGCGCGAACAACACTACATCCGACAAAATGACCAATCTCTTGGAGCGCTTCTTGCTGGAGTTTTGTTGTTAGTTGCAGGGGGGATTCTTTGGCTTGGTACAAACAAAAATGCAAACCTGCAGTTTAGACATATTGTAAATTATTTATCCACCGCTGATCACGACAGAAGTCCTGCTAACTCGCAAAAAACAAAACCAGACAGCGCCCCCCGATCGCGACATTTTCGCGATCGGCAGGCAGAGCAGCCTATCAGAAGCCAGGCTGATCAAGGGCAAAAAACTAAACTTGATAAGGCCAGCCAGGTCATAGACCCGACGAACATCACCGCTCAACGTCAACCAAATAATGAAGCGTCGTCTCAAAATCGATCATCACAGAAAGATCAAAAGACGGCTATCACCAACAGTCCACGACAAAACAAGCCTTCCGGCGAAGATGCACCAAAGCTTCGATTAGCCCCTGTCACAACGGGCGCAAAGCCAATGCGCGAAGAGCAAACGACTACACAAACTAAATCTGGGACATCAGCTATATCACAAAAAAACTTGCCTGCGCCTTTGCAGGCGACCTCCGACAACGCGACCACAACAACGCCTCCGACCATACCCGAGCCAGCCTCCAATAACAATTTGAACAGAAAACAGCGTCACGGTGAAAGCGCCACCAAAACTCAAATTGCCGTCACAAGTATACCCGCGGCTGAACTGTTTATAAACGGTCGAAGACAGGGAACGACCAACGACCTCGGAACATCAAGTCATTGGATCGAACTAGCCCCAGGCAACCATCGACTTGAGCTGCGACGATCCGGATACGCAGTAAAAACCGAAACGATCTTTATTGAGGACGGTCCCCGCAAGACTTTAGGTCCCTATAGATTGATCAAGGACGACGGGGCATCAGCCAGGCCGACAACCTATCGATTAACTCTTGCAACGAACCTTACGCCAGCGGAAGTGACACTTCGCAATATCGATACACGCGAGGTTCAGACACTAACCTTAACAAGAAGTCAGCAAACCATCACCTTAGATCGCGGCATCTACGAGGTGAGCATGCAGCACAACGGGGATATCAGACGTCGTCGGATTGACTTTTCTGGGGCAACGCAGCAGTTGACGTTTGGTGTTGAATTTAAGGACGCAAGGGTAAATTGGACTCCAGAGGAAAACTAGAACTGAGAACGATAAGAGGGAAATAGAAACAGGGTCATCAAGAAAAAAAGAGACGAGGGAAAGGAAAGAGCTTTGATCAAGATTTGTAACCAGCGACGTCGGAAGGTTAGCAGAACGGCTAGCCAGATGTTCGTATTGTTATACTTGATCATACTGTGGCTTACTCTTGGTCACCAGGCCCATGCTCAATCCTGGAAATCGGGACAGCAACTTTTGATGAAAAATAATGCAAAAGCGGCACAGGCTCAGTTATCAACAGCCCTCAAACAAGTGAAATCAAAACAGGAGCTTGCCGAGGTACTGAAACTGCTCGGGGTTGCCCACTACATGCTAGGCAATAAAAACGCTGCTGCACAAGCATTTCAACGAGCTAAAGCAGCAAATCCAGCGGTCAACTTAACGGAAGCTGAAGTCCTCGATGAGTCAGTGATTCTACTTTTCAAAAAGGTTGCGCCCCCAATCGGACGTTCCCAGGCAACCCCGGCCCGAAGCCTATCAGCAACGCGCCAGAAAGCGAAAAAAACCCTCATAAAAGTTGAATCTAATGTGACCAATTCCACAATCCTCATTGATGGTATAGCAAGTGGGAAGTCTGGTGACGAAATTGATGTTGATCCAGGCGTCGTGGAAATCCAAGTCGTATCCCCCGGCTACCGATCAGTCCGTAGCAAACTCAAGGTTGAAAAAAACACAACAAGCCTTGTTAAAGTAACACTGGAAAAAATTCAGCCCAAACCAGCACCTAAGAAAGAGCCCGTGACAAAATCATCGAAGCAAACCATCCCACTACCGGATCCTGGTGATGCAGCATTGGCACTCGGCACGAGACCGCAACAGGAAAAAAAGAAAAATAGCGGTGGCGCAAGTCTTTTTGTTGATGAACCTAAAGCGCACGAGTTCGCTGCACCAATGTCTGGTTCACCCGGCCTAGCCGCGCCTCAGGCTTCTGCTCCGACTCCATACGTAGCAGTGCCTCCTCCTCCCGCGCAGCCCGTTGCACCGCCTATTCAAAGTTATCCTGCACCCATGTACCAGCAACCGGTGTATCAACAACCCATGTACCAGCAACCGATGTATGGCCAACCAGCGTATCCTAGCTATGCTGCCCCGTATCAACAGCCATACCCCCAACCTTATATGCCCTACGCTCAACCTGCATATGGTGGCGGCTACCTACCACCGCCGCCAGCTCCCTACGGCTATCCACAACAGCCACAGCAGCCACCTGCACCCCCTCCTTCTGTTTATCAGCCTTACGCCACTCCGACGGTCTCTGATCCTTATGGTGGCTATCTTGGGCCACCGCCAGAGGAGCCTGTTGCTCCCGAGCCAGAGCCACCACCAACGATCACACAGGTGAAGCCGAAAGAGCCTGAATCATCTGGCATGCCACCTCCGCCAAGACTTCCGCCTGATCCACCGCCGTTGCGATCGAGTCCACGCTCGCCAAAATCGAGTGCAGGGCCCGCGTCCTCAAGCGGTTGCAGTGCATTCATAAAGATATTACCCTTTGGCGCCGGACAATTCTGCAATGGCAGTATGTTCAAAGGTCTCGTGTTTCTTGGAGGAGAGGCCGCCGCTTTGTTTTTCTTCAAGTCTAACTCAGATGCCGCAGCTTCATTTCAAACGAAGTTGAACAATCGCTTAGACGAACGCGAAATCGATCGTGAAACGATCAGCTCCTCTGAATTGGAAGACTATGACGCAGAGACTGACGATATTGAAGCCCAAGGTAAAAAAGTCATTGCTCAGGCTCAACAAAATGCCACTTACTCAATTGCAGCTTTTGCAGGCCTTTATGGTCTAGGTGTGATTGACGCATTTATGAACGAGCCTGCACCGAAAGACAAAAGCAAAACAAAGAAATCTCGCCGCAAAAAACCCCGTATTATCAACTCCTACAACCTGGACATTGATATGGCTCCCATGGGGACCTATGCGCTTGTGATGCCCTATGAGCATCAAGGCATCCATGACCTAGACTTGAGCCTAGGCTACACACCAATCAAACAACCTTTTTCAGATCGCCTCCATCATGCCATTGTGCTGGGAATCACCTGGGAACTTTAATAGTGGGCAGTTGCAAAAATGAGAAAATAAGAAAATGACAAATCTAACAGATACACAGTTTGAGATAATCTTGAAACAACGGTGCATAGCCCTTACTGGCGGCGTTGCAACTGGCAAATCCACTGTTGCAAAACTATTGAAGGAATTAGGCTACATTGTCATTGATGCTGATCACCTTGCGCGCAAAGTGGTAGAACCCCAGACCTCTGTGTTTCGCGAGGTCGTAAAATCCTTCGGACCTGACATTCTTGCAAAGAGTGGCACTATCGATCGCGATAGGCTTAGACAGCTCGTGATGACTAAACCAAGTATGCGAAAGCAACTGGAAAACATCATACATCCTGCCATTCAACAACAATTCAAAACCGCTGTCGAAGAGCATAACCTTGATAAAACTCCAACCACCTTCTTCTATGAGGCCGCTTTGATTTTTGAAGCAGCGCGCAACCACCTTTTCAAGGAGGTTTGGGCAACCTACTGCCCTCCCGAAATTCAACTTGCCAGACTTTGCTCAAGATCAAATCTCAGCCAAACTGAAGCCCTAGCGCTGATCAATAACCAGATGCCTGCTTTAAAAAAGGCTGAACTCGCCGATCACATCATTGACACAAACACCACCCTCGACACCTTGCGCCAAGGAATTATCGCCTTACTCTGACTCGCTGCCCCCCTCAAGGTCGAGGCCTATCAATGCAATACGCCGTTTATATTGACACAAATGAACATCAAAATGACCCACATAAAAATAGTATTAAATCACTTAATCACATAAAGAATCAGCCCAATTGGGCCGATACGGATCTATGACTAAGGGAGGATACATGAATCATCAAATCTTGCTACGCACCATCCTAGTGCTGAGCGCAGGAGGCTCCTGCGCACGTCCCGAGATAACCGAATCGCGGGTTCGTCAAGAGATTGATGATGCCAAACCTGAAAACTCCATGAAAAGACAACCAGCCGTGTCGCCGTCAAGAAGGACTACTGAGACCGACGTTAAGTCGCTCGAGTTAGCTTTCGTCCTAGAAGATGCTTTGCGGGAAACCTATAATAAGGAAATTGTACCGCTAAAGGTTACGGACCCGGAGCAGACTTTCCAATGCCAAGACGGCGGCACGTTTACGTTCTACGCCTCGCAGCGAGGAACATACAGGAAGGAAATGTTTAATTTTGATGACTGTATAGTTAAAGACAACGACGTTAAAAGCGGGTTTGAGATCAAACTTAACGGTCAAGTCTACATTGTAAAAACATCGGCGACCGACAAAGCCATTTTTTCGCAATCTCTCACCCTCAGCGGTAAAACAACCAATCAAACATTCAATCAATCTAGTTGCGCCCTCAATTTCCTTGCCCCTCAATATAAAGGATTGATGTGTGGCAGCGCTTTTGATCTATACGAATCCAGCGACACTTATCCAAGTCAAAAACAAAACTACACGACTTTTCTCCTTGAGTTTGAACGAGAGCTTCAACCCAAACATGAACTACAACCGAAGATTGAGGGTGTATGGACCTCAAGTGATTGCGAACTTGACCCATTTGCGGGCAGCTACAAGACTAAAGTGACTTTTTCAAAACTTACCGTCCTTTATGAAGTAACCCATTACAGCGACACGTCATGCACTTTGATTGCCTCTCAAATCGAGCGCAAAATGGTTTACTGGCTCCTGGATAAAAACGCCAAAGATCAAACTCGCTATGATCAAGACTTATATCTCATCAGCTACAAAACAAAAATGCTATCAAAAGAGTCCCTAGACGAAGCTCGAAAAAGTTGCAGAGACTTCCCAAACACCCTCGACCAATGGGTTGACCTCATCCCACTCCAGTGCCTCGGTGCGATCCGCAAAGGCACCGGCTATTTCTCCACCGCTAAGGTCGCGGAAACCGAACTCATACTTTCGGTTCCGTCATTATCAAAATCATTTCGCACTTATTTAGAAGATCGCTTTCAGCGATAAATCTCCAGGACAGTGCAAGGGAATTTATAATGCCATGTCAGATAAGTTCTGCTTCAAAGCAGGGCTACCGTATCTAAATTAACATGATTTTGAGAGGTTATGACTTTCCAGTTCATCTTACATCAATGAATTTTAATTTATGAACTCCTTTTCCCTTTGTAGCATCATTTGACCGAGGAACAGGGGAAGGGCGGAATTTGGGAATGGTCGTATTCATAAGCCCCCGTTAGCCCACTAAACCATGTGACCGCCAGCGACAATGTGCCATTTTTTGAATTTTTTGTGGAATCTCTTTGATTAAGAGGATTGACTCTAATTTTCTGATTTTACTAGACCTGCCAATGACTGCGAACCAGTTCCATCCATGGGAGCATGGACACTATTCAAGACACTAAGTTTTTTATAAAATTTTGATAACAAATATGCTTTTAATATATTTTAAAAAAGAAAGTGATAGCCATACCTAAGGTCCACAGAGACGTCTCAAGCTTTGCAGCATGGAAGATCGTCTCAAGAATCCAAGCACTACCCTCAAAAAGAAAACGTCACGAATTCCAGCAAGGGGTTTAGCAGCAGGGGCTTGCTGCCTTACGCAACATTTTCCAATATTTAGCCCTTGCCGCAGCAATGCCAAAGCAGATATAAAAAGAGTCCAACGAGGCTACCGTTTCTCGTTGCCGTCCCTGCTCGAGGTCGAGCATCCGGCCCACAATTTTGCTACATTCAGGAGTGTCTACATGACGACCAACAGGGCTTCCGCACGTTTTGAGGCGGTTCGAACCGCAGGATCTCGCACCCCAAAAGTCTTCGCAAAAACCTTTGCCAGACCCCACGAGCAAGATCTAAAGGCCAGCGAGTACTTCGGCTGTAACACATTTAGTTTTGAGATGATGGAAAAAAAGGTTTCAGCAGCTGATATTGCTGTTTTGAGAGAGTTTGCCACAAGCAACAAGCCCCTTTCCTTGGACCTGGCAAACAAGGTGGCTGACGCAGTACGCGAATGGGCTTTACTGCGAGGTGCCACTCATTACTGTCATTGGTTTCAGCCCCAAACTGGAGCAACCGCGGAAAAACATGATGCGTTTTTCAGCTTCGATCGTAAAGGTAATGCCATCGAGCGGTTTACCGGTAAGGAGTTGATCCAGTCTGAACCAGATGCAAGTAGCTTCCCATCGGGCGGGATGCGGGCCACGTTTGAAGCGCGCGGCTATACAGCGTGGGACGCGAGTTCGCCGATGTTTCTCATGGAAAGTGAAAATGGCTTAACACTTTGCATTCCAAGTTTATTCATTTCCTACAATGGAGAGGCCTTGGACGAAAAGACACCCCTACTCCGATCACTCGCTGCGCTCAATAAGGCGGCCACCGAGTCGTTAAAACTTCTGGGACATGATGCCAAATACGTTATGGCGAGTGCTGGTCCCGAGCAGGAATACTTCATCTGCGACGAAGCGCTGTTTAACCTACGTCCTGATCTCCTGTTAGCCGGTCGAACCCTCCTTGGACGTAACCCTCCGCGAGGGCAGCAGCTAGAGGATCATTATTTTGGATCCATCAAGCCAAGGATACTTGCATTCATGATGGAGGCCGAGCATCAACTTTACAAGCTAGGTGTACCCTGCAAAACCAGGCACAATGAAGTTGCTCCAAGTCAATGCGAAATTGCTCCAATCTACGAACAAGCTAATATCGCAGCTGACCACAACCAACTAGTGTTGGAGGTACTCCGTACGGTGGCCCGACGCCACCAGCTTCAGGTCTTATTCCACGAAAAACCCTACGCAGGAATCAATGGAAGTGGCAAACACGTCAACTGGTCATTTGCCGACAACCATGGTCATAATCTACTAGAACCTGGCGATAACCCGATGGACAACATCCGGTTCTTATGGTTTTTAGCTGGCACCATAAAGGCTGTAAACGAGTTTGCACCACTCTTGCGCATGAGTATTGCCTCGGCAGGTAATGATTTCCGTCTTGGAGCAAATGAGGCTCCACCAGCCATCATCAGTTGCTTTTTAGGCGAAACCCTCACTGAGGTCGTGCAAAAACTCACAACATCAGGTGGCGGTAGCCTGTCTGATCGAGCTCGCAATATCAATTTAGATCTGGCCAAGGTCCCCGTCATCGCCCGCGACAATACCGACCGCAACCGCACGTCACCATTTGCATTCACAGGCAACAAGTTTGAATTCCGCGCAGTGGGAGCCTCAGCATCGATTTCGCCGTCCCTAACGTATCTCAATGCAGCAGTCGCGTCTTCGCTAAATGCCATGAATGAGCAGTTAAAGAAAGTTTCTTCCCGTCCAAGCCAAGACGAGGTTCTCAAGCTGATCGTCGATACTCTCAACGATAACAAACGAGTCTGCTTTGAAGGTAATGGCTACAGCCAAGAGTGGCATCGAGAAGCGGAGGCACGAGGCTTACCGATCATAAGGACAACACCCGAGGCCCTGGCTGCGATCAAAGAGACCAAAAACAAGAACATGCTTGCCTCCCTTGGTATCCATTTTGGAGGAGAGGTCGAAGCGCGCTACAACGTCAAGTTAGAGCGCTACATAAAAGTCAGAATGATCGAACTTGAAACGATGCAAGAAATGCTCTCCAATGAGGTTTTCCCGGCTGCCGTCTCTCACACTCGCATACTCGCGCAATCAGCAGCAAGTCTGAAAACCGCCATGGGAGGGATCCCAACGGAGTTTGAGAAACAACTTCGCATCGCCAGTGAACTCACGGCAAAGTTATCTACAGCAAAAGATAAGCTAGGAGAGTTCTTGAATAAGTGTGCCTCCATCCACGATGAACCTAAATTGGCAGCAACGATCGCGGCCGAAGCTGTGCCCTTGATGGAAGAGGCTCGGAAAGTAAGCGACGAACTTGAGTTAATCGTTGATGATCAACTGTGGTCGTTACCAAAGTATCGAGAAATACTTTACGTCATGTAAAACGCCTTCACAGTGCACTGGGATGTCCATTGGTCGTGGCTTTAAGTCGACTGCCTGGCTTCATCCCAGGGCTCCCTGTGCTCTCCCAACCTTGCGATGGACGAGCGACGGATTCGTGAATCCCCTGAAGCAGAGATAATGACGAGACCTGGGTCGCCAGAGTTTGTGAGATCGCGTGGGCAAAGGGTCCGGCTTTCGTCCATGCGCGATGGTTCTTATTTTGTTCAGGTTTATCGTGGCAGCGCCGTTCTTGGTATCAGTTTCGATCATTTCGCGTTATCCTTACAGAGTAACCCATAACGAAAAGACACCTGCTTATGAGCCGCAACGGATTTGGCCCTCGTAAAAACTCGAGAACAGGCCGCAATAATACACCAAAGCCCAAAGGTCCACCGCGGGACTCCTCTGGCTCAGAAGATCAAAAAACAGGGGGTCACGACCAACCCCGTCGCGGTCCGAAGCATCATCGTTCAGGCTTTCCGCCACCCCATCATAAAACACGCTTCAAGACCCATAAAACAGACGGTACAAGCCGGCGTGACGCCAACGGTCAGGGGGCTGCGAGACAGGTGCCTCCTGAAGCAATAGAAAAAAGTCGTAATGCCATCACCTCTTGGCTCTCTGCGGGGGCAGACTTACGCGCAAAAAATAGCGTAGCCCAAACAGCACCTAAAACCGACCCCAAAACACTCCCCCTTGATCCCTGGCAACAGCAAGTGTTTGAACTTTTGCGGTCTGGGGAAAGCGTTATTGTTGACGCTCCGACAACAGCGGGTAAAACGCGCGCTGTCGAAGTATTTTTTGCTATGAACATCAACGATCCTACGTTTCGTGCTGCCTATACAACACCGGTTAAATCCTTATCAAATGATAAAGTCCGAGAATTACGAGCCATGTTTGGCGCTGACAAGGTCGGTATCGCTACTGGCGACATCAAAGAAAATCTTGACGCGCCCATTGTTGTTGCAACTCTTGAAAGCTATCGCAACTCGCTGCTAGGAATCGAACCCGATCTAGGACGAACCCTGGTCGTTTTTGATGAGTATCACTACCTTCAAGACGAAGGGCGAGGCAGTGCGTGGGAAGAGGCTCTAATTCTTACACCTCCCTCGTGCCAGGTGCTTCTTCTGAGCGCATCAGTGGGCAATGCGGAGGAATTTGCCGACTGGATCTCAACGCAGGGCAAAAAACGATGTACGCTTGTTCGCACGGAACACCGTCCCGTTCCGCTGACCAACCTCGTCTATTATGGGGGACATTGGCTCACCGAGGAGCATCTTCCCAAAGATGCCTTCCGGCAACTAAACCCCATGCATAAAGACTTACCGTTACGTCAGCCGGATCTTGCTGCAAGACTGCCCTCTCTGGTAGATCTAGAGCTGACACCAACCATTATTTACTGTGGCAAAAGATTTGACTGTGAGTCTTTGGCTCAATTGATTGAACGCGTTCTTCCGCCCTTGTCGCAAGAAAAAGCCGAACGTATTGGCGCTTGCCTACAGGAAGCCCACAAAGATGTTGGCGCACTGACCTTCATCAAGCCCGGCTTGCGTCGCATGATGCAAACCTACGGTGTCGCCTACCATCATTCAGGACTAGCACCAGCGGCACGCATTGCCGTTGAGCGCCTGGTGAAAGATGGTCTTCTCAGATTTTGCGTCGCGACGATGGGCCTTTCTCTTGGCATCAACTTTAGTGTACGTAGCGCAATCATTGCAGATTATCAACGACCCGGAGAAGGTGGCATGACTCCGTACGCAGAGGGTGAGATCTTACAAATGCTTGGCCGAGCCGGACGACGAGGCAAGGATGTCATTGGGTTTTCCTTATGGCCAAATGTTGAATCATACTCTCGTATGGCAGGAGCAAAACGAGAACCATGTAACTCCAGGCTACGAACCGATCCGACAACTCTTCTTGGACTAATCAGTCGTGGCTTCACCTTAAATCTTATTGAGAGCATCTACGGACGAAGCTTTCTTAAATATCAGCATCGCAAGACCGACCTCCGGCTAATCAGGCGGCCCGACGTGGAAAACAAACTAGCCACAAGCGAGCTACCCTGTCAAAGTCCCGCAGCAGAGTTCGCTCGCTTTCAAGCCAACACTACATCTGACCTGCCTCATAGCCAATCAGCATGTACGGATTGCAAATTTAGAAACCCATGCCACAATTATCTGGCGTTTCGCTCCCAGTCTAAACTTGCTGGCATGCACCTGCATCTGCACAAAGTGGGATGCATTGCCAACGACGAGACGTTAACGCCGCTTGGCGCGATTGCTAAATACTTTCCACAAAGTGGTGGCCTGTTGTTTTCTAGCATGATGATCCGCGGCATGATCACACCCGACAAACTCGTCAGCGCAGCTGAATTGATGGCAGCACTTTGCCTTCCGCGCTTCAAAGAGCCTGGCTGCGGGCCAAACTATAAATTCCCATTTGACGCCCAAAAGCTCGAACAAGAGTTGGAGTCGTTTTATCCAGTGGAGTTGTTTCCCGAGATCTATGATCTACCGTTTGGCCGTAGGACTTGGCATCAAATCAAGGAATTTAATCCTAATGCGGGCTGGGTTGTTCGACAGTGGCTTACGGGAGAACAATGGTCTTCGGTATCTAAAGATGGCACAACCGAGTATTTTGGAGTGGGCGATCTGATGGGTCTTATGTACCGCGTCGCTACCTACCTTCAATCACTCTCGGCCATCCCTCAGTTTAAGGACAGCGCTATGGCTCTTAGGCGTGAGCTGCTGCGTTCACCCTTGGACCTCACCTTGTAAGGCACCGCACGACGCGGCAGCTTCATCCCATGACTCATAAAAAAACGCTGCCTTGCAGCCTCATGAATTTATGACTGTCTAGCTCTTGGTGAAAAGACGACTCACTATGCCTTGGATCCCTGCTTCACCCTTCTTTGACTTGCCGACAACTTTGAGCAATTAAGACATTGAAGACGCATGTTTATTGGTGTTTTACAATTGTTTTACTCGAGCTTATGCGGATTTTTGTCGAAGATCTACCTATAGGCAAACTAGAACTATTAAGTTCTACAGGAGACCCCATGACCGTCCAAACGCACGATAAAACCAGAAAGACCATGACCCGCATTGAACCCACAGGAACCAATTGGACCAGCATACTTTGGGTTTCCGCCATGCACATTGGTGCCTTGGCCTCCTTATTTTTTTTCTCGTGGCAAAATATTACAGCTACGGCCATCTTATACTTCATCACCGGCTGTTTAGGCATCACCCTGACTTATCACCGTTTGTTGAGTCACCGCTCTTTTGCTGTGCCTAAGTGGCTTGAGCGCATTCTAACCACCTGTGGCGCGCTAGCCATGGAAGGCGGACCGACCAAGTGGTGTGCACAACATCGCATGCATCACTCTCATCCAGATACTGAATTAGATCCTCACAATTCTCGACGCGGTTTCTTCTTCTGTCATATCGGATGGACATTCAAAAATCGCGGAGCATTTGACGACTCATCGAGACACAAACGTTTTTCACGAGATATCCACAACGATCCTTACTACCGCTGGCTTAACACCACTGCTGGTCAGTTTACTCCGCAGCTCCTGTTAGGGCTTGGGTTGTTTGCAATGGGTGGTATTGGCATGGTGCTTTGGGGTATCTGTATGCGCATGGTCTTGGTTTATCATGCAACATGGTGTGTTAATAGTGCGACACACTTTTTTGGTTATAAAAACTACGATGTCGATGATCTCTCGCGAAACACTTGGTGGGTCGCTCTGATAACCTTTGGCGAAGGCTGGCACAATAACCATCACGCTCACCAGCACGTCGCTGAGGCAGGTCATAAATGGTGGGAGATCGACGTCACGATGATGATCATTCGACTGCTCAAAAGCTTAGGTCTTGTCACAAAACTAAAATCTATCAAAGATGTGCACCTGTTAGACGATCGAAGACATGGCGAACAAACCTTTGCCTCGACCCAAGTTTGATTGAATCCTTGGTCATTATGCGGCTGGATCCAATTCAATATGTTCTGTCTCGTCAAGATCGTAAGGATTTTGAAAACCCATGGTCGACAGCATTTCACTGATCGCAAGACATTCCCGAGGATCCATGTGATTGATGTCGAGCTTCATCAACTCAACATATCTAAAACCATCACCAACGTTATCGTGTAGCCCTTCAGACACCCTTGCGATGGCCAAGTAGTTTAAACCAATCGTAAGATGTTTCGGATCATCATCCCAAAGCTCAACTGCAAGCGGCCGCCCCAGCAAGGACAGTTCAGTTGTCTCATCTCCACTTACGAGCCGCGACAAACGCAGCGCCTCCCGCTGCACCGACCGCGACACATCCGTAATCGACAGGCGCGGCAACTGTGGTCCTCTCAGCGAGGACTTCAAGAGAAGATGATCCATGTCTGGAGATAGCACGGTGACACTCACTGCAAACGAAATCTGAGGAGGTGCTTTAGCCGGCAGGCCCCTACCGCCAAGTCCACGGCCTGTTAAAACCTCAAAGGCCAAACCTGCAGCCATCTTCACGCCTGGGGAGGCCCCGGCTATGAAGCAACGGTCCAGAGCATTTATGACTTCTCCTAAACGAAGAACCGAAATGTCCTTGGTCTCTACCATGACGATGCAAGCCCCCTGTTGTGACTTTACATAGGGACGGCCCAAACCTCAAAATTATTAAGGGTTTAGGCTAATAATATGAAATTATTGTGGTTTTTAATCATAATGAAAGACCATCAATCGAGTTAGCTCCTAAAAAATCAAGCTGCAAATAGGGATTATCAAAGCCATTCCCCTAAGCCACACCCTCCCGTGATGTTAGGGGCTACACTGCAGGCTAAGCGATGGATGAGAGAGCGTCTTCACAGTCGCCACTGACTCAAAACGAAGGAGTTGCAAAGACCAATAACGTTAACTTATTGATCCCCCTCTTCCCGCCTAAACGCAGATAAAAAATTTATCGTTAACTGGCCAGCCGGCCCATAGATTCACGTTGACCGGCGGCGTAGCTCCGGTTAAAAACGCGTTAAGTTTCATCTACTGAGCTTTGTCGCTGCATTTATGTTGAAACCCATCCCCTGAATAAGGGACCCTGTTTTTTCTACAAGTTCTGACACATTCTTTGTATCTACCAAAACCAAATTCACCTTAGGCGACAAAGCAATCGGGGCCGGCACAAACCGGCCCCGGAGTTTTTCTCGGCTACATAAACTTACCGACTAGCCCGGAACAGACCCTCCTCTTGCAGAAA
Organism: Oligoflexales bacterium; assembly: GCA_044360315.1. Lineage (GTDB taxonomy): Bacteria > Bdellovibrionota_B > Oligoflexia > Oligoflexales > RGVZ01 > CAMDKS01. The sequence goes on from JBIKKO010000029.1 coordinate 22,247, forward strand.
CCTGATCGCAAAGACTCTTATCTAAGTTTTCACAAAACTTAATTTTTATCCCTAAATGACGATACCTCGAAAAACGGTTGATGTTTAGGGAGGGCGATGATGTTCGCTCGGTTAATAGCTTCAAAGACACTTCGAGGACTAATCTTGGGGTCCTTGACGATCTTATGGTATGGACTAGGTTACGCCGAAGATGATCAACGCCTTTACCGAGACGCCTATTACTTGGGTCGCGGCGACACTGGGCTATCCTCGACCGACGATCAACAGTCTCTTATGTACAACCCCGCAGGCCTTGCGGTGGGTAAGGGTATCTACAAACGCATCATTTTGCTTAGTCCTAATATTGAATTCAGCGACGATGCTCGCACTCTTGCCAAGGAGTTATCTGACGACGACGCGGACACAGCTAGCATCTTGCGCAAACGAGTTGGCAAAAATGAACACATTGGTCTATACAATCTCACGGCGCTAGTTTTACGCCGCGCATCCCTTGGTATCTTCAACAGCCAGACCACCGACATATTGGTTCATAAGGCCCCTGAAGCTGGTGGCCTTGAAGGTGTAAAAGCGCGCCTAATCACAAGTAACGGACTAGTTTTTGGACTCGCTCAAGACTTTTTCAACCAGAATCTACTGGTTGGGGGGAATATCAAGTACCTGCACCGCGGTGAGTCGTCGATCTCGGCAAACATCACCGAGAGTGAAGAACTAAAGAATATGAAAAGTGAGGATTTAATCCGTCAAGGTTTAGGCACAAGCATCGACCTCGGTTTGATTTATAAAATCCCAGGCCGGCTCGACGCAGCTATCGGTGCCACCGTCAATAACGTTGGCACTACTTCGTTTAGCCCCATGGAAAAAGGGAAAACTGCGCCCTCACGTTTAAAACAGGTCGTCAACCTCGGCGGATCAGTTTCACCGGGAACAAAAGTGAGTCGCGTTAAACTGCTTGCTGAGTACTGGGATGTGACCAATGCACTCGGCATGAGCCCACTGAAAAGACTTCATCTCGGCGCTGAGATTAGTGTTAGAGATATCATTGGTTTTACCGCGGGACTCTCGAGCGGTTGGCCTAGTGGTGGCATATATGTGGATTTGTACGCGGCCCGTCTCGATGCTGGTATGTACATCCAAGAGGTTGATGATCGCATCGGCGTTCGTCCTGATCGCAGACTATTTGCGCGCATCACGGTTGGACTTTAATTGATAGGGGGATCCTTTATGAATCGTTTAACGAATCCATGCACGTATAATACCCTACGATTACCGCTTATGATCGTACTCTTTGCATTTATATGCGGCTGCGGCGGCAATCCATTTGCCGCGTACGAAAAAAAGGAACCCGCTGAGGATGCCACCATCGCCTTGGAGCAAGGAAATCCGACGAAAGCGATCAACATCCTAACAAATGCCCTTGACGATGATCCAAACAACTACCAGTTGGTCTCTCTCCTGGGCCTTGCATACGCCGAGCGAGCCGGTATCAACGCGCTTACAGTTGTTCAAAAAATGGCGTCCAACGCATCGTCGTCATCAGGCGGTAGCGGCAACAGTTCCACCAACGGCGTTGTTTCTCTGTTTTCAGTCATGCCTGAAGCCTCCGACCAAAACATTCTCGACATTGACACGGCTGTGACGGTCATGTTGTCTATCCCCAATGAATCACGCACACAAGCCGACAAGCTAAAGATTGGCATGTATCAAACCGCAGCCCTAACACTTAGAACTAAAAGATACGATCTCGACGGCGACGGCTCGATCTCGGCAGCCGAGGCGTTAGCCATGAGCCAAGCCGATGCTACAACCATCTTATCGCAGCTATCCAGCGCAGCCTCAGTCTTTGGTGGCTCGTCAACGTCTTCGGTCGACACAGCGGCCGCATCTCAAATCACCTCGATTCAAACAGCCATCGGCCAATGTCCCGGGGCAAGCCAGGAAGACAAATTGAAAAACTATATGGGTAAAACCGGGTGCTAGTTAGACGCTGCCTACGTTGCAAAGGACTCCGAAATGGCTGCGTTCATTGTCCCAAATCAGCTACGTCCATTGTTTAGTCGAACTTTCTTTAAACGATGGTCCTTGGTTCATAAGCCGTTTACTTAGCTTACCAAGCCTAAGGTCTCCGGAATCCATAGCCCTAGTCTCGCTGTTAAAACAAAACTACATCCGAAGTTACCTTGGGGGCCTAGGCCCTCTTTGTTGGTTAAAGACACTCAGGCGTTATCAAACAACATACTGTATTGATTAAGAATAGTCAGCCTTGCCCGGAATCATTTTGTAGGGTATACCAGGCGTTACTATGAATAAGAGTCCTCACAGTCCCCATAGTTTTTTAACGGCAGTCAATGACATTATTGGCGCCACACTGCTTGTCATCTGGGGAATCATTCTTGGACCTTTGGGACTTCTTCGTGGCACTCTCTATTTTGGCAACGTTTTTTGGTACGTCTGGATTTTGAGCCCGCAAGGTCTTTTGAGTCGCTTTGTTCGCGCAGCCATTGACTGGCGTCTTGGTAACTTTGATGCAGCTGTCTTCCAACTTGAATTTTTGGTAACCAGACTTGAGGTTGTTTTTTTAAAAAGTCCGCAGTCAAGAACGCTGCGCATTGTTCTTGAAGATTTCTATACGCTACTTGTTCGCTCTTACCTCCATGGCGGACACATTGACGACGCCATGCTCGTCGTTCTTAGAGCAAAAAAACATCTGGATTGCGAACGTCTTCCCGAAATGGCCCGCCTGGACGCCAAGACGGCCCACCTCGTGCGCGCTGGTCTTGCAGCAGGCCGGCTATTGGAAGGAGGAGGACTGGCAACCCTATACGTCAAATCCCATGAAAATCCGCCGATGACGCCCAATGCCCCAAAGAAAAAACCGACGATCCTGTCACCTCTGGAACGACAAGGCGCAACGGCTGCTCCCCGGGACGGATTGAAGCCATCGTCCAAGGTCATACCATTTCCAACCCCGGCTCCTGTGCCGCAAAATCCAGCACCACCGGAGCGCTAAACGTAATGTCCCGCTTGATTGATTTACGCTCGGACACCGTTACTAAACCAACCCCAGCCATGCTCTCCGCTATGTTAGATGCAGCAGTCGGTGATGACGTCTACGGCGAAGACCCGTCTGTCAACAAGCTTGAAGAGACCGTTGCTGCCCTGCTTGGTAAAGAATCTGCCTTGTTCACTCCATCAGGCACCATGGCCAATCAAATTGCCATCAACATGCACACACGCCCTGGGGAGTCGATTATTGCCGAAGAAGATAGTCATGTTTTCCTTTACGAAGCGGGAGCCGCAGCTGCGCTCAGCGGTGTGCAGTTTGATCTAATTCCGTTTGCTGACGGTTTTTCCGACACGGCCATTGAGGCCAAAGTCAAGCCGGAATGGATGCACTATGCGACAACGAAGCTTGTCGTTGTTGAAAACACTCACAACCGGGGTTCTGGCAAGGTCCTCGCGGCCAGCGACCTAGACCGTATTGCCAGATGCGGACGCCGTCACGGCTTGGCCCTGCATTGCGACGGGGCGCGCCTGTGGAATGCGGCTCGGGCCTTGGGTTGTCACGAGCGAGAACTCGCTCGAAGCTTTGACACGGTTTCGGTATGCTTCAGTAAAGGCTTAGGAGCGCCTGTGGGGAGCGCCCTTGTAGGGCCGAAACCACTCATTGAAACTGCGCGCAAGGTCAGGAAACGCTGGGGAGGAGCCATGCGTCAGGCTGGATATCTTGCGGCGGGGGCTTTACATGCCCTGCAACACCATCGCGAACGCCTTGTTTATGATCACGATCGGCTTAAAATGCTCCATGATGGTATTAAAAACCTCGAAGCCGATGGATTAACGATTTCCACAAGCCTGCCCAATATTTCGACAAACATCATCTATTTTAAAGTCCCAGACGGGGACAAAACCTCCGCGGCACTCAAGTCCCATGGGGTTTTGATCAACCATCTTGGACACGGCAGGCTCCGGGCCGTGACCCATCTCCACATCAGTGATCAAGATATAGCCCACGTCATTGGCGCATTACATCTTGCTTTAAAACACTAAACGAGGCGCCCACCCTGGTCGACTGTTGTCATTTTAGCGCAAGTTTACTATAACCAAGGGTCCGAAATGTCTCCCATCACATGGAGTTGTGTCACATGGCTATTCGCATCGGTATCAACGGGTTTGGTCGTATTGGTCGTTCAGTGTTCCGCGCCGCACTCGATCCTAAAAATAAGGACATCGAGATCGTTCACATCAACGATCTAACAGACACCAAAACCCTTGCCCATCTTTTGAAGTACGACTCTGTTCACGGTGTGCTGCGAGCTGATATCTCTCACGACGACACGAGCCTAACGGTAAACGGCAAGAAGATAACCGTATCAAAAGTCAAAGCTGTGCCAGAGCTCCCTTGGACCGATAAAAACATCGACGTCGTCTTTGAATGCACCGGTATTTTCACGAAAAAATCTGACGCCGAGGGCCATCTTAAAGCCGGCGCCAGGTCGGTTCTCATATCGGCACCTGGAACCGAAGAAGACATCACCGTTGTCTACGGCGTCAATCACCACAAAATTGATCCCAAAGTCCACAAGATCATTTCCAATGCAAGCTGTACGACCAACTGCCTGGCGCCATTTACAAAAGTCATCCACGATGCTCTCGGAATCAAGCGTGGCTTAATGACAACAGTGCATAGCTACACCAACGATCAAAACACCTTAGACCTTCCCCACAAGGACCTAAGACGAGCTCGAGCCGCAGCCTTGTCGATGATCCCAACGTCCACTGGAGCTGCCAAGGCCATCGGGCTTGTGATCCCAGAGCTCAAAGGCAAATTAGATGGTCTTGCCGTGCGAGTACCAACACCCAACGTTTCACTAGTCGACGTCACCTTCGAGGTGGCAAAGAACACCACCAAAGACGACGTCAATAAACTGCTGCGCGACGCTGCCAACGGCCCCTTAAGGGGCGTCCTCGGCTACACAGACGAACCACTTGTATCGGTGGATTACAATGGCGACAGCCACTCTAGTTTCATCGACGGAGACTCGACAAAAGTTATGGATGGCAACCTCGTCAAGATCCTGTCTTGGTACGACAATGAA
>JBIKKO010000309.1:0-2876 GCA_044360315.1 Oligoflexales bacterium
TTTCAACCAATGTGGGTGTCCTGGTCCAGTGATCCCACATGACGGTTCGATTGATCCGCGCAACGCGCACATTAAGGTCAACCGCATCCCAGCAAAGGCCACATGCTTCCCCGACTCTCACGCCAGTCAGCATCAGAAAAACCGCCAAATGCCAGTACACCCGGTCGTTCCGGTGATCCTTTAGCCACTGCGTCCATCGGATGATCTCTTCTGGTTTCATGAAGTATTCGGGACGGAGCGCAGAAACAGGCTCAAAGAACACCCTTTCGCGATGCCGTTTGACCACCGGGGCCACAAAATTAGGATTCAAATAGTTCCGGTACCAGTTCAAAATCACCGTGAGGTATTTGAGCTCGTGCAGAAAGCTTTTTCGCCCGGGATTTTTCCGCGACGGGTGCAGGAGAAGCCAGGTAATCCACTCATCGACTGTTTTCGTGGTAAACTCTGTCATTGGTTACATCGTGCCAGACTTCCGCTTCGGCTCGCGTCTGAAAAGAGCGCATTGCGACACGTATACCTTGATTATAAACTTGAGCCTCATAGAAGACCGTTTTCTTGTTGGAACCTTTCAAAAGGCGAGAGCGTTTCATTACAGCCATGACTTAATTTCCTTTCTCTTAAGCCACGCTTCGATGCTCTCCCGTCTAAACATTAGCTTGGGCCCAAGCATCACAAAAGGGATTTGCCGTTTGACAACCGAGTTGCGAATTGTTTTCGGCGTACGGTGAAATGCTGTGGCAAGTTCCTCAACGGTCAGCAGATCCAGATTGTCAAAGAGCGCTCCACCAAGGTTTTTTGACCGGATGGATGTCACATCCCATCGCTAGCGCTACTCAAGCCGTCGCGGCGTCCCAGTAAAGGTCAAGGCCTCGCGTTCGCTCGGTGACTTTCGGTCAACCTTGACTTGGCTCCGCCTTGCGCCTGCTGATCATGGATAGTGGGCGATGGGGGAACGCTGGGGCTGCCTCCGGCGAGAGCTCCGAAGGAACGCTTGACATATACTGCCGATAACAGTATAAACTGCTACTGTGGAAGGTTTTGTGGGCAAAATCTGTTGAGAAGGATTTGGATCGGCTCCCCGAGTTTATCGTTCGGAAGTTTCGGTCCTGGGTCGTTGCGGTCGAGCGCGTGGGCATGCCATTGGTTAGGCAATGCAAGGGATTCCATGAAGAACCATTACGTGGCAATCGCGCTGGTCAAAGATCAGTCAGGCTAAACCGAGCTTACCGCGCCATCTATTATGAGCGAAAAGACGGGCAGCTTGAGGTTGTCCAAGTTATTGAGGTGAACAAACATGAGTACTAGATCAAAATTCGGAAAGAAGTCCTTAGACGAGCGTCTTGGGGTAATGACCTTTGCGTCCTTTTTGTCATCCTGGCGAGAAAGTGAAGAAATGACCCAGGTAGCATTTGCCAAGAAACTTGGCATCTCTCCGGCAAACCTCTGTGATATTGAAAAGGGGCGGCAGATCGTTAGCCCAAAGAAGGCGGCTGAGATTGCCAAAAAGATCGGGTATTCAGAAACGGTTCTTGTCGAGCTGGTTCTCAATGAGCAGCTGGCTGCCGAAGGTTTGAAACTAAGGGTTAAGGCTGAGGTAGCTTAGGTCCAGTATGGCAACATTTCGTATTCGAAAATTGAATAATGGCAACGTCAATGACTTCTTCGCAGTAAACTGCGCCAAGAATGGTCTCGAATGGTGCAATTGCGTTGCATGGTGGTGCGACAATTGGGAAAAATTTGGCGCTCGCTCAGCTGAAGAGAACCGACAACACCGAGAAACTCTGTTTAGTCGCGGTGAGTTTGACGGGTTTCTTTTATACGAAGACGATTTACCGATAGGATGGAGCCAAGTCGGTCCGCGTAACCGACTCCCCAACCTAGTAAAAATGTATGGTGCTGATCCGCGTGACAATGTCACCGCGGTCACTTGTTTTGCGTTGCGGCCTGAATACCGTCGGAAGGGCGTGGTAACAGAGTTTCTCAATTTAATCGTGTCTGAACTCAAGGCAACTGAAAATAGAGTAATCCAGGGATTCCCGAAACGCGAAACGAAAGATCCGTGGACGGGGCCGGAAAGCTCTTTTATGAAGTGCGGGTTTGTGAAGGTAGTCGAACATGAAAAATTTCCAATATATGAGATCAATCACAAGACAAAATCTTAATGTATGTAGTTTCGAGGCAATTCATTTCTCTGACGGACCCCTCATTGAAAGAGCAAAAACAGCACATAAGCGGCTAAAGGAAGAAGCGCATGTCAACAGACGATTTTTTAACCAAGTACGAACGAATGACAAATACGCACGATTTCGACCAAGTTGGGCAACTCATAGATGAGGACGCTGTCTTCTGGTTCAGTAGCGGATCCTATTCTGGAAAAGCCGCGATCCGAGCAGCATTTGAACGTACCTGGGACATGATTAAAGAAGAAAGGTACACCATCAAAGACGTCACATGCATCGCTCGCTCAGAAGGGACAGCATCCTACATGTACACTTTCTATTGGGAGGGAGTGATTGATGGAAAGTTTGCGCAGGGAAAGGGTCGAGGAACAAGCGTGATCATCAAACGGGGCATAGACTGGAAGGTAATTCATGAACACCTAAGTGCGTTTCCAAGCGTGGCATCGTGAGTGAAGTCATCTGTGATCTGCTGAGCCGAAGAGGGATTTACCGGGACGGGCAAGGACGAAGCGTGAAGGTTAATAAACTGATTTCACTTACAAACTTAATCTTCGCGAAGAGTTGCGAATCGACCGATCTCAATCCCTCTCTCTCCGCCATGCTCTTCCTCAACGTATCGACGCACCTGAAGCATCCGTAAGTGCCACTCCGAGCATCTGTGAATTCGTCTGTGATTTTTCAATCGGCAGACAAATG
>JBIKKO010000137.1:0-9179 GCA_044360315.1 Oligoflexales bacterium
GAGCGCATGTTAAACCTGGCTAGAAAATTTCGGAATCTTTGGATCTAAAGCTTGTCAAATTGGCTTATCATACGGGACACTTGGAGCCGTCTACGAACTCTCCGTCACGCGCACAAGCCATAAAGCTAATGGTTTCAGTAATATATGGCAAAGCTACAGCTTCCAAGTCAGACTGCTAACATCTTGCGTTTACTAGCGATCCTGGCACAATCAACGCCTTGGCCTCAGACCAGGCTGCACCGTTATCAGCGGAACAACTGGAGAACTCATCTTTGACATCCTCGTGCTCACGGTGTTAGCGAGGGGCTAAGAACGACAATATCATTCGTGTCAAAACACGAGCCGACACGACAACCACTGGCCGCGTTGCCAACCTTACCGACCTGACACGCGGAACCAACTCTTTGGGGGACATGCACTCATGACAATGACCGCTGAACGCCTGACAACTAAATTAAAAGAATCATTTCCTGACGCTACAGTAAAGGCCTATGACATGACTGGTGGAGGCGATCATTGGCAAGTAACGATTGAGTCCAGCCAGTTCTCAGGCAAATCCCTCGTGGAGCAACACCAGCTTGTATACAAAGCACTCGGCGACTGGATGAAGCAAGAAATCCACGCCTTAGCCCTGACAACAAAAGCCATTTAGGGTCCCCGCCTTGTCCAAACCATGCTCGGCTTGAAACCCTATGCCGAACGCGTAGGCATAAATCCTCACCCACAAGTCATGGCCACGGTCGCTTTTAGGCGCGGCCTTTAGCTGTGGGCCATGCCTCGAAGGTGACCCATGTTTTCTTGAGCAAAACCCCTAATCGTATCCTGTCTTACGGGATCTGTTACTCAATGCCCCGCACCTCGTGGGATATTAACTAGCAATTCAATTTGGAATCGCCACCCAATAAACCAGCCCTGGCTCCATCAGCAGAACTGGCGTGACGTCTGGCTCAACAGATTCACACCGTTCATTGTCCAAAGCCATTTCTCACCTCTCGACCAAATTTTGTCGGTTTTTGGGATTAAGTGTTTGTTCATCGCACGGAACACAATCATTCCAGGAGTTCAGTGGTTAGCCTTACAGAGAGAGCTTGCTTGGGGTTTGGGAACATTTCTTCAATCACAACCCTCCGTTCTGACCAATCCGTACAACATGTTTGGATTCGGGCTAAACGATCTAAAAACACACGACACAGGGTCGTTGCAAAGCTATACTTGTGATTCACGGGTACTAAACCGACACCGTGCAACAAACAAGTGAGACCCGTCGGAGACATGCAAATGACCAAAACAGTACATCGAGATCACGTCGCGTTTTATCTAAACGGTGTTTTGACGAGGGTCAACGGTGATGATGCATTTATGATGCTAGCTGAGTGGTTACGCAAGCGTGCACTCAAGACAGGAACTAAAATCGTTTGCGCCGAAGGTGACTGCGGAGCTTGCACGGTGCTTCGTGCTGATACAACTCGCAACTCAAACGATAGTCCTGAATTCCTGGCCATGAATTCTTGCATCGCGTTGGTTGCCCAAATGGACGGTAGCCACTTAGTTACGATTGAAGGCCTGCCGGTGGGTAGCAATCTAAGTCCCATTCAAAAAGCCATGCGCGACTGCCATGGATCACAATGTGGCTTCTGCACACCAGGGTTTGTCATGGCTCTCACCGGAGCTCTGGAAATAAGACCGACCCTTGACCGTAAGACAGCTGCTAACTACACAACAGGAAATCTGTGCAGATGCACCGGTTATAGTCCCATTTTAGATGCCGCAATCTCAGCCCACACTTCCGACGAGCACAACCTAAAAAAACGCTACCTCACATCTACGAACCTGCGTCAACTGGCGGCCGCAACGCGAGGCCCTGTTAAAATCACAGACAGTCAAGGACGTATATTTTACGCACCCCATGAGCTCAAAGACTCCTGCCAATTTTTTGCCAGGTTTAAGGAAGCGAGGATCGTGGCAGCGTCTACGGACCTCGGCGTACAGACCAATAAAGGCAGGCCACTACCCCTGCATCTTATGAGTCTGCAAAACATCAAAGAACTCCACAAAATAAATATCACTAAATCGAAGATTAAAATTGGCGCCCGCGCGACCTTAACACAAATCCGCAAAGCTATAGCTCCAGTGCTACCGGAATTTTCGCGCTTTCTTGACCTGTTCGCATCACCTCAGATAAAAAACGTGGCGACCTTAGTGGGTAATTTAGCGAATGCATCTCCAATTGGTGATACACTCCCGTTTTTACTGGCAAGTGACGCCGACGTGATCTTAGTCCGGCGAACAACCTCAGGTCAGATCACTCAACGCAAGGTTGCCATCCAAACCTTCTTTCTGGGCTATAAACAGCTTGCGATCAAGCCTAGCGAGCTCATCATCGCCGTCGAGATACCTGTCAACCCACAAACAAAATCCATCAGGCTATTCAAAGCCTCACAGCGCAAGGACTTGGATATTTCAGCTGTAAGTTGCGCATTAATGCTAGATAAGAGCAGACACGGGCAGATTGAGTCCGCAAGAATTGCTCTTGGAGGGATCGCAGCAACACCCGTTCGCCTTCACAAAGTAGAGGATTACCTGACGGGCCAAGTCATGACTGAAGGCCTTCTAGCCCAGACTCGAGATCTCATTAACGCTGAGATTCACCCCATCTCAGATGTACGAGGAAGCTCGGCGTATCGCAAGGTCCTCGTTCAACAGATCTTTAGTCAATACGTGCATGAAAACATTCTGATGGGAGCTAATTGAGATGAAAGCTCTGGTACCGCAAAACTCTCAAGCCCCACACTCACCACCGCACGACTCTTCGCAAACACATGTCAGCGGTCACTCGGAATATGTTGATGACCGCACCATGCTACCCGACGAACTTTTTGTAGGTTGTTTTTTCAGTCGTGTAGCCCATGCCAAGATTGAACACCTTGACCTATCGAAAGCTGAGCGCACGCCGGGCGTTGCCTGTGTAATCACAGCCAAGGATGTCCACCATAATGCTTGGGGTCCGATCTTCCAAGATCAACCCATCATAGCGGACACATACACAACGTTTGCTGGCGAGGTGTTAGCCGTCGTCGGCGCAACCTCACCTCAGGCTTTGCAGGCAGGACTTGCTGCCATTCAAGTACGGTACAAACCCATGCCGTCCGTTATGACTATTGATGATGCTATTGAGCAGCAGTCATTCATTGGTTCTGAACGTTTTATCCGCCGCGGTGATGTAGAAAGGGGCCTTCAAGAGTCCCCCCATCGCTTAACTGGGACATTAATCATTCAGGGAGCAGACCACTTCTACCTAGAAAATCAGGGGGCCGTCGCCTATCCGAAGGAACAAGGGCAAATGGAGGTTCACGCATCGACGCAACACCCAACCGAGACACAACACACGGTTGCCCACGCTCTGGGAGTCCACTTCTGCGATGTCACCTGCATCGTAAAGCGTCTTGGCGGCGGCTTTGGCGGCAAAGAGTCCCAGGCGAGTCCCATTGCAGCCTACGCTGCACTGGTGGCGGCCAAAACAAAACGCCCCGCCCGGATTATTCTGACCAAAGATGACGACATGATCATGACCGGGAAGCGTAATCCCTTTCAGATCCGGTATGAAGTGGGATTTGACGCGACAGGAAAAATCTTAGCCCTGAGGTCGCGACTCTACTCTGACGGCGGCGCCTATGCGGACTTATCAACAGCGATCATGGAACGAGCCATGCTACATTCGGACAACGCCTACTACATCCCACACGTTGAAGTCATTGGTCAGGTTTGCAAGTTGAACTATCACCCCCACACTGCATTTCGTGGCTTCGGTGGTCCCAAGGGTGTGGCCGCCATCGAAGGTATCATTGAGGACATGGCTCGAGAGCTTCAAATAGACGCTCTAGACATCAGAAAGCGCAACGTTTACAAATCTAATTTTGACGTGACCCACTACGGTCAAAAAGTTGAAAACAATCTCCTTCCCAAACTTTTTGACGATCTCGAAGCATCAGCGGCATATCGTCAGCGCCGTCTTGAGATCACAGAATTTAATGAGAAGTCCCTTGGACATCCACATATGTACGCGCTCCAATCCCAGGTCCTTCGGGGTTTATCGATGACGGCCGTTAAATTTGGAATTTCCTTTACCACGCGATTTCTCAATCAGGGTAACGCACTTGTCAACGTCCATCGCGATGGTTCCGTGCAGGTGTCCACCGGAGCCGTCGAAATGGGCCAAGGTGTCAACACTCGTATCGGCATGCTCGTGGCTGAAGAGCTTGGCATCACCCTAGACCGCGTACGCCTATTTGCCACAGCGACCGATAAAAATGCGAATACATCACCGACAGCAGCCTCAACGGGAACTGACATCAACGGCGCAGCCGCCGTTATTGCGTGTCGCCGCATAAAGGAACGACTCGCCGCGCTCGCCATCCAACTCAGTGAACGTCCAGAAAGCCAATGGCCATCTAAGACTGCAGGGCTGGGGACAGCAGCAGAAATCTTGATTCACGAATTTGATGTTAACAAAGCCCTTACAAAAACACGTTTTGACAATAACGAGGTATCTGTCATTGGCTCATCATTTAAAATCCCCTTCCCGCAACTAATCGTAGAGGCCTACTTTAATCGAATCTCTCTTGGCGAATACGGTTTCCATAAAACTGAAAATCTTGGATTTGACAAAATCAAGGGCCAAGGCCAAGCATTTCAATACTTCACTCAAGGGACTGCCGTCAGTGAAGTCGAAATCAATCGGCTAACCGGAGAGATTAAGGTTCGTCGTGTGGACATACTGATGGACCTGGGCCGCCCGATCAATGAAGGCCTTGATATAGGCCAGGTCACCGGTGCCTTTATCCAAGGTATGGGCTGGGTCACAACGGAAAATCTCGTATACAACGAGGAAGGTCTGCTTCTCACCCACTCTCCGAGTACGTATAAAATCCCGAGTGTTCAAGACACGCCTCGCGTGTTTCAAGTGCAACTCGCTCATAACCTCGATAACGTAGTCAATATTCGCGGAACAAAAGCCGTCGGGGAACCGCCTCTTCTACTGGCCCTGTCAGTGTGGACTGCTGTTAAGGATGCCATAGGTTACGCCTCCCGCTCCAATCCCGAGACCCTTGCGTTCAACAGACTGCGCAACCTGCCAATCCCAGCAACAGCGGAGACGACGCTGCGGCATTTACACCCTGAACTTTTCACCAATCTAGAAGTCACTGCGGAGACCTTGTTGTGAATTTTTCTGACATCATAAAAGTATGTCACGAACTTGAGTCGACGGGACAAAGCTATGCGGTGGTCACGATGATTCGCATAGACGCTCATGTCCCCCAGGAGGTCGGGGCAAAGATGATTGTGACCCCTGTGGGCTTACACGCGGGAACCATCGGCGGTGGCAAACTAGAGGCTAAATGTATTGAACTCGCAAAACATCAATTACAACAGCAGCACAGCCACGCAACCTTGCACAAAATTAATCTAAACCAGGACCTTGGAATGGTCTGCGGAGGTGTTGCCACTCTATTTATCGAGTCCACGAATCGCGACGCATGGCATGTGGCGATTTATGGCGCGGGACACGTCGGCCAAGCCCTCACAAATGTCCTCGCTTCCCTGCAATGTCACCTGACCGTCGTCGACTCAAGATCAGAATGGATTCAAAAAATCGCGGATAGACACGGTCACCGCGTCAATGCAATACGTGTCGATGATCTATCGACAATACCCTCAACGCTTCATCATCAGACGTTTCACATCATCGCTACACCTGGTCACACCCACGACTTGATCGTCCTAAGTGAGGTGTTAAAAAACAAAAACGCTCCTTACATTGGCGTCATCGGCAGTACAGTCAAAGCCCGCAAGATCCGCGCAACCCTCCTTGAAGAGGGCTGGGCAATGGAGGATATGTCAAGGTTTCACTGTCCTATGGGACTTCCCATTGGTAACAACACGCCCGCCGAGATTGCCATCAGCATCGCCGCGCAGATGCTACAGACGCGAAAAGCACTCAATGTTCTTCAAGACTCGAATTGACCCTTACCTCGGGGTCATGGAAGGCTGGCCTTAAACGATCTGATAAAAAGTACAAAAGACCAAGATCGCTAGATTCACTTGTTTTTGAGCATCCGTCCTACAACACCACTGACACCATTTTGATGTTCCAGCTCATGTGCAACGCGGTCTGCGAGAACAGACGCGAGGCCGGGGGTGATAAAATTGATACCTTGCTCTTTGAAGAATTTAACTAATGCCATCTGCACGAATGATTCATTGACGGCCATCTGTGCTATAATTGACTTGTAGCGTGGATGGCGTAGCTGCTCAGTAACAAAAACTTCCACTGGGATCTTCTCCATATTCCACCTCCCACGCCAGCTATCGGATGATTGGCACGGGACTTTACAATAATTTAGGGGGCGATATAGGGATCCCAAAACAAAAAGACCTTAACACCCACCTAGCGGCTTCACCCGTTGAACTGCGCGATGGCGCATTAATTCAAACTTGGGTCCATGGGGGGCAAGGCATGCCTCTCATTTTTCTGTACGGCCTCGGCTGCTCAATAGCCCATTGGAAGTATCAATTAGCCCACGTCAGAGACCAAGGACGGCTCACAGTTCACCTCGATTACAGAGGTCACGGGGCTTCTACTTTGGGTGACCCGCCCCGTCCCCTTAGAATCAAAACCCTTAGTCAGGACCTCTGCGCGGTGATGGACAGCCTATCCATCGATCAAGCGGTGATTTTGGGACAATCGATGGGGGGTACCATCGCCCTGCAGTTTGCCCACGATCATCCAAGCCGCTGTGCCGGCCTTGTCCTCCAGGGATCACCAGGACGAGCCCCCTACAAATACATGACAATCGGCCAGGGTAGCCGCGCAGCTCTCAGACTCCTGATCCAACTGAATAAAATCGCTCCAGATTGGACCCGTTTTTTGAACCAAACCGCTGGAAAAATCCCCGCTATCGCCCGGGAAATCGTTCGGTTAAAAGGATTTAACCCCCACCTGGCTCGGACTGAGGACATTGAAGAATATCTGCGCCACTTCTTTGCGACTGATCCCAATATATTTTATGAACTGGCGGAAGATTTAGGTGACTTTGACATGGGTAAAATGAAAAATCCGATCGAAACCCCGACTTTGATCTTAGCCGGCGCAAAGGACAACGTCATCCCGCTCGAAGAATGCCGCTGGCTGGCAAAACGACTACCTCTGGCCGAGCTTGAGATCATGCCTCACGGCAGTCATTGCCCGCATTTAGACGATCCTGTCTATGTCAACCAAAGGATAGATCGGTTTTTGAACACTTATACATTCTGATTGTATTCCAAGCGCTGGATGATGCCGGTCTTACTCTGAGCCATTCCTACATAAAACTGTACAGACGATCTGTGGCTAGACTGCCACCTAGGTTGAGCGGAATCGGGAATGGAATCAAGGCGCTTAAAAATTTCTAAAATGATTCATAGGCAACCCAGTGGTAGGAAACATGGAGGCAGACAGACAACAAGTTACACAGCTCAGTGTCCACTGTTCCCATAGGCATATTTTCTTGCTAAGCTTAGGCCGCTGGTAAAGCACTATGAACATGATCAAACGTTATTCGTTAATCTAGAGGAGAATTGTTATGAAGTTAGTCGCCCTTTTGTTCGCTTCAAGCTTAATCACCGGAACGGCATTTGCGAAGACCTGCGACATCAAAGTCGAGGGATCTGACGCAATGAGTTTCAACACCAAAACCATGGCCCTTGCTGGATGTACAGATGTTAAACTAACGCTAAAGCACACCGGCAAACTCCCAAAGGCAGCTATGGGCCACAACATCGTCGTTTCTGCCGAGTCAGAAATGAAGAACGTCATCGCCGACGCAACTAAAGCAGGTCCTGGCAAGGACTATACACCAACCAGCCCCGCCGTGATCGTTGCCACAAAGCTTATCGGCGGTGGCGAGTCAACAGAAGTCACTTTTTCAACGAGCAAGCTCAAAAAGGGAACCAAGTATAAATTTTACTGCACGTTCCCAGGCCACAGCACAATCATGCAAGGTGACGTAACCCTCTAATGGCCGCGTTCGTCTCAACATCCCATCACGGCCAGAGGGCTTTGGTGGGATGAAACGTTTGAGCTTGGAATCACACCGAAACCTCTGGTAAAATAAAAAGTGTTCGGGACGAATCTCGCCCAAAGAATGCCACCGTAGCTCAGTTGGTAGAGCGACGCATTCGTAATGCGTAGGTCACCAGTTCGATTCTGGTCGGTGGCTCCACCCTCCCCCAACTAGTCTTCTTCCGCCTACATCGACATAGCCAATCCAGAGGATTGCTAACCATTCAACGTTTTAGTCTAAAGGCCGTAGAGCTCTGGGATGATCTTTGGTCGGATTATACACGGCTCGCGGGTGAGTCTTCGGACACTTGCCCCATTCCTTCATTTCGTGCTCCTTTGCGACAGCCAGAACTTTCCTCAAGATCCTCATACTAACCTTTGCTGTGGCACGGGCTTCTACGTTCTTTGCAGCAGGTCCTGCATCATTTGACTTCCCGGACGCGGACTCCATCGCTATGGGTTCTTGATCCGGAGCATCGACCTCGTCTCGCTCAATGCTATGCCAGACACCCGTTCTCCAATGAGTGTTGTTGAATGCATCAAAATGTCTCCCAAACTGACTGGACAGGTCGTTTGAAAAGGCCTTCTTGTCAATTCTATGCTCGGTAATGGAAGTAGCTCTAGAAAATCGACTCTCGTCTGTGATCTCGTCGCCAGATCGCTGCTCATACACGTACAGACACTTCGCCTTCCGTGCAGGCGATTTAGAGGCATCATCCGTCTCTTTGAGCGTAAGGCCATAAACCCACAGTTCCTCCGATGAAAACCAACTAGTTCCAACAACAGCCTTCTCTTGCGAGGCCGGTTCGCTTTTTTTACAGGAAAAAAAAACCATCAACATCGTTAACGCGGCACATGAAGCATAAAATTTCCCCATCCCACCCTCCTAACCCTCGTTATCGGAAGTACGACATCGATTCATGAGGATAAAAGCGCGAAAAATCTGATTATGTCGGCAAATCTATAAATTTTATAGAGACAGCCAACTGTTAACCATGCCAACACTGTCAACGACTTAGTCGCTTTACAGTGGCCTTAAACCTTGTAAAGTGCGCTAGTTATAATTCGGAACAAATGTTGC
>JBIKKO010000030.1:0-26975 GCA_044360315.1 Oligoflexales bacterium
GTCAGGATCCCATCAAACGGCCACCGTTACGGTCAAATGTAATGTTTGGCAAAACACCTTGAACTGGCTGGAACGACGACATTCCAAAGCAAAAATTGATGAGATTTTTGCCGATGGCAACCGTCTAAGAGCCCTAGCTCAAGTCAAGCTATACAAAGATCGCGGTCAAATTAGCCTCACGATCGAGGATGTAGACCCCTCCTTCACACAAGGGGCATTGGCTCTTGCCAGACTTGAGCTCCTACGAAAGCTTCGCGCTGAGGGTCTGGATAAAAAAAATAAATGTCTCAATATCTCTGCATTTCCTCTGCGTGTGGCGTTGATCACAGCCGAGGGATCTCGCGCGCAAACGGACTTTCAACACCAGCTGATCGACGTGGGACGCTTTCCTGGTGAGTTAATCTTTATTCCCTGCTCCATGCAGGGAGACCGAGTTCCGCAAGATGTCATAAAGTCGATAGAGGCTGCCACCATTGCAAACGCTGACCTGATTGTGTTGTCGCGAGGTGGTGGCAGCGCTGCTGACCTTCGCTGGTTTGACGGCGAGGAAATTGCCCGAGCAATTGCTCTTTGCCCGATCCCAATCATCGCTGCGATTGGGCACCACGATGATACGTGCGTTGCTGAAGAAATCTGTCATACGCGAGAAAAAACACCCACGGCTGCGGCTGATCGCATTCTCGAGGTGTTGCGCGACACGAGAACCGTGATAAATGAAAGGGCTCATATCCTCGCCGTAGCTCTCGATCGCGAGATATCACGCTTTGATCGTCTCCAGATTGACGTCAGGGAGCGGCTTGTTCATGCGGCAATCGCTTTTTTTTCCAACCAAAGCGAGCGCTTAGGATCTCTGACTTTACAGATACAACGTAGCTTTGACCAGCTTTATGGAACTCAACAATCCCGCTTTTTAACCCTTGCAAGCCAACTGAATCACTTTGCCAACGTAAACATCACTCGACATCGAGAAGACCTGTTCTCACGTCAACAGCAACTGGCCCGACTCGATCCTGGCCCATGGCTAGACTCTGGCTGGACGCAGCTTAGTCTCGATGGAAAACCACTGCGCTCTTTATCAGAGGTCGTGATCGGAGATACAGTTCAAGCACGTCTTCGCGATGGGGTTTTAAGGATGGACGTCAAAAGTGTTGAACAAAGAACACCACAAATTTCAGCCCATGAGGAGACCTAAGATATGACCAAAGCTAAATCCACGCCCAGTGAGTCGAAAACCTACCAGTCCATGCTTTCGGAGCTTGACGACATCGTTCGGCAGGTGGGCCAAGGCAACATGGACTTAGATGAAATCGTGGGAAAGATTGAACACGGATACAAACTTATCGCAACGATGCGCGAGCGTCTCGACTCGACAAAGACCCGGGTGGAAAAGCTTCGCGTTGACTTCGAAAAAAGCGCCAATGCCAAGGCCTCGCCTGAATCGAGTCCCGACGATGATGACGCACCATTTTAGGCATAAAAACATCGTGCAGCCTGATATACACGGTCAATAGAAGCGGTCAATAGAAACTACCGGGACACTTCTCCTGTTTAAATCGATGGAGGCGCATACGCTCGGCACAGTCGCGATTGCGACCAGGATCTTTAAGAGCATCACATAAGTCCGCTTGATCACGGTAGGATACGCTACCGGTGTTACATCCATTTTCCGAGAATGAGTAGCTGAGATCGTTTTTCTCACTCTTTTTTGAAATCTGACAACCCATCACAAGAACCAGACCAAAAACCAACTGTGCGAAAACTTTCATCTTAACTACTCCAAAAAGACTTGAATGATCTATGCCCAACCAAGGCCGCGTCCTCGCGATGCTCTGGAGCATCCAACGCTCGGGATAGCGAGGACTAGAATTCTCTCGGACAAGTTTATCACATTCTTACTTCAAACAAAGCAATGGCCAAAAATTCTTGCTTAACACCCACAAGCTCTTAGGCACAGCTCGTAGTAAACTGCCCTACTTAATTGTGCAGATCACATTAAGCCACTGAAACATTTGAACTATCCGAACACCCCTAGATTCAAAGAAAGGCTTATCAAGTCAATGCCTTACAAGGCCATGCACAATCAACATGGCCAGTTTCAAGGTGTTACCTGATGAGACTTGATGACCGTCATTGCCGCAGAAACAAGTCCGGATATGTCAGCCAGATTAGCCGGAAGAATCATCGTGTTTGTTTCCCGAGCCATAGCCCCAAACTGCTTAACATATTCTTCCGCCACCCGCAGCTGGGCCGCATCGCGTCCGCCCGGAGAGTTCATGGCTGCAGCAACCATGTTAAGGCCGTCGGCTGTCGCGTTGGCCACCGCTTTGATCGCTGATGCCTGCCCTTCGGCTTCGTTAATGCGACGCTGTTTCTCAGCCTCAGACCCTTTAATCACTTCCTGCTTATCGCCTTCTGCACGATTAATTTTGGAATCACGATCACCTTCCGATTCCAAAATCTTTGCGCGTTTTTCCCGCTCTGCGCGCATCTGCTTTTCCATTGCATCGAGAATTTCGCGGGGAGGCTGAATCGACTTCAGCTCATAACGCAAAACCTTCACGCCCCAAGGGTCGGTGGCGGGATCTATGGCACGCACAACACTTGTATTGATGTACTCTCGCTCTTCAAATGTTCGATCGAGCTCAAGCTTGCCCATCTCGCTGCGCAGGGTGGTCTGTGCTAACTGCATCACAGCACCGACGTGATCACTCACACCGTAACTAGCCTTTGAAGGATCCATTACCCGGATAAATAAAACACCGTCAACCTTCACCTGAACGTTGTCACGGGTAATACAAATTTGCTCCGGGACGTCGATCACCAATTCTTTAAGACTATGTCGGTATTTAATCGAGTCGACAAATGGAATTACAATATGCATGCCTGCATTTAAAGTTCTATGATATTGCCCCAAACGCTCTACGACAAACGCACTCTGCTGCGGGACAATACGCACGGTTTTATACACAAAAAAAGCAACAACAGCCAAAAAAATCAGCGACTCAATCATAACTATTTACCCTCTCCATATAACGTTACTGTTCCATCTTCACTTCACTGTAATAACAACTTATTCCCATCGACCCTCGATACTTTTGTGCGAGTTCCTTTCATCAATATACGCCCTGATTCGTTCACGGCAAGCCAGCGCGTTCCCTGGTATTGCACTTCAGTCTGCCCTCCGGGAGCAACATCGTCTTCGATCGCAACGGAGGTTCCAATATCTAAACGTAATTCTTGAGCCTTGGACTGGAAGCCTATGCGAAGCTTCCCACGGAATAAAAACAAAGCCGCACCCCCGCAAACTGCAAAGATCACGACCTGCACAGGGACACTTTCTATTCCGCACAACCATACCAAACCGGCGGTTAGCATGGCACTCACCGCAAAAAAAAGGACAACAAACGTGCCTGTAAACATCTCTAGACCGAGTAACACAAACCCAAGCACCAACCAATTAATCCATGCGCTATCCAACGAAAAACCCATTTGACCCCCTATCACAAAAATATGTTTCACCATCCGCCAGCCATGGGTACAGAAGTAGCATACGGGATTTTTTACATTTTTTCATACTTCTACAAAAAAGCTCAGTAAAATTTGCCTCAACAGCAAAAAATAGACGCATGCGATCTTCCAGAAGGACCTGCCGTCAGATCTCCAACAGGCAACAGGGTCTTGCGATCACATCCCTGTTAAGGAAAAGTGCATAAAGTCCTTTTGGAGACCATTGATTTCTCCGCCCCAGTTTAATCCTTCCTGTTTGAACGCCTTGTAAATGATTGAATCCTTAACGATGACTCCAGGTTTACCAGGATTATACACACCACCGCGCAGCAAACGACACAGGGGACCAAACTGCGCACAACGGTCGTAGAGGCCGTTGCGCTCCGCATTAATATCAATTGCAGTTCCATATGAATGATTACTGAACTGCGTGCGCTCGCCCATCTCATTTAGAGGACCTTTGGATTTACCCACACGGTAGGCACTAATGCTCTCAATAGGAAAGCCACTTCGCAAAGCCATGATCAATGCTCTCTCGATTCTTTCCTTAAAAACGGAGCAGATGCGAAACACGGGCAACTCACCCACCTTGACCTCCACCTGATCTTCGGCACAAACCGAGCAACCTCCGACCGTGCCGCGCTCTTCGAGTGTTAACGAGGTCCACGCCGTCTGAACTTTTTTGTGACCTACAGCGACATTGCGGGCTGAATTCCAGTTCCAAGTCTCATAAGTGCAAGTTCTTGCCTCGCAGAAAGACTCAACAAAACACAACATCACAAACGCAATTATCATATTGAAACACACCGCATCGCCTCCTTGTTCCAGAGAAACCAGGATCAAACTCGTCCGGCCACCCCGTTTCCCAACCCTTACTGGGGTGGCAATTTTTTAATATCTCCCTGCCACAAATGTCACAGATTCCTTTACAAAGGAAGTCATGAAAACGCTTAAGTTAGGTCATGCTCAAGGGATCCACTCCTCCCCCCCCTAACTGGTTCCAGCCAATAGATCCACGAAGCCTCATCTTCTGCGCAAAAATATCGCACAAGACCACTAAGCAAAGATCCTGAGGTTACGAGACTACAGACTTTTTAGATGTTGAGAATGATTCTCAATTATGTTACCACAAAGAGCCCCTGAAACACTGCAAACGAAAGGCCCTCTTCGATGATCAAGCTTCTGGACGCCCCGCACCACCACCCCTTACAAATAAAGATGATCGACACGCACACGGATGATGCCGTCGCGCGACGCCTCTTGGAGCTTGGTTTTATCGCAGGATCGGTGATTGAAATCCGTCATGGTGGACCAATCTTGAACGATCCTCTTGCTGTATTAGTGCGAGGCATGGTTGTGGCGTTGCGTCGTCATGAGGCAGCTTTGGTCATGGTGGAAGCCAAACCTGAGGTGAAGTCATGACATCAACACCACGCCACCCCATCATCGCATTAGCAGGTGCTCCCAATTCAGGAAAATCTGTATTATTCAATGCACTAACAGGCCTCAATCAGAAGGTTGCAAATTATCCAGGCGTTACGGTGGAAAAAAAATCAGGATTGTCCCCCATATGGAATCAAAGGCAATTTTTATTTATGGATCTGCCTGGCACTTATAGCCTCGATCCCATCAGCCTCGACGAACAAGTGGCGGTTGATCTACTGACAGGCAGCGGCGTAGCAACGGGAGACGACGCCCCGGACCTTGTGGTGGCGGTCTTGGACGCCTCAAACCTTGAGCGAACCCTTGGGTTAGCCCTCGAGCTGAAGTCTGCTGGCTTGCCCATGATTGTGGTCTTGAACATGATGGACTTGGCGCAACGACGCGGCATTAAGATTAACACCAATGCCATCGCCCGGGAGCTGGCGTGTACGGTTATTCCTATGATTGCCACAAAAGGAGACGGCGTCGCAGCTCTAATGACTAAAATTGATCAAGCACTGCCCCCTGACAAAGGACCGGTCGCCCGCCTGCAATCAAATTGGGAGCGAGCAACCCCTGAGTCCATGAAGCGACGCTTTGAACGAGTTGATGAAATCCTAGCTAAGGCTACGGAAGTTGCCGTTAAGGCTGATCGACTCACCTGGAAGATCGACAAAGTCGTTCTACATCCAGTGTGGGGAAGCATGATTTTGGGTGTGGTACTACTCACGTTATTTCAGACTGTTTTTACTTGGGCTAGCCCATTTGCCGACGGCATTGAACAAGGCATCATCTGGGTTCAGCAAACTGTCCAAGATCACCTTCCCGAATCCATACTGCGCGACTTGCTTACCGAGGGAATCTTGGGAGGCGTGGGCAGCGTCTTAGTGTTTCTACCCCAGATCATGATGCTCTTCTTTTTCATAAATCTATTGGAGGGATCTGGCTATATGGCCCGAGCGGCTTTCATGCTCGATCGAATCATGTATGCGGTAGGTCTTCAAGGACGAAGCTTTGTGCCGCTGCTCAGCTCGTTTGCCTGCGCGATTCCCGGCATCATGGCAACGCGCACCATTCGCGATGATCGCGATCGTTTGGCGACGATCATGGTGGCACCTCTGATAACCTGCAGCGCAAGACTTCCCGTATACACGCTGCTTATCGCTGCATTTGTCGCCAATGTTGACGGCCCGTTCGGTATCAACCGGCAGGCATGGGTGATGTTTGGATTATTTTTTACGGGGGTAGCCAGCGCCTTTCTATCCGCATTCGTAATGAAAGTTCTCGGTAAGCGCGGCGCCCATTCGCCATTTATGCTTGAGTTGCCGGCCTACCGCTGGCCCCACTGGCGGTACGTAGGAACCACAATGTGGCTTCGTGTTGTGTCTTTTCTTAAGCGAGCCGGATCAATCATTCTGGCAATCAGCGTAGCCATTTGGCTCTTGAGCACTTATCCAAAGCCACCTAAAGACGCCACCGAGCCTGCCATCTACTACAGCGCCGCCGCTAAAATAGGTCATTTGCTCGAGCCGGTCGTGCGCCCCATTGGGTTTGATTGGCGCATCGCAACAGGGCTTGTACCAGGATTTGCGGCACGGGAGGTGATGGTTAGTGCTCTTGCAACCGTATTCGCCGTAGAACAGTCTGATGATGAGGAACAAACGGCAAAAACGCTAGGTGAAAAACTTACGGCCGTGTGGACGCCGGCTACCGGGTTTGCCTTGATTGCTTGGTATATCTTTGCGCCGCAATGCATGGCGACCATAGCCACCGTCCGCAGGGAAACAGGGGGATGGAAGTGGAGTCTTATTATGATGGGCTATATGTTTGCACTCGCGTGGCTTGCTGCGTTTATCACATTCAAAGTTTTTAGTTGATCGTTGAGCTGAAAAACCAGAGGATTGATTGAGCCTTGTTTTCGAAGATGTTCGTCAAAACTCTGGGCGATGGGGCCAACAGAAAAATGTCGTTAGCTCACCAGTTTATAAAACCTTTTCTAATAATCGTGGTTATGACTTTGGCATGCCTGACGATCACCGTCAGGGTTCTTACTGGTGAAGCCCCGACATTTAATGTCAATTTTGTAATACTTGCTCCCAATCATCGTATCCACGATTTACTTTCCGATGCCCACTTCGAACAGTCGATCAACCGATTGAATGCCAGTTTTCGTGATTCCAAGGGACAGCAGATTGTACGTTTTCAAAAAAGCTCTATCCAACGGAAAGTTGCCATCCAAAACAGCTCGTGCCATCTTTTAAATCTCGGCTCACAGATTAAGAAGCCTCGCCGAGCCGATGTGTATCAAGCCTACGATGATTGCCATGACCCTGCGATTAAAAACCCAAACGCAATCAATGTATACATCTTCGAAAGCTCATGGGAAGCCGACACACCATGGAAGACAAGCTATGCGTTCTTCAACTGGTTTAGGCAGCCATTCATCATGTTAAACTGGGAAACCTATCACTCTGGTTATAAGGTTCCTGACGTACACGAAATGGGACACATACTCGGTGGATTACTACACTTAGATGTATGCGGATCAACTGACGCAACTCCAACCAACGTCATGGCGGGACAATCCGATCACTGTGAGGGAACCGGTGGCAATCGAAGCTTGGGGTTTACCGACTGGCAGCTTGGCTTCGTGCGACTATTCGCTCCTTTCGTGGCAATGGGCCTTCGATAGACTGGAGTTAATATGATTAAGATAATAGCAAGCGTGCCTAAAACGTCTAAACTAACGCACGAAGGTCGACCTAAAACATTGCAAGAGTCAGTCAGCAATACCTAACACTAGTTCCCAGCTCCGAAAACTGCGCATGAAGCTTTATGGCTACCATTGTCGGCATCGATTAGACGATACCGTGCGACTTACAGTTAGGCTTTAAATTCAGCATCACCTCGAGTTTGAAGCACCAGATCATCAATCCCTTTTTTACAACTGATTACATTGGGCCCCGCAGCATGATTCCACCGATGCTTGATTCATGATTGAACTTTAGCAGTCAAGACGTCGGAGCGGGAAAATCCTCAATAAAGTCAAAAGCTGAACGGGTAATAAACTTGTCCCAGGCTTCGTTGCGACATTTTGAACGCATCGTTCCCACAAGTTTGAATCCGGTCGCATATCCGAGCCACTTGGGGATATTTTTGCTCTCGCTCCCATAGAACCATTCTCTAGCATGTGGAATAGAATGATGGCTCTGTCTCCAAAATTCGCAAAGCTGAGGAAGGAAACGCTGGACATCAGCGTCTCGGCAAGTTGTGACCCATTTTGGTAGCACCTTCGCTGGAAATTGCTCGGCTATAAAAACTTCTGCCATTCCCTCCATGACCATCCATTCGAGAAACATCTCGTTTGGATCAAAAAAATCCTGACGCACTACATGATTGATTTCATGAATAGCCGCATGAAAAAGCGCATCCTTCCACCTCGGTACGCTGGGCGAAATATAAAGGATCAAGTCATTCTTAAATGCGAACCCACCCACGCCATCTAAACTACGAACCAAATCCCCGTCTGCTTGCGCCGGAATCACGATGATTCGGTCAAGAAGAACGTCGAGCCTCGGAAAAAATTGTAGCGACAGTGTATATGCAGCATCGATCCATTGCAATATTTCAGCCGTGTAGCGATCACCGAATGAACCGGACAAGTCCAATTTCCACATGTCGACACAGGCGTCTCTGGGGTGTTCAGCAGCGCGAAACAGCTGAAGAATTGGCTGCATTAGGTTGTCATCAAACCAATCATCAGGGTCCGCGAATAGATTGACAACGCGCATCAAAATCACCTCGGTCGCTTAAAGGAATTTCCACACTTCCTGTATAGAGCATAAAGCACGTGTGGCAGATCAAATTCAAGGTAATTACAAAACAGAATAATCTGCAAAACTACGCCAGGACAAAAAAGACAAAATCTGCACCGTCTTGATCGTTAATCTAAACTACTTAAGCTTCATGATCGACACAGGTCGCTTGCCTATAGATTTCCACAAAATGGCCGCTATCATCACCACGAAAGTAGGTTGATAACAGGACATCGCTCGGTCTTTTCGGCGGTTCTTAGATAAGCTAGCGATCGATTAGCGCCTTATTAAATCAAACCAGTATCTGCGGGTCATTACCGTGGAACCATCAGACGCCACCTTATCCTCGAGTACACCACCATTACCTTCGATGGTCCGAATTGAAGCAATATTATCATCCGAACATGTAACCAAAGCGCGATTCAGTCCCTTGGCTTTCAGATAGTCTAGAGAAAGTCGTAAGATATGCCGAGCGTAGCCCTTCCCACGTTCGGTTGGAATGACACCATACCCAATGTGACCGCCGCTCTCGCAAAGCACCTCATTTAGTTCATGACGAATAGAAGCCCTACCTATGCATCTGCCCTCTATAAAAGCCCCCATATAAGAATTTGGGACAAATCCCCTCAAGTCCCTGCCCTCGGCCTGATTACGCAAAACATGGCAATACTCTGCGAACGTTTTACACTGGTCTAAATGAAAGGCAAACATCCAGTCTGGGTTGTGGTGTTTGAATTCCTTTACCGCCGCGAGAAATGTGCTTTCGTCGGTTTCTGTCAAAAATCTAAGTTCAAGCATCATGCCTCCAGATCAAGAACCCTTTCGGATGATGACCACGACGATAACCACAACTCACCATTGTCTCCCATTCTTAACGCTAAGTCACAAGATTCATTGGCAGTCCCTAGACTTTCCATCTCATGGCAGTCGCACGACTGCAGGTATTTATCTTCGGCCATCAAGGCCTACGAAAATACTGACCTCACTGGATATTCTTGCCGCCCAGCGCACCAAACTAAAGGTTAGACAGCCGTCTTATCATTAATTTTAGCTACCTAAAACAACATAGTCTTTCTGCGCAAACGCAAATCACCTGCGGCCCATGCCTCGACCAATACCTGCGGGTGTCTTGCAGGGCAGTTTTTTGGTTATGGTTAGTTTTCTTGCGGCTGTATTCATCATGATACACAGCAACATAAGAGTCGCCACCCACGAGAGATGAAGGTGCGGAAGCGCTGCCTCCTCATACTGACTTATGTTCGCATTCCCATGCGATGCGGTGTTTGTCACCCTGAAAGTTTTCAGCTAAAATTTTAGCTAGATACTGGCAATTCGTTTGAAGCTCACTGTTAAGGAAACTTTCCTATGGTCAATCCCTCTTGTCATCGATCCCTGCTCGCCTTCATGATTTATAGCTCTTCAATATGCTTTGGACAGGACGAGCAGGAGTTAACACCGCCTCCTGAGACTCCCTCCCCCACCCAAGACGCTGATTCACTCCCAAAGGGCTATGACGATAGCTTTCACACCGGGGACATGCCTAAATCCAACTCGTCGGGTATAGAATCTGACGAGGAATCAGCTGACGCCACATACCCAAGGCTAAACCCCGACTTAAATCCAAACACTCAAGATCCGTCGGATTTACGTTCTCGGGACTTTCTATTTGGGGCTTCTGCGTCCCTCACCGTCCCTCACCTGATGAATATCGGATTAGAGACGATCATCTTTCGTAAATTTGGAGTTTCATTAAACTACGGCAATGTGACTCGCCGCATCAATAATGTCGACTTGATGATGCAGCACATGGATGCAAGATTTCGTTGGTTTCCGATGGGAACATCGTTTTTCGCGGGCATAGCCTTGGGACGTCACCAAATTACAGGAGAGCTTGATCGTGACATATCGTATACGGCAGCTGACTCCAAAAAACTCGTTGTTCAAAGTCACGGCAAACTGACGGCCCACGCCAACTACGTCGCTCCGCATATTGGTTGGTTTTCTGTTTGGGACTCTGGTTTCACGATGGGCTTTGATGTCGGATACCTTTTCCCCACATCGCCAGGGTCAAAGTTTTCCTCTTCATTTAAAAACGCACCCGCTGATTCCGATGCGGCACTCCGCGAGACCCAGGACTACAAACGCCTGAAAGAGGATCTTGAAGACTCAGCAAAAGCATACGCTTCCAAGGGATTACCGTTTGTAAATATTTTACGCTTGGGTTGGATGTTTTAGCATATTGACTGCTCTGCTACGAAAACCTATGCCAGTATCCCCAGCTATCATCGTTTCTAACCTAGACATCAAGCAGGCGGTCAAGGGGACAAGTTTTCCCTAAGACCACCGCCCTTGGTGTTGCGATACCAAGTCCACTCGCACACAACAATGCGCGAGTAGACTCACAGACCTAAAACACAATGACAAAGCTCAAATAAAACCATGCACTGGCCATACCAGATGAGTCAATCTGAGCAACAAAGCCCTGACTAATCAATCACCGAAGCAATTAAACTTAGATACTGTGACTAGCGTGGTACGCACATTGGAATCATTGTAACCAGGCATCAAGCCAGCGGCCAACTTCACGAACTTCCCCTGCATCCATGCATAACCCTCAGTGTCTGGTGGCGTAGCTACCAAGCCATCAGACCCCACACTCGCAGAGTAATCGAAGCCTAAATTCTCGCAAAGCCACACCAAACCATCAAAGTCTTCAATCTCATTCCGGACATATACTGAGCTAAACAGCGGGTACTCGAATCCAAGTATGACATCTTTGATTCTCGCCTTATGGAGTTCTGTTACTTTAAATCCAAATGTCTCCGTATCCTCCACGGCATGAGCCAAGAACTCGATTCCATCACCAAGATCATGAACTATGTCATACTCTTCTGCTTGAGCTAACGTCCCAGCTAAAACAACCATCGACACTGCAAACAAATTTCGAATTCGCGTCATCTGCATAAGAACCTCCAAATTAAACTGTAATGGAGTAGGCTAGCCTGGAACTAAACTGCGAATCAACAGGAAAATCAAAGCTCTCACTTTCATGATTGAAAATCATAAAAAATTTTCTTTTTACAATACACCACGAAGTTCAGAACAGCTGTAAAATCATGCTCACATGACAAAGCTATTCAATGCCAACAAAGACTCAAAAAAAACACTCACTGGCAAAACCAGATGAGTGAATCTGAGCAACAAAGCCGTGAATTATCAAACATCACTAAAGAACATCATAAAAAAACCACTCGCACAAGCCACCGAGCGAGTGGGCTCACATCTTGAGAACAAAGACAGATTCAAACCATTAAGGCTTACAGGATTGGAAACAGAGGAGATCACTGATGACAATGTTGCGACCACTATCAAAATAAGGCAAATCACCAGCCACAACCTTACTTCCGGTAGAACCGTTCCACGCATAGCCCTCATGATCAACATCAGCCTGCTTGGCCCCTAGGTGACCAACAGCGCTACTGTCAAATCCTAGCCTATTACAGAGGGAACTCAGATGTTTCGCCTCAATGTCGTCATACATCATACCAGTAAACAGCGGATAGACTTCACTCGTTTGTACATCTCTGATCTGCACACCCTGGATCAAAACACCATAGTCTACCTTTGCTCCATCCCAATCTTTACAAGATCGTTCTTCATCAATGGCATGCGCCAAAAACACCATTCCATCACCAAGATCATGCATGATGTCGTACTCTACAGCTTGGGCTAGAGACCCTGCCAACAGAACCATCGACGTACCAAACAAGTTTCGAAATCGAGTCATTTGCATAAGAGTCTCCAAATAAAAGTGTTACTATTAAGGCTAGCGCGCTCTTCATTGAGCGGTCAAGCCCCCCAAGGCTCCACACAGGTGTCTTATCTAATGTCTTAGAGAAGTCAGGACGGCTGCATCTTATCATCGCTGGTTTAACCGTGTCATTTTTTGGAGCAACCAAATGATCTTTCACCTATGACCAAAAAAGGCTTATGAGCAAGGCCAAGACTTTCAAATAAAGGACGCAAAAATCCAGGCAAGACTAAAAATCAAGTCACTAGTCGCACTTAAGAGCTGACGATTAAAGATAAGTATTGATTATAAGGGCTTGGGATACTTGCTCTTGGCTAAATTTTTGCTTTACTGCGCGTTGGCTGCAGAATGATTCGCCTCGAACCGACGTTGGATCATTATCACCGATTTAAAAAGCAGTGATAATGATCGGTCATTGTTTTTTTAACTCAAATTATTTTTTGGTTGCTGCTGCTACGGCCGGAGCTTTGGCCACAACCGTCGACGATGCTGCACTACCCTTTCCTCCTGCAGCGGCCACCGCCTCAGACTTCGCCTGGGTTGTGCCCGTCGGAGCTGCCTGACCACTGTTCCGGGTGACGCCATAAGCTTTCAACACCTCGGCCTCAATTTTTTTCATCATATCTGGATGGGTCTCGATGAATTCTTTGGCGTTTTCTCGACCCTGGCCAATACGCTCCTCTTTGTAAGAGAACCAAGATCCACTTTTTGCAACGATGTCTTTGGCCACTGCTAAATCGAGAACATCGCCTGAACGAGAGATCCCCTTCCCAAACATGATATCGAATTCCGCTTGCTTAAAGGGAGCTGCCATTTTGTTTTTGACAACCTTAACCCGGGTACGATTACCGACAATATCCTCTTCCGATTGCTTGATCGACGCAATTTTACGCACGTCAAGGCGAACGCTCGCATAGAACTTAAGAGCGTTACCACCAGTCGTTGTCTCGGGGTTACCGAACATCACGCCAATCTTCATACGAATCTGGTTGATGAACACGACCGAACAATTAGACCGCGAGATAGTCCCGGTCAATTTACGAAGCGCCTGACTCATCAATCGGGCTTGAAGACCCATGTGCGAGTCCCCCATTTCACCCTCAATTTCTGCCTTGGGAGTCAGTGCCGCAACCGAGTCCACAACCACAAGATCAACGGCGCCAGAACGAACCAGCATATCAACAATCTCAAGAGCCTGCTCACCAGTATCAGGCTGTGACACAAGCAGCTCGTCTATGTTGACTCCTAACTTCTTCGCATAAACAACATCGAGGGCATGCTCTGCATCCACAAACGCCGCGACCCCACCGGCCTTTTGGACTTCAGCCACAAGATGCAATGTCAACGTCGTCTTACCACTAGATTCTGGACCATAAACCTCAACAATCCGTCCTTTAGGTAGGCCTCCAATCCCCAGGGCAATATCGAGCGACAAGGCACCCGTTGACACGGCCTCTACGGGTTCAGCATAACCGTCTTTACCAAGACGCATGATCGATCCCTTGCCAAACTGCTTCTCAATTGCGCCTACTGCAGCCTCCAATGCTTTTGCCTTCTCACCATTCATTCCATTCATACTCATGAGAAACCTCCAAGTTTAGTTACTATGTTAAAACTTACTTATACCTAAGCTAAAAAACTGTCGACTGTCGCAAAGAATCAGGACTACGCAATGTCACAATCCCACGTCGAGCTAAAGCCTCCAGATTCAAAATGGTACCCCCAGCAGCTGCTAGAGGAACCAAGAGCACATGAACAAAGGGGATTGCAAGCCAAAACCCAAAACCAAGAACCGTCCAAAACTCATTAACAACAAATGAAAACCTTTGTTTGAACGTCCAACCTCTCCGCGCCAAGGGAAAATCATAGAAGTCCCAACCCATCAAAAACGCAGCTACCAATCCTGCAAATAGGTTCACACCAGGGATAAAAAACATGATCAACGGAACCATCACGACGACTATTGCCTTGAGCACCTCTCCCAACATGACCTGCAACCAACGACTCCAATTCATATCACCAAATGGCTCACCACCAAGCAACTCACGTTCGACTTGAAGAGAAATGTAGTCATGGACGGGGGCTGCAACGATCGCTGTCAACACGACAGCACTTAATACAAACGACATAAAGAGGCTGACCATCATCAGAACTTTGGCTACCCCATAGGCAACCTGCCGCACCCACCCATCCTCCCAGCCTGAAAACCACTGGACCAGTAATTCAGTTAACCAGTCGTGACCGTATGTAAAAAAGAGACTCACCCCAACAACAAACCCTATAGCACCGGTCAACAGAGGCACTAAACTTAGGACCAAAAGTCGAGGCCTGGCCATCATCCAGCGGGCACCCCGAAGATAACCGGCAAGCCCTGTGCTCAAAGATTTGATAGAAGGGTTTAACAAAGGCAAACCGCCACTCCTTGATGTTTTGC
This sequence comes from Oligoflexales bacterium, assembly GCA_044360315.1. Taxonomy (GTDB): domain Bacteria; phylum Bdellovibrionota_B; class Oligoflexia; order Oligoflexales; family RGVZ01; genus CAMDKS01. The sequence goes on from JBIKKO010000030.1 coordinate 14,990, forward strand.
TAAAAGCTACCCTGAGGTCCCTGTGCTTACAAGTCTATATTCGTTATACCATAAATTTGTCTGGTAAAGTCAACTTATACCAACACCCCTCACCCCTTTAGTTTCTTTCACAATGCTCCGATCACCCTAAAGACTCCTGTAACTTCGGGATCTTGGATGAATCATCGCATGAAAAAAAAATTCACGTTTCTTGGGACAGCTTATTTATTGAGCGCAAGGCTCACGTTTGGGCAAGCCGTAACAGAAACTGGAGGGGCTATGGCCTCCCCGACGATGACAGACGAGGCTGCCACACCTACATCCAAGGCTGAGGTGACAACACCTCTTCCAAGCCTCATGGTCTTACCTTGGCAAAATCTTGCCATTGATCCCGACATCCTTCGCATCACGCGCCAGACGCAACGGGAAGCATCACTACGACTTATCCAGACGGTTACAAGTGAGTCGGCAGACTTAGCAGTAATGGCTCCACGACAACCCAATTATGAAGGAGCGCGCCGACAACTGGCATCTGTCTTCGCCACTAACTCTACGATCGGCGACGGCCCACTGGCGATCATTCCTCTGTGGACTAAGCTGCACGACCACGAACTCATTGCACTGGTCGTTATTGATAGCCAACGTAATACAATAAAAACGATCAGCCATCGCCTTCTCCCCAAATCATTTTGGGAGGATAACCTAAAAAACGGAACGTTGAATCAATTCTTCAGCGACACACTGCAAGATCTGGCTGGATCTATTGACCTCAAAGCACCCTCCTACACCAACGAAGACCTAGCCGTAATCCTGCGCACAGAGGCTTTCAGCCGTCGTCGTGACGAAATTGATCGTTTGGGCCTAAGCGTCATACTTGCAAGCAAATTAATGCCGAACGTCACCTTCATTAATCCTTTGGCAACCGAATTGCTTACGACGATCCACGGATTCTATGGCCAAAAAAACACGATGCGCCGCGCCAACCGCGAAGTCATTGTACGCGCCACCTACGAAAAACCTCCACTAAAACTCGGCCTACCGATCGATCTTAAGTTGAATATTCGCGCCACTGACGCCGTCTTTGGTAAGACACTTCCTTGGTCTTGGACAGAAACGCTCACCATCAATGCACGTCCAGAAACCAAAGAGATAGAGTTAACGTTCTCAGATCGACTGACAAAGGAATTAGCAATTGAGGGACAGGCCCTAAAACGTCAAGATTTACCTCAAACTGCAAAAATAAGAGGTGCTTGGGCCTACGTCGACAAGGGGCGCGCCTGGGGACTCCAAATGAATGACCGCCTCGTGGATGCGGGAAACCCGTCTCTCATCAAAGGCCATGTGGTTGGCTACTTTGGTCCCGAGCTAAAATTAATGTCTCCCCGTGGGTGGCCTATTCACGAAGGCGCCATCGTGTTCATTCGCAAAGGCCAAAACAATGTAAAACCTGGCACCACGTTTACCTATGACACCATGAAAGTCCCTAGCCCTTGGCCCCCTAATGCAGCATCAGTGAGGCCCTGATATGCTCTCTGTCACCATGAACCCAAAACTTGAGGCATCCTAGCCTCACATAGTTACAAAACCTTCGCGCTCTGCTAAGCTCGACACTTACAGCAACGGAGGATCTGACTTGTCACAAATCACCCTAGAATCCGGTTTTGCCAAAGCTACAATTTTGCCCGAACGAGGAGCGTTGCTCAATCAATTGACTCTTGTCGACCGCAAAGGTCAACCCCGTGATGTTTTATGGGCCCCAGAAGACCTGACCTCACACACGCCAGACACGTGGCCAGGCGGAGGTCTGCCCTTTTTATTTCCGTTTGCTGGCCGTGTTTGGCACAACGGCAACGCGCTTTTTTATCAAGTCGGTAACCACGAGTTTCCGATGCCTCTTCATGGTTTTTCCTGGGCGCTTTCATGGGAACTTACTCATAAAACAAATCATACGGCACGCTTTGTTTTACGATCAACTGAAGCAACAAAAAAAACACACTACCCATTCGACTTTGAAATTATGATGCAGATGACCCTAGCCCCAAACTCTCTTCACGTTGCCGTCGACATCCTCTACAATACACTTGCAGCGAAGACCCGCGAAAAAATGCCGGTGGCCATAGGCTGGCACCCCTATTTTGTCGCAGCTGGATGCCTAAGAGCAAAGATTGCAGCTGAGACCATCTACCCGGTAACCTCAAACGGAAACGCTGGCGATCCCCAATCCGCCCGAAGTTTTTTGGGAGACGGACCTTGGACTATGCCGCAGCCAAAGCTCCATAGTTTGATTTTTGGTGAACTATCTAGCGAGGCAATTATCCTCAATTATGAGGCTCACACTCTTGCAATCTCTTCAGGCCCAGAAGACGTAATGCAGCACTTAGTTACTTGGACAAACAAACCTGACAAGTTTTTGTGTATTGAGCCTTGGATGTCATTACCAGATGCCGTTGCTCGGCCTTCAGGCTGCCGATGGCTAAAGCCTGGAGAGAAGCTGGCAGCATGGCTAAACCTTGAATGCCGTTGAAAATTTTAAAAGCGCCAGAAGGCGCTTTTTTCTTTTAAGTCGATAAAAATGTTCAAAACGAACGAAGGTCCTAGTCTTCAAGACCCTGCCACATAATTTCGTCTTTTGAAATCGTTGGTAGTTTCTTCATAGCGTCTTCAGCATCTTGCGCCTCTTTTGCGCGCTTACTCTTATTTTTCTCGAATTCTGCGACCTCTTGCTGACGCTTACGCTCAAGCTCTTCCTCTTGTCGCTTCGCTTCGGCAGCGCGCCTTTGCTCCTCAATAGTTTTTGCTGACTTCACACGATTTTCGAGTTGCTCTTGCTCACGCCATGCAGAGTCTAAAGCAGCTTTGTTTTCATCAACAGATTTGCGGATTTGAAAAAAGTCACTCTCTTGAACTGTAGCCGTATCAAGAGTCGCCGCCGGGTCATATTTGTGCGCATCCCTTAGTTCTTCAGGCAACTCTAGAAGACGCGGATCTTCAACAGCAGCCTTTTCAACTGCGGGCTTCACAGGATCTGTAGTTTCTTGTGTCTTTGTCGTAACACAAGAAATCAACCCAAGAGAGCAAACCAGCCCAAGAGAACGATATAAAGGGGACAGAAGAAGACTAGCCATAAAATCACCTCAACAACAGCTTGAACAACATCAGCAGCAGATAGAACCACGACGGGTTTTCACCCATCACAGTCAAAAGCCCAACTGCAAGTCATAGACCAGTTGCGAGTCAGCAGATTCATCAATAAATTCAACAAGCCCATGACGACAGCGGTGTTAAAAGGTTTAGCAGGTTGTCAAAAAACCTGACACCCACTGGCAGTAGCCTAAGCTGTCCCACTACATCTTTCGCAGGCCAAACCTTCAGGGCCCCGCTGTCCCTGGGCCGCAAATGAGGCTAAGCATCAATTCCTTGGGACAAACACCTGAATCTGACAGTCCATTCCACCGAGCTTCACCGGAATTTGCCGCTGACAAGCTAACCCACTCGCACCTGCCCACCTCAATGAGGTGCTTGGCGCATGGGACATGATCACAAACCGTCCGCCGGCCTTAAGACTGCGACTAGCTTGAACAAAGAAGTCCTCCAACAAAGGGCGAGCCCCACCACGAACGGTTCGCATGCCAAATGGGGGGTTGGTGAGAATCACGTCAAATTTTTGACCTTGCACATCAAAACAGTTTTTTGACAAAAACTTTGCTGACACCTGGCAGCGATCGGCTGCTGCTTGAGCGGCGAGAACTGCAGACGGATTGATATCTGTACCCAACGTAACAAGCGACGGAAATCGTTTTTTTGCTATGATTAGCTCCGTTCCGCCTCCGCAAAACGGATCCCAAATACTATCGTTTGACTTGATATCGGCGACTTCGACCAAAGCTGTTGCTATAGTTGGGTCACTAGCCCCCTCAACCGCCGTGTCCCGCCACGAAAACCGATGATCCTTCCAGCCAACCGGCACCAAAACCGCGTCGCGACCCAGGACGCGAACCTCCCAGTGGGGCGCACGGCCATCATTGATCATCCCAGATCTCTCTGCGGAACATGCTACAGCAAACTCCCAGATGAATGATCGTGACCTGCCTAAACTGCGGCCTAATCGGATACGAACCTTACCATCATCGGACAATCCTGTTGAACGACGTATATCTGCACCTTTAGCGGCAAGAATCTTAGCCAATTCTTGCGGTGATCCATCGACATTCATTGCAATGACCACACCTGCCTCTCGCCACAAACCATTGCTACAGAGATCTTTCCAAGTTACGTCACGACTGGCTGTTAACACACCAGGCTGCTTTACGTCGGCTCCTAGAAATATGCCCCCCCTGCGCGCTAAATGCTCCAATCCATTTGTAAACCAGCAAACGAAACCAAGTCCCCTCAGACCGCTCGGATCTAACTCTCCCTCACTCGCGACAGGCACAGTGCGCGCCAGATCACGCTCCAGAATCAAAATAGCCCGAGATGTCCCGATGTCACCCAATCCGTCCAATGCAGCCTTAGCCTGCGCCAAACCGCTTTTTCCAAGAGCGTCAACGAGAGCCTTGCGCTCACTTGAATCAGTCGCCTTCCGCAAACCATCAATCATCAAGTCTACGACTAGAACTTTACAGACTGTTGGTACTGACTCCCAGGACGCACCCAACGCCTGGATCGCTGACTTTCTCACCCGAGCATCCGAGTCTTGAAGGCATGATTTTGGGAAATCCAGCCAATCGACAACACCTTTTCCCTGTGATTTGCAGTAAGCTTTTAGCAAAGGCCTCACCAAATCACCACGAGTTCGCGTGTCTAAGTTAGGCAGTAACGAAATGCTTCGCGCCACCGAAGGAGCATCAATGTTTGCCAGACGCTTCTTCATAATTTCACGACGATCATCATCAAGCGATTGCCACATCGCAAACAAATCAGCAATATCTCGCCGGCCTGGGGTCCAGCCCCGATTGTCAATCATGTCGCAGATAACGTTTAGATCTTTGGACATCATTTCAAACGCCCATAGAAATTTGCCGAATGCGTGCCATCAATAGGGCGGCCTTCAAAGCAGGCCATGGCAATGGCTTTAAGTGCTGAGTCATCGTATGAACGCGTCAAAAAATCAATTCTAAAGTTAGCCACACCCATCGCCATGAGTTCAGCTTTTGCGTGCGCAATTGAATATGCGGCTTGACCAAACACAATCGACTTACACCCTTCATGACCTACGAAAAACCTCTCGCCTTTTTTATTCTCGATTTCTAGGGTACGATAACCACACACAGCGCTACTTGGACACCCATTATGTAATGCGGTTAAAGAACATGCTTCGGCAACGAATAGAGGAGTGTCCTTGTAAAGGATTGCAATTGGCTCAGCACCTTCGGGCCAGCGCTTTAGTAAAGATGCTAAATTTTCAGCATCGTCTTCAATGCTAAGAGTCAAGGCTTTCATCTCTTGCTCAACCCAAAACTGCGCTGCCAAACCATTAAGGCTATAAAGAGTAAAATCACTCGTCACATTGGTCAGAGGCAACTCCCAATGACGAAGCAATCCCGTAGCTCCGAGATTTCCCACTTCATAACAAGTGAAACCTGCATCAAAAGCCGCCTTGAACCAAACCTTCAATACCGGTTCGTCCCAAGCTCGAACCACCGTAGGAAGGGCCAGGCGCACAGTCATCGATGTTTGATCGACAAATCTCTTGAGCGGCTCAATAAACATTTCGGGCCGAACACCCGGCAGAAACATGCGTTTGGGCTCAAAAATAAGCTCTCTGACATCTCCATTTTGGAGCGCAAGATCGGCAATCCAATCAAGATACTCAATCCTGTCAATTTTAAACGTGTACCGTGAGCAAGATACCGGCGACAGCCCCTTTACACTTGCTGCTAAGTTCTCCAAAGCCTCCGTTCGGTGACGATTACACACGGCCTGGATGGCGAAGTTAAGATTAGGCTCAAGCGCGCGCTTCACCTCTTTAAGGAAGCGTTTGGGAATAAAATAATTTCTCTCAAGCCTATAAGTAAACTCGTTTACATAGACCCCCTCGTCACCAAATATATGAAACACATCACTGAGATCACTTTCAAGGTCACCTTTATTGCGCTCCTCGCACACACCAAGGTCATACTCATGAGCCGCAATGATCTCACCTTGAAATGTCAGCTTTACATCAAGCAAGTGCCCATCACCCGGCTTTGACACCACCGCAATCAACGCTTTTACAGGCGTCATAGGCCGTAACCTTGCGTCTACAGGCGGGCCTATTAGTTTTTCAATACGCCGGCGTAGGGAGTCACTGCGCGCCTTGAATACAGCATCTCCCACCTGCGGCGCGACCGCTCCGTCTGGTATCTCGATATCAACAATCATACCTCGCGAGGCCGCGACGATGCTTCGACCCCGAAGCATCATTGCTCTCAGTGAAAATGAAACCTCACGGTTATCGTAGCGCAGCCTAAGCCTCGAATCATCCCCCTGAACGGCTTCACCGTGTTGGGGTTTAGCATGATACAATTGCTCACTGGCGACTATTTTTAAACCGTCGTAACGCTCGACATCATCCTCTAATAAGACACCCACCCAATTGCTTGCCACTGATTTTACAGTCCCAACCTTCACCCCGTAGTGGGTCGGATTATTCAAATCAATGACGTTTTCGTGGTAACGCCCTTCAATGAAAAAGCTTGTGGTTTTGCGTTGAAATGACAACTGCAAATCTTTACGAATTTCCACCTCTGAGGGCAAAACATCTCGTGCCAACGGTGGCGCACTATCTCTTAAGGTCGATCGACCAAACAGTTGATCAAGTTTTTTCCGATAGAGTCGAACCACACTAGCCACATATTGAGCGTCTTTCTTGCGCCCCTCAATCTTCAAAGTATCGACACCCGCTGCAATCATTTGATCTAATTGATTAGCTGTATCAAGGTCTCTCATGGAAAACAGAAATCCATGGCCAGGTTCACTGACAACCTTATATGGCTCCCTACAGGTGTAAGCACACTCCCCGCGATTTCCGCTACGAGCATCAGATGCACCACTAAAAAAGCACAAACCACTGTAGCTGTAGCAGAGGCTTCCATGACAGAAAACCTCAAGCTCGACCTCTTCTTTTGAAACCGCACGTCTAATCCGCCTAATCTCCTCAGATGTGAGTTCACGGGCCAATACGACTCTTTTAAAGCCGAACCTCAAGGCCTCTTGAACTCCTGACAAATTATGTACAGCCATTTGAGTCGATGCGTGCAGCCTGATTGCCGGAAAATAGTCGCGGACAATTTTGGCTACGCCTAAATCCTGCACAATAATAGCATCCACACATAGGCGTTCTAACCCTGCTAACGTTTCAACGAGGTCATTTAGTTCCACGTCCTTAATCAAAATATTTAACGTCACGAGGACCTTCATCCCGTAGCGGTGTGCAAGAGGGACAAGGCTATGCAAGTCATCAAGGGAAAAATTTTCGGCTCGCGCACGGGCGTTAAATTGATTTAGACCAAGAAAAACGGCATCCGCACCTGCGTTTAAAGCAGCAAAAAACTGCTCTCGCCCTCCGGCTGGCGCAAGGATCTCAGGCACGCAAAGCCTCTCATCCGGTTTAAATTGCAAACCTTCAGCGCCGCATTGAGTCAATGGCTCAATTTTATCGAATGAGTAGTCTTGAAGATCCATGGACGCTCACTAAGATGGCTCTAGGGGTGGTTAAAATATTATCACCAGGCGGCCGAACCTTAGCACATTCTATTGCAATTTTAAATATTATAATAATCTCTAAGCCAGACGGGGAGCATGAACAAGCGCAGTCATCGCCACGATATTCATAATTAAATTAATAAAATCAGCTATTTAATTAAAAAACTGAAGACTCCTACGCGGGATCTAAGCACAAATAAACCGCCGCAGCTTAGGCAAAGCCCACATTCGATAGCGGTCACCACTGAACGCACCCTTTTTAAATCGTAAATCGCCGACTTTAAACATGAAAACAGAAAAATGTCACGGGTAGGGGCGACACCAGCGTACTTAAGTTTATTGGAATCACGCCGATCCCCTATATATGAAAAACGTTGCAGAAATTCAAAACATCGCCGAGGCAGGCGACCTTTCACAAGCGCACAGTGCGCTCGACGCTCTGTTATCGATGGGCCCAAGAAATATCGAAGCTTTAAAACTTCGCGCGCGCCTTTACGAAGTCGCTGGGCGCTTTCAGATGGAATCAAAAATCTGGGATCAGATCTCCAAGATTGATCAAGATGATAACGATCTATTGCAATACATCAGCCGAAAACAAGCCGAAGACCGCGAAAACTTCTATTTTACGGACAGCCTACCTGGTGGTGGAAAACGGTTTATTGCCTTTCAAAGAAAGTTCATTCGCTCCGTAGCAGTAGGATTAACCGGCTGTATTGTGTTTATGATCCTTGCTCGCCTTGCTCATAAATTCCCAGCACTAAATGATCCATCGATCATCACAACATCGTTTACATTGTTCGTCGTCGCTCCATGCATCGGCTTCATCCTAAGCTACATTAAAGGCCTGCGCCATGTTAGCGTGACCAAACACGGTATTGAATTGGTGACCCTTTTCAGATCCCACCGCCTAGCATGGAATGAGGTCGAACAGGTCTATCTTGCCCAAGACGACCGACAAGATATTTTCAAGCTGACACTGCTTGTCTTAACCAAAGACTCCGACCGTCCAAACCTAGAGATGGACTTTGACGAGCATACAACACCGATCCGGGCTCGATCGTACTTTGTGCGAGAAATCATCAGCTCATGGGGGGAACCCCTGTATATTGCCCGCAAAACAGTCAACACCGATGGTCGCAAACTGCTTAAAGTTTAATTTTCTCAACAAAAGTCATTAAAATCTCGGACCTCATTTAATCCCCCCAAACACGGCAGACCACCTGAACCCCAGGCTTTTCCCGCCCACCACCCAAACCCAGATCGGGACTTTAAAAAAAATTTTTCATAGCCACTTGACAACTTCCGCCCCAGCATTACTTTGGAAGCCAAGTTATTTACACCGTTAACTTATTAACGATTTTCGATTTAAAGAGAGGAAACTTGGAAATGAAAATCAGACCATTACACGACCGTATCTTGGTAAAACGACTCGAGGGAGAAGAGAAAACCGTTGGTGGAATCATCATCCCCGACAACGCGAAAGAAAAACCGATGGAAGGGAAAGTAGTTGCTGTAGGCAACGGCAAGGTTCTTGACAACGGCACCGTTCGCAAACTTGAAGTCAAAGCCGGCGACCGTGTTCTATTCAGCAAATACTCAGGCTCAGAAGTTAAGATGGATGGCGCGGAGCATCTGATTCTTACCGAAGGCGACATCCTGGGCATCATTGAGTGATTAAGATTAAAAAAACATTAAGCAACAAACTTATTTAAGCTAGGAGACAATATCCATGTCAGCAAAAGTCATTAATTTTGGTGAAGACTCACGCCGTAAAATTCTAAAAGGCGTAAACACGCTAGCAGACGCTGTTAAAGTAACACTAGGTCCAAAAGGCCGAAATGTGGTGATCGAAAAGAGCTTCGGCTCCCCAACGATTACTAAAGATGGTGTTTCCGTGGCCAAAGAAATTGAACTAGAAGATCGTTTTGAAAACATGGGCGCTCAGATGGTGAAGGAAGTTGCTTCGAAAACCAGCGATATCGCAGGTGACGGAACAACTACAGCGACAGTTCTTGCACAAGCCATCTACCGCGAAGGCGCAAAACTTGTTAGCGCTGCGCACAACCCTATGGAACTGAAGCGCGGAATTGACACTGCTGTTCAGGCTCTCATAGCTGAACTTGACAAAATCAGTCGTCCAACGAAAAACCGCGACGAAATCGCACAGGTTGGCGCAATCTCTGCCAATAACGATATGGAAATTGGAAAAATTCTTGCCGAAGCGATGGACAAGGTTGGCCGTGACGGCGTGATCACAGTTGACGAAGCAAAAGGAATGGAGACAACGCTTGACTTCACCGAAGGTATGCAGTTTGACCGCGGCTACCTTTCCCCATACTTCGTGACCGATGCAGAACGTATGGAAGCTAACTACGATGATTGCTTGATCCTTATCAACGAGAAAAAGATCAGCAACATGAAAGAGCTTTTACCTATCCTCGAGAAAATCGCTCAAACTGGCCGCCCCTTCATGATCATCGCTGAGGACCTTGACGGCGAAGCTCTTGCAACTCTTGTCGTTAACCGTCTCCGCGGCACGTTAAAGTGCGTGGCTGTCAAGGCTCCAGGCTTCGGTGACCGTCGCAAAGCTATGCTAGAAGACATTGCGACACTAACGGGCGGCACAGTTGTTTCCGAAGATCTAGGACACAAACTTGAAGCCGTGACTATTGAGCAACTAGGCCGCGCCAAGCGCGTTTCGGTTTCCAAAGACAACACAACCATCGTTGATGGCCAAGGCAACAAGTCCAAGATTGAAGCGCGCGTCAAACAAATCCGCGCTGAGATCGAAACAACGACCTCCGACTATGACCGCGAAAAACTACAAGAGCGCCTCGCTAAACTTGTTGGCGGCGTCGCAGTTGTTAAAGTTGGTGCTGCAACAGAAACAGAAATGAAAGAGAAGAAAGCACGCGTTGAAGACGCCCTCAACTCAACACGAGCCGCTGTAGAAAGCGGGATCGTACCGGGCGGTGGAACAGCGTTGATCCGTGCACAACATGCTTTGGACAAAATCAAGCTTTCTTCCGAGCAAATGTTTGGCGTATCCATCCTCCGCCGAGCGATCGAAGAACCTCTTCGTCAAATCGCCCTGAACGCAGGCCTCGAACCAGCTGTGGTTGTTGACAAAGTCAAGAAAACAACTGGTGGCGAAGGCTTTAACGCCCTCACAGAAACCTATGAAGACCTCTACAAGGCTGGAGTCATTGACCCAACTAAGGTTACCAAAACGGCTCTTATCAACGCGGCATCAGTTGCCGGTCTGCTTCTCACAACTGAAGCCATGATCGCTGACAAGCCAAAAGATAAGGAAGATGCTCCTGCGGCCGGTGGTATGGGCGGCATGGGCGGCATGGGCGGGATGATGTAGGGAATCCCTTGATTTCCGCTGGTTAGCGCCTGCGGAAACCAAATTGGGACGATTTACTGGGACGAATCCCGAATTGAATCGAATAAAAGATCCCAAGTCCTGTAACAAGGGCTTGAGATTTTTTGTCACATTTTGAAAAACGGTTTGTATCAGGTTTTCCTGAATTGCCTGATTAGAGCTGGTGAACCATTGACCCACCTGTTAACCACCACCAAGTCAGCCGAGTTAAGTTTGATCGCCGTCCGATCCAGGTGGTTTCAATCGCATGATATTTTCAATTTCCGAAATTGGAACCGGACAAAAATCCCAAACATCCACACCGATGTTTATCATTCGTCCTTTGGTTTTCCATTTCTCATGCTCGTGACCATGTAAAAACCACATCCCCTCGTCCTTTGGGCGATACTTGAGATGCTTGGGTTCCTGAGAATACCCATCCGAATTCCCGCTCGATTGATATGGCATATGGTGAAGTAGCACCTTTTCTCCACCAATCTCGATAACCGTCTCAAGTCCGATTATTTTAAACCCAACGTCCTGGTATATCTGCAAAGCACCTTCGGCCTTTTTCTTATGGCAAGGATGGCAGACATCGTGATTGCCCATGATAAAATACTTTCCGCCATTGAGACGTGGAACGAATAGTTCTACCGACCGCCTTGCCAGACTAAAATCACCCAGGTAATAAACCGTGTCGCCTGGAGTTACGACGGCGTTCCAGCGTTTGACCATCTCTTCGTTCATTTCCTCGACAGACTGAAATGGTCGCTTACAATATTTTATGATGTTGGCATGATAAAAATGGTGATCCGAGGTAAAGAAAATCAGTAACTATTCAGCACGCTTCGGCCTTCTGATAGCTACTTGAGATATATATTGAATGCCTGGATGAAAAATCACCCCACGACATGCTTGCGAAGCGTATGGCTATCCTCTCGCCTATTCAAGCTTAGC